>NZ_BLWF01000004.1:0-292576 GCF_013167955.1 Thermanaeromonas sp. C210
CCGCCGGGCCTAGGGGCTACATAAAGGTATGGACCCGTCATGAAAGGATGCAAGGGATGGTGGTCATTGGCGTGGAGGATAACGGCCCGGGTATACCCCCGGACAAATTGGAAAAGATCTTTGAAGCCTTTTATACCACCAAGGAACACGGCACCGGCCTGGGGCTTACCTTAAGCCGGCGAATGGTCGAAGGCCACGGTGGGAAAATAGAGGTTACCAGCCGGGTGGGTGAAGGAAGCTGCTTCAAGGTCTACCTTCCTTTGCCATGATATCCATGCAGTGGATATTGTGGATAAATCTGTAGATAACATGGAAATATTTTGGAGGAAGAATAATGAAGTTAACAGAAAATGCGCGCCTCATTCTAGAAAAGAGATATTTGCGCAAGGAAAACGGCGTGCCTGTCGAGACGCCGGAGGAAATGTTCCTGCGCGTGGCCCGGGCGGTAGCCGAAGCGGAAAAAGAGTTTGCGCCCCAGCTTTCGCCCGAGGAGCTGGAAGAATACGTCCGGAAGTTCTATGATCTTATGGTGAGTTTAGACTTCCTGCCCAACAGCCCCACCCTTATGAATGCAGGTCGCCCCCTGGGACAGCTATCGGCCTGCTTCGTCCTGCCGGTGGAAGATAGCATGGAAGAGATTTTTACCGCGCTTAAGGATGCGGCCCTTATCCACAAGAGTGGCGGCGGGACGGGCTTCTCTTTTTCCCGCCTCCGTCCTAAGAATAGTCCCGTGCGTTCCACCGGAGGGTTGGCTTCGGGGCCTGTATCTTTTATGAAGGTGTTTAACGCGGCTACGGAAGCCATCAAGCAGGGCGGCACCCGCCGGGGGGCCAATATGGGTATCTTGAGGGTGGACCACCCGGATATTGTGGAATTCATTTCCTGCAAGGAGGACAATAAGGAATTAACCAATTTCAATATCTCCGTGGGATTGACCAAAGAATTTATGGAAGCAGTGGCCCGCGACGATTACTATGAATTAAAGTTCGGGGATAAGGTGTACGAAAAACTTAAGGCCCGCGATGTTTTCGACAAGATCGTTAGCCATGCCTGGGCCAACGGGGAGCCGGGCATCGTATTCCTGGACCGGTTGAATGAAGGCAACCCTACTCCCGAGCTGGGGGAAATCGAGGCCACCAACCCCTGCGGCGAGCAGCCCCTGCTGCCCTACGAAGCATGTAATTTAGGCTCCATCAACCTTTCCCACATGGTGGAGAATGGTGAGATCCTCTGGGACAAGCTCGCCAGAACGGTTTACTGGTCGGTACGTTTTCTGGACAATGTAATAGAAATAAACCGGTTCCCCATTGAGAAGATCACCGCCATGGTGCGGGGCAACCGCAAAATCGGCCTGGGGGTCATGGGTTGGGCCGACATGCTCTTTAAGCTACGCATCCCCTATGACTCGGAAGAAGCCGTAAATCTGGGCGAAAAGGTCATGTCCTTCATCCAGGGGGAGGCCGCGAAGGCTTCCCAGAGCTTGGCGGAGGAGCGGGGCAGCTTCCCCAATATCGAAAGGAGCATTTACCGCGGCACCAAACGCCGCAATGCCACGTGTACCACCATCGCCCCCACGGGAACCATAAGTATGATCGCGGGTACCACGTCCGGCATAGAGCCGGTCTTTGCCCTGGCCTACACCAAGAACGTCCTGGACGGTGAGAGCCTCATAGAGGTCAATCCGGTTTTCGAAGAATACATCCGCACTAACTTTTCGCCGGAGATAGGCCGGGAAATCATCCGGCAGGTGGCAGCCACCGGTTCCGTGAAGGATATTGCCGAGATACCCGCCGATATGCGGCGGGTCTTCGTGACGGCCCTGGAGATCAGCCCCGAGTGGCACATCCGCATGCAGGCCGCCTTCCAGAAATTTACTGACAATGCCGTCTCTAAGACCGTCAACTTTCCTCCCACGGCCACTAAAGAGGACGTGCGCCGGGCTTACGAGCTGGCCTACCAGCTGGGGTGTAAGGGCGTTACGGTTTACCGCTCGGGGAGCCGCGAACAGGAGGTCCTGGTGACCGGAGCCCGGGCCAAAGACCGCAGGGAAGGGGACCGTAGCAGGGATAAGACGTATCCCCGTCCCCGCCCCAAGCGAACCATTGGAGTGACGGAGCAGGTTAAGACCGGCTGCGGAAAGATGTATATTACCGTCAACTACGACCAGGAGGGCCTGATCGAAACCTTTATCACCACCGGTTCCTCGGGGGGCTGCAGCGGGTTTACCGAGGGTGTTAGCCGGCTCATTTCCCTGGCCCTGAGGGCCAATATTGCCCCGGAAGCCATCATCGACCAGCTGACCTCGGTGAGCTGTCCTAATTTCCTGCGGCGCCGTGCCACGGACAAGGGGATTATAGGCAAGTCCTGCCCGGACATCATCGGCCGGGTATTGGCCCGGGAGCTCAAGAACTGGCAGGAGTTCGGCACCAATCTGGAAGCCAATTTGGCGGCGGCCTGGGAAGAAATCAGCGCCACCCTGGAGGGTTGCCGGCAGGACAACGAGCGGCCCAGTGAAGATGAATTGATAAGGCAGGGTATTTGTCCTGAATGCGGCTCGCGCCTCCGTCACCAGGAAGGGTGCGTTACTTGCAGCTGCGGCTTCAGCAAATGCGGGTAGGTGGAGGACAGCTGCCTTGCGGATAGCATTTTTTTCCGATAGCTACCTTCCTTACCGCAGCGGCGTCGTTCGCTCCATCGAGACCTTCACGCGGGAGTTGAGGCGGGCGGGACACGAGGTGTTTATTTTTGCTCCGAGTTATGGTGCTTCCGGACCGGAAGAGAACATCTATCGCTTCCCTTCCGTGCGGGCCCCCAATTTTAAAGAATTTGCCCTGGCCATTCCCTGGGCCCCCCGGCTGGGGAAACTACTTACGAGGCTTCAGCCGGATGTAATCCACGTCCATTCGCCTTTCATGGTAGGCAGGCTCGGGGCGAGGGCGGCGCGGCATCTGGACGTGCCCCTGGTATTTACTTATCATACCCTTTACGATAAATACGCCCATTACTTTCCCCTGGCGCCCGGATTAGCCGCGAAGGTTGTCCGCTGGTATGCCGTAAACTTTTGCAACCGCTGTAACCTGGTCATAGCTCCTACGACGGAAGTAGCCTCCTTTCTGAGGGAGAACGGTGTTAAGGCGAGGATTGAAGCCCTGCCCACGGGGATTGTGGTAGAAGAGTATCAAAGGGGCGACCCCGGCTGGCTGCGGCGGAAGACCGGGCTGGGGGAGGAAGACGTTGTTCTTCTCCATGTGGGCCGCCTCGGCAAGGAGAAAAACCTGGATTTTCTTTTGCGGTGTTTTGCCCGCCTGCGGCGGGAAGCCCCCTTTACCCACCTGGTCCTGGTAGGCAGCGGCCCCCTGGAAGGGCACCTGAGGGAGGAGGCCCGGCGCCTGGGGGTGTTGGAGGCGGTCCATTTCCTGGGTGCTTTCCCTTTCGAGGACATGCCGAAGGTTTACCGGGGAGCCGATGTGTTCGTTTTTGCCTCTCTGACCGAAACCCAGGGCCTGGTTATCGCCGAGGCCAAGGCTGCCGGGCTACCGGTGGTGGCCGTAGCCGCTTACGGGGTGAAAGAAATGGTGAAACACGGGGTGGACGGCTTTTTGGTGCCGCCGGATGAGGAGGAGTTCATCGCCATCCTGAAGGAAATAATTCTTAACAGGGATTTGCGCCGCCGGATGGGGACGAGGGCTGCGGAAAACGCTTACAGGTTGTCTTCGTCCGCCATGGCCCGCCGGCTGATAGACCTGTACCGAGAACTGATAGACGAGGAGTGAGACACGTTGTCCGTTCGCGTTCGGTTTGCACCGAGTCCCACAGGGAGTCTACACATAGGGGGAGCCCGCACGGCTCTTTTTAATTGGCTTTTTGCCCGGCGCCATAAAGGCTCCTTTGTTTTGCGCATCGACGACACGGACCTGGAACGTTCGTCGGAGGAATCCTACCGGTCTATCCTGCGTTCCCTGGAATGGCTGGGCTTGAATTGGGATGAAGGTCCCTATTTGGAATCAGAACGCCTGGAGCTGTACCGCCGGGCGGCAGAAAAGCTGTTGGTGGAGGACAAAGCATATCTGTGCTACTGTACGCCGGAAGAGCTGGCCGAGCGCCGGCGCGAGGCCCAGGCCAAGGGGTTGGCCCCCATGTACGACCGCCGGTGCCGGTATCTTACCCCCGATGAGCGCTCCAGGTTGGAAGCCGAGGGCCGGCGGCCCACCATACGGCTGGCGGTGCCCGACACCGGGACTACGGTAGTGTCCGATGTTATCCGGGGCGAGGTGGCCTTTGACAATGCTACCATTGATGATTTTATAATTGTCAAGTCCAACGGCATGCCCACTTATAATTTTGCCACCGTGATAGACGATCACGAGATGGGGATTACCCATGTTATCCGGGCGGAGGAGCACCTGTCCAACACACCCAAGCAGATCTTAGTCTTCCAGGCCCTTGGGTATGAGCTGCCCGTTTTTGCCCACGTGCCCATGATCCTGGCGCCGGACCGCAGCAAATTAAGCAAGAGACACGGTGCCACGTCGGTGGAGGAATACCGCGAAGCGGGCTACCTGCCGGAGGCCATCATCAACTATCTGGCCCTACTGGGCTGGTCGCCCGAGGGGGAAGAAGAAATCCTGCCCCTGGAGGCCATAATAAGCCAGTTCTCCCTGGAAAAGGTGTCAAAGAATGCGGCCATCTATGATACTAAGAAGCTTACGTGGATGAACGGTCACTATCTGAGGGAAAGCGATCTAGACAGGATTACCACAATGGCCCTGCCTTTTCTCCAGGCCCAGGGCCTGCTGCCCGATCCCTTACCCGAGGAAGATTATCCCTACGTGCGGGCCGTGGTAGAAGCCGTCCGGGACCGGGTAAAAACCCTGGCCGAAGTAGCCGAGGCGGCCAGCTATTTCTTTGCCAAGGTGACGGAATACGAAGAGAAGGGTGTACGCAAGTTCTTCGCCCGGCCCGGTGTGGCAGATTTGTTGCGGCAGGCCAAGGAGCGGCTTCAGAAGCTGGAAACCTTTGACATGGAAACCACAGAGAAGGCCTACCGGGACCTGGCCGCCGAGCTGAATATCCCCGCCGGCCAGCTCATCCATCCCACGCGGCTGGCCGTATCCGGCCGAACCATGGGACCCGGCCTCTTTGAGATATTAGAGCTCCTGGGGAAGGAGAGGGTGGTTGCCCGGCTGGAGCAGGCCATTGCGTGGATACAAGAAAATATAGAAGGGGCCGCTGAAGGCGGAAGTTTAAATGGCCCTTGACGAATGAGGCGGCCCGTGCTATCATAATTATTGCTGAACGCTGCGGGATGGTGTAGCGGTAGCACACATGACTCTGGATCATGTTGCCCTGGTTCGAATCCAGGTCCCGCAGCCAAGGAAAATCAAGGCCTCCCGAAATTGGGAGGCTTTAAAATTTACCTCGTTTGACCCCTATTTGACCCCTACAGGGAAAAAACACTCGACTGCGGCGGCCTCCAGAAACCTCCTCACCTCCTTGACGCTGAACGGGGCCGCTTCCTTTTTCCTCATGGGGGCAGCTCCGTCGCCTCGTTTACGTTCCGATGTGGACTACTTCCTTTAATACTTAAAGCAGGTGCGGGGTATCACTCCGGTTATTGTCCTGGACGAATTCCACCTGGCCGGAGAGACATCCCCGGCTTTCTTGTTTTTCAGGGTTCTGATCGAGAAAGAAGGAGAGTTTTGAGATAGGATTTTACACGCCCAACCAAGGTACACAAAACTGGAAAACAAGTGAATTTCTGGGGTATAATACTCGTGGGGTGATCGTTGACGTGCTGGATCGGATAATCAAAGAGGCCGAAGACGTCCTCGGCATACCGGGGGAGATCATCTTCAGAGAGGGTGTAAAGAAGTTCCTGCTCTCCAAGGTCGAGGAGAACAACAGCCTCATCAAATCTCTAAAGGAGAAGTACGGCGCTTCGGGATACCTGGAGCTGGAAGAAAAAATCAGGAGGGGCGACGTGCCCGAGCACCCCGCTTGGAAGGGCGTGATGTGATCCTGTGGGAGGAGCTGTCCGGGCACACCGAAGCCCTGTAGGGGCTGGTCCGCCGGCTGGAAGCAGGTGAAACCGACTGGGGGGGTCGCTTAACTGATCCTGTTCAGTAAAAACAATAACGAGGTGGTAAAATCGACAGTAAGCAGGTATAATGGTCTAGGGGGTGAATGTAATGGCTTTGCCATGCGAACCGCGCGACTATGCCAAGGTTCTCATCGACCGGTTAACCGATGAACAGGTACAGGCGCTCCTAGTCATCCTGGAGTCCATGGCCTGGCCGACAGAGCGGATTACTCCGGAAGAAGCTGAGGAGATCGAAGCAGGATTTGCCGAAATCGAAGCGGGTAAAGGCGTGAAGGCTGAAGATGTCTGGAAGGAACTTGGTATTTGAGATTATTTTCTCCCCCAAGGCCATAAGGCAGATGAAAAAGCTTGAGCGGGAAACACAGGTGAGGATCAAGTCGGCAATCGAGAGAAGCCTGCGGAGTTTCCCGCCTGAAGGAGATGTCGTGAAGTTAGAGGGGCAAAGAGATGTTTTTAGACTTCGGGTAGGTGATTGGAGGGTAACTTTCCGGTATCGGTTCGACAAGAGGGAAGTACATATTTCCGAAGTCGTCCATCGGAGCAAAGCCTACCAAGTAAGATAATTTTGTCGAGGGGTAACAGCATGATCGGATAATCTCAGGCAGTCCTGGCGGTCCCACCTGCGGGCCGTTTTCCTTTTGGCCGGTAATGGCTAGAGGAAATCGGAGCATAGAGCAAAGACCGGGCAGGCCTCCATGGGCGGCTGGTTCTTATCCGGGCCGTTCCCCGTTTGTTTATACGCCAACGACTGTCCTGCGAAAAGGGGGGTAAAGTTGGCTGCTGAGAAAAACCAGGCAGCTGAAAAAGCCCTGACCGTTGAGGATGTCTTTAGGAAGGCCGAGCTGGAGCGCCGCAGCGGAAAAGGCCGTCCGAGACAGGGCCTCCATGGTGGCGGGCGCGAAGGCGGAAGGCATAATAGAAGCAAAGCAGGATGCTATTCTTTGATACCTGAAGAAGAGGTTTGGCGGTGTCACCTGTGAGAATAAGATACGGCAGGTAAGCGCCTGACCAGGAACGCAGAAAAAGACCTTCTGAGGTTGCGGGACTTGACGCAAAGGGCTACCAAAGAGATCCTAAACCTCAAAGAAAACCCGTACAAAGGCCACCCGCTTAGAGGTAGTCTTCGTGGAGCCCGGGCATTGGAATTCTCCCTCAAAGGCGTGGCCTAAGCCTACGTGGTACTGGAAGAAGAGAAGGTCTGCCTGGTATTGTCAAAGGAAAGGAATTAAGCTATTTTGCGTTTACGAGAAGTATTCTGCTATTAAGCAGGAGAAAAAGAATAGAAAAAGTTCTTCTTCTCGGAGGGAATCTGTTCCCAGGATCTCGAATATCCGGCTTAGCCTGTAGGTCAAGGTATTTCTATGAATGAAAAGCTTCTTGGCGGTCTGCGAGATATTAAGGCCGTTTTGAAGGTAGGTATACAAACACCGGACGTATTCGGTATTGTTTTTTTCGTCGTATTCTTTGAGTTTCAGTACTAGAGGATGGCAGAGGCTTTTCAGGCTGGTGGACTTATCCAGAGATCTTAGGATATGGTCTATGTAGTAATCCCGAAAATAATACCTCCACCTGTGGGGATCCTTTTTAGTCCCTTCCGTCAGGGCTATTTTGCTCTGGATGTAAGGGTACTTGAGGTTGAGAAAGTTATAGAACTTCAGGCTGATTCCGCATTTGATGCCGATCCGTGAAAGTAGTTCATCTAGCTCCTTCAAGAAGGCCGAATCATCAAGTGAGTAGTCGTTTTCGCGGAGGACGGCAATAATTGAATTTTCGTACGTAAATATAATGGCTCTTCCAATAAGTTTCTTTATACGGTATATGTACGTCTTAAACAATACCTCGTCCAAGCTCTGTTCGGGAGATGAAAAATTGAGGAGGTAGAAGCCGTCCTCAAGACCCCACTTTCTCTTTCTTAGATGATACTCCACTACTTTCTTTTCCACTTCGAATCCGTTCAGCAACCTCTCGATGAAGTAGAAGGGTTCTTCTGTTATGTCCGTGAGCTCCCGGTTCTTGGAGATGGCTAGCTCCATCACGTTTTTCAGGTGATAGACAAGGGATAGCTGGCCCAGGGTAAAAGGTTTGTTGATGTCGATGAGACCAAAGGTGCCGAAGTGTTTTCCGTTAATGCTGAGACCGGCTATCATCTGAGTATATCTGTCCGAGGAGTTACTTTTATAAAAAAACGGTTTCTTCCTGGTGCGGACCCATTCGCTCATCTTTTTCCGCTCCGGAAAAGACAAGCTTTCCACAGGGGAATACCCGTACCGTATTACCTCTTCCCAGATGGTACCCTGGTAGTTCTCCGGAAGCTTTCCTGCGGTCATAATAAGCGCAAGGGAGGCATCGAACAGGGCGATGATTTTCCAAAGCTGTGGCGCCGATATCAAATATTGTCTGCAAGGGCTCATTCTGTATTATAGCGTCAATCATACGCCTGTTCCAGGTGGAGTATTTTTCGAAGATATCCTGGAGCATATGGAAGACTTCCAGAACATCAAGTGAGGTGTCTATATTGATAAGGTTGCAGGGGAGCTGTTGGGAAAGTCTGTCGTCCAAGGGACCAACGCAGACAACGCATAAATCTGCTGCCGCGAGTGTGTCCACCCCGCTAGCCAGAGTTTCTGCCTCCAAGACGTAAAGATAGTCTTTGGAAGGAAGGCGGGGAAGCTCTTTAACGATTCTCGCCTGTTTCAGGTGGAGCTCTATGGACTCATCGAGTTTTGCTCTGGGGTTAAAGGGCTTCAACTCGTCAAGGATGATATGCATATTGAGGTTCATTATCTCTTGCCTCCTCCGCGTCTGTTATATTCCTCCACTGATTATACCATACCTTGTGCAAAAATGACGAAAAATGAACCAGAAGTTTTGATTTTGGTGCTGAAGATTTAGAACTAAGAGGAATGTTATAAATAATAGCAGGACGGGAGAATGTGGACGTGATATAGTCCAACCGCAAGTAAACCGGGAGGAGAGGAGGTGGGGAGACATCTCTGTTTTTCGCTGGACTCGCTTATGTGCAGAGGATACGAAGCGATTTTGGTCGTAACGTAAACCGGATAACCCAGGTGGCTCTAAACCGGGTAGTAATGTCAGGGGTCAACAGGCTGTCCAAGGGTAGTGTGTATAAACTTCTGGGCGTTTGCGAAAAGCCCGACAAATTGCCTTCTGCGTTTAATCTGTGAAAAGGCCTATCTTGTGTTAAAAGGAGATGGTATTTATGTATTCGCCGAACAGTCCGGTGTATGAAGGTGCTACTTTGTTATTTGCTATACGGCCTGGGGTTCTTGTTCCTTATGAATATACTGGGTACAAAGATGAGATTCTGGCTTCAAAAACAACCGCCTGGTTCGGGCTGAGCCTCATGCTATCCCCGGTTTATGACGTGAAAGGTCCAGATGTAGTGAAATTTTTGAACTCCATCTGTGTTAACGATTTTAGCAATCTTGGTGATAAAGGGATCCGGCATGCAGTGATTTGCAATGAAAAAGGGCAGATTCTGACAGATGGTGTGGTGATTAAAATTGCAGAGGATACTTTCCGCACCTACTGGCTGAACCCGCCCATTGATTATCTAGTTAAGACGAGCGGTATGGATGTGGTAGGGGAGGACATTACTGGGAAGGAATACTTCATCCAGATTGCTGGGGAAAAGTCCTTGGAAATACTTGAAAAAGCCTGTGAGTGCGACCTGCATGATATTAAATTTGCGACTCACCGCATGGCAAAGATGGGTAACAAGGACATACGGATAATTAGGCTTGGCATGACTGGTAACCTGGCCTATGAAGTTCACGGGCCTATAGAAGATTTCGATGAAGTCTATCAGAGGATTTGGGAGGCAGGCAAGTCGTTTGGCGCCAAGAAGCTTGGTTTCCGCGCCTATTGTATGAGCCACACCGAGGGAGGGTTTCCTAATATCCATATTCACTATCCGCTGCCCTGGTTTGAATCCGACGAGGGGCGGTACGCGGTCGACGGAGGTCTGTCTGCTTATCTGAAAGGCCGTCCTGATTTGGCCTGGTACAACATGAACCGTCGGCTGATGGGAAGTGTTGGAGACGATCTTGATGTCCGTTTCGTTACTCCATACGATGTTGGCTGGGGACACCTGGTAAAGTTCAATCATGAATTTCCGGGAAGAAAGGCACTGGAGAAAATCGCTCAAAATCCTCCGCGAACCGTGGTAACCCTGGAATGGAACGCAGATGATATCGCTGCTGTCTATGCTACTCAATTTCGGGGCCGGGAAGTAGAACCTTGCGAAAGAATAGATGCCGAGCCGCTGGATCAGTACTATCTCGATAACACCGCTGGAGGGGTATTCATATATCGTGCTGACTGGGTAATGGCGAATGGCAAGAAGGTGGGGATCAGCACTGGCCGTATCTGTAGCTACTATTACAACAGAATGATATCTCTCGGGTTTATCGATCGCCAATATGCAGAGGTAGGGAAGGAACTCACATTGATCTGGGGAACACCGGGTACTCCGCAGAAAGAGATCCGCGTCAAAGTTGCCCGTTACCCGTATATTGATCTGGTTCGCAATGAGCACCGGGACGTGGAGACCATTCCACGTTATAGGAAATAGTAATGGTGAAATTGTGAACGACAGGGGTTGACAGCCATTTTGACAGCAATGGAGATAGAAAACTATGGACTCGATACACCAGATAGACGATGAAGTCCTTGAAAAATAACGGTTTAGACAACTGTAAACAAACAGATGGTGCTTCTGGATCATGTTGTCCTGGTTCGAATCCAGGTCCCGCAGCCAGAGAAAGAAAAGAGGGTTCTGTCTACTTGAAAGGGCGGAACCCTTTTTTTTGTAGCCCGAAAAGGGCCTCCTTTTGGTAACAATAGCCGGGCCGGCAAAATATGATATATCAGGCAGTAGATAGAATTCCCTGTTATTAAAGGAGGTTATCCCTCTATGTCGGAAGAGGCCGTAATCCAGCAGCAACAAATTCAGCCCGGCCCGTGCCCGCCGGAGGGTTGCCCGCCCCCGACGCGGATTGAATGCATTGTGGTGGATAAGGTTTACGACAGCTGCTTCCAGGTGGAAAACCGCAGCCGTGATACAGTAGTGAGTACCGGAGCAGGTAACGAATGGCCTACCGGCACCTTTACCGTAGGGCAGGCTGTTCCTTGCGCCCTCACGGCAGGCCAGAGCATTTCTTGCTCGGTGGTCAACTCTACTCCGGGCCAGGACGGTTTTGCCACCTTGACCCTGGTCGTCTCGGTTCCCCTTACTCTGGCCAATCCCAATGCCCCGGCGGAAACCGTTGACCGCGTTTTTACCTTTAGTAAAATCGTAACTTTGTGCGCTCCCGAAGGGGTTAATGTAGACTGCTCGGAGAGCACCCTTCTCTTCTGCAACTGCGTAATTTCCGCCGTGGCCGCGGATCAGGTTACCGTCACCTGCGACTTTGAGGTATGCTTGGTAGTGAAAACCGTCCTTACGGTACAGCTCCTGGTGCCTAGCTACGGTTTCTGCGTCCCGGCTCCCTGCGTGGTAGTTCCCGGCATCTGCCCACCTTCGCCGCCCGCCCAATGCACGTAGGCGAGGGCCGCGACAAAGCAATAACCTTACGGGTACCGATCGAGTAGGAGGGGGCGGCTAGCCCCCGTCCTCTCACACCACCGGACATGCGGGTCCGCATCCGGCGGTTCATCAAGCTTGACGAAGACAAGAATAGCGGTCGGTTAAGCTCATGAGGCCCTGGGACTGCCAATAGGCATTGCCCAGGGCTCTATTCATTGGCCCATGGGCCATCCGCCATGGCCCTTTGCGAGCATTGGCAAATTGATGTACTACCCACTCTGGTAGCCCCAGTGCACGCAGTTCGCGGTATCTTGTCCGTACTCGCTTCCACTGCTTCCAGAGACACATGCGTAGCCTCCTCCGCATCCAGCCTTCTATCTCCTCAAAGACGCTGGGCGTTTCGGCCAGGGCAAAGTATCCTATCCACCCGCCCAAGTAGGCGTTGAGACGCTCTATACGCTCGGCCATACTCACGGGTTTATTCCGGGCAGTTATCTCCCGAATTTTCCCTTTCACCCGCTCGATGGTCTGAGGCGCCAGGCGGATAAGAATTTCTCCTGTCTTGCGTTTGTGCATGCTGAACCCCAGGAATTTCAGTTTCCACGGTCGGTCTACCGCGCTCTTTTGCTCATTAATCTTGAGCTTCAACCGCTCCTGCAGGAAGTTGCGGATACTTGCCATGACCCTTTCTCCCGCTCGTTTGCTTTTGACGTAGATGTTGCAGTCGTCGGCGTAACGGACGAATTTGTGGCCCCTCTTTTCCAGTTCTTTGTCCAGGTCGTCCAGGAGGATGTTGGCCAGTAACGGGCTTAAAGGTCCACCCTGCGGCGTCCCTTCTGCCGTCTCTATGACTATTCCGTTTACCATGACGCCTGCCTGGAGATAACGGCGGATAAGGATGAGTACCCTCTTATCCGTTACTTTTCGGGCCACTCGGGCCATGAGTATGTCGTGGTTTACCCGGTCGAAGTATTTCTCGATGTCCAGGTCCACAGCCCATTCGTATCCTTCTTCTACGTACTGCCGCGCCTTCTTTACCGCGTCGTGGGCTCTCCTTCCGGGTCGAAACCCGAAACTGCCTTCTGAAAACTGCGGTTCGAAGATGGGCGTCAATACCTGCAGGAGGGCCTGCTGGATCAGGCGGTCCATCACTGTGGGTATCCCCAGCTTCCGTTTGCCTCCCCCGGGTTTCGGGATTTCGACCCGGCGCACGGGCTTTGGTCTGTAGGTTCCCGCGAGCAGTTCTCCCCGGATGCGCGGCCTTGTCAAACGCGTATTTGGTCCCGCAACCCTTCGGCCGGGATGCCGTCCACGCCGGGCGCGCCTCCGTTCCGCTCTACCCGCTTTAACGCGGCCAGCATGTTGCTCCTTTCCACCACCTGCTCCATCAGGCCGCTACCTTGGCCTCCGCGAGGTGACGTTCCGCTTTGTGCCGGAGAAGAACTCGGCCCTCCCGCGGTCCCCCGTGGCTTCACCACTTCCTCCCGCGGACAGGCCCCTTGCGGGGTTTTCTGCTGTCTTCGTCCTTCTCGCGAACGCATCGGTTTCACCTCTGACTTGATGTTCGGGCCTTCCCCTGGTGTTCATGACCCCCTGGGTACTATGCCCTCTGCTGACTCCTGCCGGTTCAGCCGTGCCTTCCGACACGGGTTGCCAGCTTTCCCTGGCTTATCCGGCAGGCCTCCCCGGGTAAGAGCGTTAACCTTCGCCCCGCGCCCGCCCCATCTACTCTACCGCCCCTTGGCAGCCTGGGATTTCGCTGTGTGTTGCCAGCTCATCCGAACGGTCTAGCCTCCTATGGGGTTCTTGTTCATCGGGCCGTGGCTTTGCCTCCGGCTTCCTTCGAATCCTACCTCGCGGTAGGCACCCTTGCCTTTGGCTAGCAGACTGTGCTGCCTCGCCTGCAGCGGACTTTCACCACCAAGTTAACGCCCATGCCGGGCGCACAACGAACAAAGCACCGCTTTATCACGGTGCTTTGTTCGTTTCCGGAGGCCCTACCGGAGCTTCCCTCTGCCCAGGGAGGGAGGCCGCCAGGCCCTTGAGCTCGGCAAAAATGTTTTCCGGAGAGGAACTAACCCGTGGCTCCAGGGAGTCGGGCAGAGCACCGGGCAATACCCGGTGCGGACAACCGGGGGCCCAGGGAAGGGAAGGGGGCTTCGCCGCCTTGCCACCTATGGCCGCGGCCCGCGGGGAGCTTTGATAGCCCCTCGCCATCAACTGGAGCCGTAAAGGGTCTATCCTGCTAGGAGGCAGTTCGGGTGTTCCCTGCCGCTTAAAGAAGTAAACGGGACCGTCACCCGGGGGGGACAGGGGGTTGGTTCCCCAGTAACGCTGTTTCCCAGGTGCCGGTGCTTTGACCTGCTTGGGGGGAGAGGGAACACCTGCCTTTGTGCTGCCGCCCTCCACGGGGAGAAGGGGGGCTTCGCGGCTGGAAGCGGCATCCCCTTCATGGCTCCTTTCTTCTCCTCGGGTAGGCGTTTGTTCTTCCATGAGGGATTCCGCCACCGCTTCCCCTTCTTGGGGTAGTGGTTCTGCTTCAACCTCTTCCGGAGGCGGCGAAGGCACATCCGAGGCTTCGCCGCCGTCTTCCGGTGTCGGCTCTTCCTCCATTTGAAGGGGCGTCCTTTCCGGCTCCTCTTGAGTTGTATCGTCACCGCGCCGGCCGTAATGGTTTATCACTCCGTTAACGATCCAGCCGGTGAGGCGTTCGATCTCCTCCGGGGTGAGGCGAAAATGGTGGAGTTCCATCAATACCAACGGTACCCCGGAATTTCTTATCAACCTGTAGTAGCGATATTGTTTTAGGAAGTCCCAACTTCGGGCCAGGGAGTAGGAGACTATTTCTCTGCCGAGGAGCATCTCCTGGACAATGGCGGCAATAACGGCTAGACTCTCCTGTCGCCTCTTACAGGAGTAATAAAAGTGTATACTGCTGTCCCCCGGAGGGCCTTCGGCCGTCCGCCCTACTTGGGTGAGGGCGATGGCCACGTCCACATTCCAGAGCTGTAATAATATTCCATCGTCCGCCCGGGCCGGGAGAAGGATGACCTTAATTCCCTGGGCCTCCAGTTCCCGATTCAGGGCAACAAATAAAGCCTGCAGCTCTGGCCCCGGTTCGGTTATCTGCCGGAGGGCAACGGTAATATCCATCTTTCACCCCTCTTTTCTCAGTAAGGAGTCAACACCCCAGTACAGAATATGTGACCTCGTCGATAAATGACCTAGGAGCAAGCCGGAAAGCCCCTTCATAAGATAAAAGTAGTCTTTAAACGGGAGGAGTGGGAAAGGGTGACTTTCTACTATGACCGCCTTAAACACCGGGCCGTCCCACCGCTGCCCCCCGAAACCCCGGGCAGGCGTGCCGCGGACATTAACCGGCAACAGCAGGTGAGCGTTACTTTGGTGATTACCAATATGACCACCAAAGACGATTGCACTAAACTGGTAGATATGCTGGGTACACTTCCCGGGGTGTCCAGGGCCATTCCCCTCTTAAGCCAGCGGCGTTTGATCGTAACTTATAATCCCTGGCAAATAACTCTAGAAACCATCTGCTTTCATATTCGCCAGCTGGGGTATCATTACGTACAAAAGATATGAAGGACTTGTTCTTGAGGGGCCGGTTCGGCCCCTTAAGGTTGACAATAGAAGGGGGTAGTGGTAAGGTATTACTGCATTTAACAAGAGTCAGGAGAATCCGCCGTGCGCATTGGTTCCCATCTATCCATCGCTCAGGGTCTGCCCAAGGCGGCCCTTATGGCCGAACGTATCGGCGCCAATACCTTCCAGTTCTTCACCCGGAACCCCCGGGGCGGCCGGGCGCGCCACATCGGGAAGGAAGAGATAGAAGAGTGGTATACGGAGAGGGAGCGGCTGGATATTTACCCGGTGGTAGGTCATCTGCCTTACACCGTCAATTTGGCCGCCTCTCCCGGGAAGCTAAAGGACTTTGCCGCTATGGTAGTGCGAGAAGATATGGCTAGGGCTGCCGCTATAGGGGCGGAATACGTAGTGAGCCATCCCGGCCGGCATAAGGGTGACCGTGAAGAGGCCCTACACCGCCTGGCCGAGGTCATCCGCCAGGGCCTGGAGGAAACCCCGGAAGTGAAAACGAGGTTCCTCCTGGAAACTATGGCAGGGCAACGGGGGGAAATAGGTAGTCTGGAGGATCTGCACCAGATTTTGGACTTACTGGATTGGTCGCCGCGGGTAGGTATTTGTATCGATTCGGCCCATCTTTTTGCCGCAGGGTGGAATCTAAAAACCCCCGACGGGTGTGATGACTTGGTGGCGGCCCTGGAGAAAAAGATCGGGCTGGAGCGCGTTAAAGTAATGCATTTAAACGATTCCCTGGCTCCCTTAGGCAGCCACCGGGACCGTCATGCCTGCATAGGTAAAGGCGAACTGGGGGACGAGGGCATCGGCGTCATTGTAAACCATCCCTTTTTAGGCAGCTTGCCCATGCTCCTGGAGACTACGGTAGAACATTACGAGGATTATGGAGACGAAATTGCCAAGGTCAAGGAATTACGGAGTAGGGGGTAGGGTAAGGGGCTCTTCTTTAAGGGGTAATTCCCTGGCGTAACCCCGAGGCTCAGGAGAAAGTGGGTGCTAAAGCGCGCTTCTGAAAAGCGGGGTGCGTCAGCCCTTTATCCGCGTGACACCAAAGCCCTGCAATAGGGCAGAATCTGTTCTGCCGTCAAAATGAGGGGCCATTGGAGGTCCAAGCCGCAGATTTTGGTAAAGGCTATCTTATCCCTACGTAAGTCGGGCCATCCGGCCACCGCTTCCAGGCAGGCAGGGAAAAAGAGATAATCGGTTTGTACTTTGCTCCAGGTTGTGCCGGGGGACTCCCTCAGGCAAAAGGTGAATTTACCCTTGGCCGTCCAGCAAAGGAGCGTTGCAGACCCCAGGATTAGCCGGACGGGGGCCCGGTCCGGTAATTCCAGTACCTCCCCCAAGTATTCCTTTCTCGATAGGCGGCGGGCCCTTTGCCGGGTATAGTAGTAAAGACCATAACTGCCGCCTTGCGGCTTCCAGACCAGCCAGTAAAGCCGTGAAGCCTCCGGTCCGTAGAAATAAATCCCGGCCTCCTTCCTTTCTTGGCCTATAATGCAGGGCGGGCTCCACCCCGCTGCCCGGGTGTAGGTGGAGGAGAGGAGAATTTTCATCCCGCCGGTGACCTCTTCCCAGCAGAGGAAAAGGCGCTCGCTATCCTCCAGCGCAAAGCATAAAGGCTCGGGGGGCAGGGTAAAGGGCAGTTCGCGGATTAGCCAGTCTCCTCCCTGATAAAGAAGGTGCTTCACTCTACCTGGACCCAAACGCAGTAATATGTGCTTCCTGCCGGTGCCGTCCACTACCAAGCCATAGGGCTCTTCTCCGTCTCGGCAAGGCAGGGATAGAGTTTGCCAGGATCGGCCCTGCCAATAGACATAAATATTGCGTCCCTCCGCCGTCCTTAGCAAAAGGTGTAGGCGCCCCGCGGGGTCGAGAGAGGAGAGGTAATAAGCGATGCCGGCGACCGGCCTTCCGGTTAGAATATAAGCATAGTTCAGCCAGCCGGGGCCGGAAGTGATATTCCATATGTCGTCCTCTAGAGTCCAGAGCAGAGGCACCGGTTTTTCACCTGCCCTAAAGTTAATATATTAACCTCGGGGCGGAACTGTACTAAAAAAATAAGCCCCTCGACGGCTGTGAGCTGGGGCTTGCAAGGAAATACAGGTTGGAAAACGACCACCCTCCTGTATCTGCGGAGGGCGGTGTCCCTGGCGGGGTTTTAGGGCAAGAAAAAATCCGGGCCGTAGCCCGGAAATGTTGATATTGCTTATTGTGGTAGCCCTACGGGGATTCGAACCCCGGTTACCGCCGTGAGAGGGCGGCGTCCTAGTCCACTAGACGATAGGGCCTCGAACCGAGATTAATTATACCATGCCTGTCTCCTTCCGTCAATCCCCTGCCGGCCTGGCGAATCCCCAGTTTTGACGATTCTAACGATTCTGAGGCTGAATATGAGAAAGGAAAAGGGAACCCTCCTTTCGAAGAGATATTTGTAAATGATAGGCACGAAAGGAGGATTCCCATGAGTTTTAAGAGATTTGTCAAGAACTTTGTAGCATGGTTTAGCGATCTTCGCAAGTCCCAAAGAAAAACACTAGCAGCCTTGGTATACGGCCTGATGAAGTCGCGCCGTGTTGGTGTCGCAGCTATAGCCCGAGGCATATACGTGGCTTGCAAATTCAAGAAAAAGATTACTTATAGCTTTGGATTGGACGGACTTGCATGATAAAAAGCATCAGGCCCTTTTTGCCAGCGTTATTTTAGATACCCGAGCCATACCTATTCTATGGCGAGTAGTTGAAAAAGAAAATCCAAGCTATAGCCAGAACCAGGAAGAAGAAAGGCTGCTAGAGAAGCTGAAAGAAATTATTCCTCAAGGGATTGAAGCTATTATACTGGCCGACCGCGGTTTTGGGCGGGTGGAGCTATTTAAGAAATTGGGGTTTTTAGGGTTCAAGTATATCATTCGAGTTTCGGGCACTGCCTGGATAGATAGTGAGCAATTTACCGGGAGTTTACAACGCTTTCCTGTGCGCCCAAACCAACTAATTGATTTTGGCCGGGTACTTTACCATAAGAAGGAGAAGTATCCGGTACGGCTCATTTACCAATTCGCACCTGGGCAGGAGGAGCCATGGTTTTTAGTTACTAATCTGGATTGGGAGGCGAAAAGAGTACCTCAGGGCTACGGACATCGCATGGATATCGAGGAAAAGTTTAAAGACTTTAAGAACCTGCGCACGGGCCTGGGGTTACACGGGGTAATTCTTTCTGCTGCTTGTCGCTATGAGCGTTTACTATTGGTAGTAGTGTATGCTTATTTCTTTCTTCTCCTGGCCGGAGCCTATGGTGAAGAGAAAGGATATCACCGGAAACTGGTGGCCAGTTCTACTACCAAAAGGCGCGTTATGGGCTTGTGGCAAGTTGGATATTATGTGTTAAAAGCTTTCAGAGTAGGTTGTCGCCGCTTATTATGTCTCCTACCTTCCTTGATGCCGGAAATTTAAAACTGGGGATGCGCCAGCCTGCCGGCCTGGTGCATCCCCATTTTCGAGGCTAGGCCTGCGCCTTGGCTTTCGCTCGCTCCAAAAGCCCAGGTCGTACCAATGGCCGCCTAGGCGGCCCTTTGGCCTTCAGGATCCGGTGAGGTTTCAGGTTGAAACCCAATCCTCCTCCCCGGCTACGGCCGCCGTGACTCCAGGCCACGACCCGCCTTCCTCAGGGCCTGAACTGGGGCTGCCGTGGAAGACTGGCCATCCTCCCAGGGTGCTCTTTACAACCGTTCGATGATTTCTATGGCTTTGCGGAGGTGCCCTATCAATTCTTCTACCTCCGATCGATCAAGTTTCTTTAGGATATTTGAGAGTATTTCCTGGTGCTCGGCCATGACCTTTTCCATATGCATCTTACCCTGGGGGGTGAGCACCACTATTTGTTTCCTCCGGTCGGCCGGTGCCTCCCTGCGGGCGACCAACCCTGCCTTCTCGAGGGAGTCCAGCAAAGTGGTAACCCCTCCCTTTTCCAAGTCCAGTTTCCTGCTGAGCTCACTAGGGGTGGCCGGACCGCCGCAGTAAAGAAGGGCGATCAGTTTTTGCTGGTTTTTCTTGAGCCGGGCGCCCGGGCTTTCACCCTCCCGAAAGGCACGAAGGAATTTCTGGTGGTGCAGCCCGAAGAATCTCACCAGGGTCCTATATAATTCTTCAGCCAGTTCTTTATCCCGTCCTCTTTCCTTTTCCGCTCCTGCACCCATACCCTCGGGCCCCTTTATACCCTTTTACAGCGCACCTCGAGTAAGGGCTCATCTGCTACACAAGTATCAGTTCGAAATCTTATTGTAAGAATTATAACTTAAAAACCGCCGTCCATCAACTTAACATTATCCTAACACCAACACCGGCCACGCTTTGCACCCGTGTACCTGAAAGGGAAGACAAAGGACGGGGATTTCGGTCCTTTATGTTCCGGGGCTTAACTATTTTAGGGTTATGGGTTATGCTGAAAATAACATAACGAGTCGCTTTTTATATTTGAACGCTACCGGATGCGCCGTTGGTATACGGTTATTTCTGACACAACTCTATCAAGGGTTAAAAAGCGGAAGGCTGGCCTGCCCAGCCCGGGTGGGAGGAAGTAAGGCCCGTGATGCTATTCTCCCTCCCGCAAGAGGGGAGACGTGCCGGCCAAAGTAAAATACTTATCTTTCTTTTTCTTCTACCGGCATTTTTCGTTGCAATCTGCACTTTCTGTTCCCGGAGCTCTTCCGCCCAATCCCCCGGGCCTACAACGGAAGTCAGGGTGGTCAAGTATGCCGCCGACAAGAAAACGGTCCTTGCGGAACGGACGGTCACTTACCGTTGGATGGAGGCCAACTTGCCGGTTTACGGGGATGGTAACACCCATTATTACCACCAAGGACCTGTTTTCGAGGGAGCCTGGCAGCAGGTTTATCCCGATAAACAATACAACCCCTGGGATCCGGAGGAAAAAGTCAATATCCAGAGCAGGGATTACGGAGCCGTAAAAGGGACCAATATTAAAGACCTGTGCGACCTGGTGGGCGGCATGTCCCCCGGTGATAAGGTTAGAATCAAAGCCGTCGACGGTTTTAGCCGGTGGTTCACTTATGAGAGCGTGTACCACCCGCCCGGAAGGGGCCATTGATTCTCTGCTGGTACAATGGCGCGGAGGGGCAGAGAGGGGAAGGGCGGGGGTTGGGCTACGTGCCCGACTACCATGAGGGGGGATGCGGTTAGTTTTCTTTGCCGCGGCAAACGCGCAAGGCTATCACTGCTTCTGCAACTGGGACATGCACGAGTGTCTTCCGGAAGAATCCTGGCACTTCTACCGCAGCGGCGGCAAGGAATATCCCTCCTCCAGCGGTCTTTCCGTGAAGTGGGTCAGTGAAATTGCCATCTACTCCCAGATATCACCCCCGGCCGAAGAGGCTGCCGGGCAAGCCCTTCCCGAAGCCGCGCCGGTTCAAGGGGCCGGTTCCGGGGAAGGCCGTTTTACTACTGACCCCGGGGTTCCCGCTCCGGAGGAGAGAAGGAATGGTGAGGGGAGCTCGCCCCCGGAAACCGAGGTGGGAACCGGTGGGCCGCGGGAGGAGTTAGCCACGGTGGGCATCTCCGTAGAACATATGCAGGTAGCCCCCCCAAGGGAGGTGGTACGCTTAATTAACAGCGGAACCGCGGAGTTGGAAGTATATTTGGCGGCCGACGAAAGGGAAAAGGGGCCGCCCGGGGAAGATAGCCCCCTGATTTATGTTAACGGTGGGCCCTATGACCCTTCCCGGGCCATTGGCCGGGTTCCGCCGGCGGGCGCATTAACGGTCGCCATTGAACTTAAGGGGCCTTATCCTGAAAACATGGCGGAGGAGGTGTGTTTTCTCTTCTGGGCCCGGCCCCTTCTGGATTTTCAGTAGCGTCCCACTTACAAGGCGAACAGAGACCTTGCCGTCCGCCGGTAAATTTCTTGTATGGAGGGTTTTGGAGAATGATCTTGAGAAGACTATCTCTACGGCCTTACCGGCTTTTGCCGGGCATCGCCCTTTCCCTTCTAATAATGGCCCTTTGGGGGCTCTGGCTAGCCCTTCCGGCTGCTGCGAGTGCGGCAACTACCTCCGTACGTATTGTCAAATATGCGGCCGATGGGAAAACCGTAGTGGCCGAGGAGGAAGTAGATTACCGTTGGATGGAAGAAAATCTCCAGGTGTACGGCGACGGAATAACCCATTACTATCATCAGGGACCGACCTTTGATGAGGGTAACCTGTGGGATCCCGCCGAAGAGGTAAATTTAAAGGATCAGGGCGCGGTTAAAGGGACGAATATCAAAGATCTTTGTGATCTCGTCGGGGGAATGGTTCCCGGAGAAACGGTGAGGATTCGAGCGACGGACGGTTTCTCCAAGGACTTCCCTTACGAGAACGTTTATAATCCCCGGCCGGAACAAGGGCCTCTAGTGCTTACCTGGTACTGCGACGGGAAATATATACCCGAATACGAGGATGGCATGAAATTGGTTTTCCTCGCCCAGACTCCCAATAACCAGGGGCAGTACGTCTTCGGGAGCGCCGATATGCAACAGTGCCTCCCGGAGCAGTACCGGCATTATTACGATATTTACCCCACGAGCAACGGTTACACGGTAAAGAACGTCAATGAAATAATAATTTTCGGCAAGGAAGAGCCGTTGGAAACGGGACCGGCCTGGGAATTGGAGTTGAGCGGGGCCCTAAACAAAAAGGTAAGCTGGGAGGAGTTGGCCGAGGGTGTAAGGTGTCAAGGGGTGGAGTACGAGGATGATAGCGGTACGTGGCGGGGAATACCCCTCTGGTACCTTATGGGCTACGTAGATGATACTAACGAACACGGTACGGGGGCCTTTAACGACAGGCTCGCCCAGGAGGGGTATTCCGTCACGCTCTTGGCCGGTGATGGCTATGCTGTAACCCCGGATTCTAAGACGGTAGCCCGCAACGACAACTACTTGGTGGCCTGTTACCTTAACGGCGCACCTCTACCGGAGACGGATGCCAAAGGAAAGCCCCTGGCACCCTTAAAACTGGTCGGCCCCGGCGTTAGCGGGGGGCAAAGAAGCGGTTTTCGTCCTGGTAAGGTTGGCGGCGGGAGGAACAAGTTCTCATGTTAAGAGTCACTGACCTGGAAGTACGGCTGCCCTCCTTTAGCCTTAGGAATATAAGCTTTCAGGTGGAGGAGGGAGAATTTTTCTTCATCCTGGGACCCTCGGGAGCCGGTAAAACCGTATTGTTGGAAGCCCTGGCCGGGTTACACAGACCTCGGCAGGGGAGGATTATCATGGAAGGAAGGGATATTACGTTTCTTCCTGCGGAAAAGCGACCCTTTTCCATTGTGTACCAGGATTTTACCCTTTTCCCTCACCTGACGGTAGAAGAGAATATCCGTTATCCCCTGCGCTTTCGCTGGCCGAACACCGGCTTTACTTGGCAGCAATGGGTGGAAGTGTTGGGAATAGGGTCGCTGCTGTCCCAATACCCCCATACTTTAAGCGGCGGTGAAAAGCAGCGTGTCGCCCTGGCGCGGGCTTTGGCAGCTTGCCCGCGCCTGCTCATGCTGGACGAACCCCTTGTCAACCTCCATCCGGCCCTGCGGGGCGAAATAGGGAAGGAGCTGAAGCGCCTAAACCGCGACTTCGGCCTCACGACAATCATGGTAACCCACGATTTTTCCGAGGTCTTCTCGTACGGGGAGCGGGTTGCAGTACTCATAGGAGGGCAAATGGTGCAAATCGGAACGCCCGAGGAGGTATTCAGGACGCCGGTCTCACCGGCAGTGGCCGGGTTCGTGGGATTGAACAATCTCATCCCCTTGGTGTGGCACGAGGGAAAGTGGCACATATTGGGCCGTCCTGTAGAGACAGATTATGGTTTTTCCCCTCGGGGCCTATTGGCCGGGGTGCGTCCGGAGGATGTGCGGGTAAGCCGTCAACCCCTTTTGCTTACTTATTCATGGCCGGGAGAGGTGAAGGGCCTGACCAACATGGGACCGGTATTCCGCCTGGAGGTAGAGGTAGACGGCTTTAAACTTGACGCAGATGTAGCCGGCTACCGGGTCCTGGAAGAAGGGCTAAGGGTTGGAGCAAAGGTCTACGCAGGGTTCGCGACCGAGCACCTTTGCTTCCTGCCGGGCGAACCGGAGGCACCCCATCCCAAACCGCCGGAAGGGGAGAGATAACCGGTACTTTAGACTTGCAGATGTAATTACATCTTGACATAAATACATAGGCGCGTTATGCTAATGTTAGCATAACCGGAAAGGAGAGGAACCTCATGCCGCAACACAACGCCTTCATGTTAATAAACGGCAAGATTATCTATGAAGGTTCCAGCCCATCGAGGAAGGAGATTATCAATCCGGCCACCTTGGAAGTCATCGGTAGCGTATCTGAAGCGGGAGACACCGAGATCCAGCTTGCCCTCAATGCCGCCGACAGGGCCTACCGGGAATGGTCCAGGCTAACTCCCGCTCGAAGGGGGGAAATGCTCCATCGGGCCGCTTCGGAAGTCAGGGCCAGGGTCGACAGCATAGCGCGGCTTTTGACTATGGAGCAGGGGAAGCCCCTGGCAGAAGCCCGCGGAGAAGTAACTTCGGCGGCCCAGGCCCTGGATTATTACGCAGAAGAGGCGCAACGTATTGTCGGAGAAGTATTGCCTACGAACAAGGATGACACGAGAAGCCTGGTGATAAGGCAGCCCCTCGGTGTAGTTGCCGCCTTTGTACCCTGGAATTATCCCGTGTTGTTAGCTGCCTGGAAAATTGCTCCTGCCCTGGCTGCCGGCAACTCCGTAATCGTTAAACCCGCCAGCAATACCCCTCTGGCTACCGGTGAATTCGTGCGCATCATCGACGAGTGTCTAGAGCCTAAGGGCGTCATAAATTTAGTTTTGGGCTCCGGTGCCCGGATCGGGCCCGCACTTATATCCAGCCCCGTGGTCCAGAAAGTAACCCTCACCGGCTCCACCGAAACGGGCAAACAGATCATGGGCCTGGCCGCTCCCTATCTCAAAAAGGTTTCCCTCGAACTGGGAGGAAACTGCCCCATTATCGTCTGTAGGGATGCCGACCTGGATGCCGCGGCACAGGGAACGGTCTACCGGTCATTCCGCAACATGGGGCAAGTCTGCAATGCCATCAACCGGGTATACGTGGACGAACGGGTCGCCGAGGCTTTTTGTGCCAGGGTGGTAGAAAAGGCGAGCAGACTAACCATCGGAGATGGTTTGCTGAACCCCGATGCTGATCTCGGACCCATGGCTACGGCAGAGGGATTAGAAAAGACCCGTGCGCACCTGGAAGATGCTGTAGCTAAGGGTGCTAAGGTGCTCTACGGCGGCCGGCGTCCGGAGAACGCCGGGCCGGGTTATTTCTTCATGCCGACGGTACTGGTTAACGTAAACCACCAAATGCGGGTTATGACCGAGGAAACCTTTGGCCCTCTGGCACCCATTATGACCTTTTCCGACCTGGAACAGGCGGTTGCCTTAGCCAACGATAGCCCCTATGGTCTTGTGGCTTACGTCTATACAGCCAGTCTCAAGACCGCCTTCTATTTGAGCGAACACCTCCAATTCGGCACCGTAGGGGTAAACAACGTTACCGGCGGAGAGGTGGCTTTTCCCTACGGCGGTTGGAAAGAGAGCGGGATGGGAGTAGAGTTATCGCACCACGGTTTAAATGAGTATCTGGCCTTAAAACATATCCGGCTAACCCTGTTATAGGGCTACTTTGTAGGGCGGCCCGGCCGGTTGAGGCGGTTTGCACTGGATAACCTCCGAAAAAAAGTGGATTATGTTTACGGCCAACCCCATTGCCCGCAGAGGGCAGATTGCCCTTCACGGAGGAAAAAGGAGGGGGCTTACCCCTGGGGCGAGGGCTGCTCCCTCCGGTGACCGAAGAAACGAGCCAACAGGGCTCCGTGAATCAACCCCATCGGGTAAGCCAACCATGCGAGCCAGCGCAGCCACGATCTCTCGCGCCTGCGCACAAACATACGAGCTCGGAGCATAGTTATCCCTCCTGTTTTTTTAGTTTCCGCCGTCGTAAATTTTTCTATACCGTTGTGCCTTACCAGTAATTGTTGCCCCGGTGCAGCTTTAAGAAACAAACCGGCTTGGCAAAATAAAATATAAAAAAAGTTCACCGGGCAAAAGGAGAATACAGGTAAAATGAAGAAGAGATTTAGATTAAGCCGCAACCGCCTCAACCAGGATAGGCGAGCCCAGGTTCACGCCCGCGAGCTCCATGTTATTCGCGGTAATCAAATCCTGGTTGATCCGGAAAGAGGGCCGGAAAACAAGTAGCAAGGGTGCAGAGATATCCTATGGATTTGATTTTGAGCGCCCCGGGGCAGGTTAGAGCTGGCGGGCAAGCTACCCTTGGCCTGCCCCCTTCCCGCCATAAAGGAGGGCTTCCTGCCTGGCGGGTGGGGCAGGTGATAGGGGGAAGGGTCCTGGCCCGGATATCGGCGAACAGTTACCTTCTGGTAGTGGAAGGCCAGGAGGTGCTGGCCCGCTCGGCCTTCTCCCTGGAGGCAGGGCAGTTCGTGGTAATGGAGGTACAAGAGTTCAGGGACAGCAGGTACATGGTGAGATTGCTCTCCCCGGGTCCGGAGCAAAAGGAAAAGGGCGAGGAAGCCATGAAATCCCTTCCCCACCAACTGGGCCTCAAGGACACTCCCGTGCACCGCGCTCTAATCCAGGCCTTTATCGCCCAGAAGTTGCCCCTGACTGCCGGGCGGATTAAAGAAGCCGCTCTTATGCTGGGTTTTCTCCAGGCCCGGGCCGGTGAAGTTCCCTCACCGGAGGAAATCGCCACCGTTTTACATGCCTTAAAGAGGGAACTCCCACCCAGGCCCGAAGTCCTCCAAGCCCTCCATGCTTTTGTGAACGCTGAAAAGGAAGGTCGCCAGGGGACCATGACCCGGCTAGTGAGCTTCCTTTTCTCGGCTTCTCCCGTCCTGGAAGAGTTCCTTACCGATGCACAAGGCAGATCCCTGTGGCTCCAGCTTAAGGCCGCAGCGAAGGCCCTGGTGCTCAGGCCCCATGAGGGGCCGGCCGGGGTGGCGGAGCAGCTGCGCAGCCTCCTGGGCGCCCAGCTGCCGCGGGCCGAACCGTCCCACGGGTACGAGGAAGGGATAGGGAAGGGGTTTGAAGGTCGCCGGTACGGAGAAGTATCTCCACCGGGAAGGGATTTACCCACCAGGTTGAGACAGTTTATCCGCCATTTGGATCAATATGAAGCTACGGGCGAAAAGCCGGCCTTTTTGGCCTCCATCAAGGAAGAAGGGCATGGCCTCGCAAGGCAGCTTTGGGGCCAGTATCTCTGGCAAACGGGCAAGGGGGAAGGGGAGGCTTACCTCTATTTTAGCCTGCCTGTCCTGCTGGATGGGCAAATCCTGAAGTGGGGAGAGCTCCTTATAAAAAAAGATCGGGGATCCACCGTCGTCATCGATCCCCAGGACTTTACAGTAACTATCCTGCTACATACCCGCCATTTAGGGACCCTCAGCCTGGAAATAAGAGTCCGGAAGTCCGAAGTCACGGTGCAGGGAAAAGTGGAATATGCCTGGGTGGGTCGGCTCCTGGACAGCTCCTGGTCTACCCTGGAGGAAGCCCTGGAGGGTCTGGGCTACCGCCTCCACAAGGCCACCTGGGCGGTATGCCGGGTCACCTCTATATTTAACCCCCAAGGGACGCCGGGTTCGGGTACAGCGCCCGGAGTAATTTCAGTAGACGTTAAGGTCTGAAATTGAACTTTCCGTGGAGGCTAGGGATGAAACAGGAGGACAAAGTAAAAAAGGCCGTGGCCCTGCGGTACGAAGAAAATGAAGACCCGGCTCCCCAGGTAGTAGCCTCGGGCAGGGGGCCGGTGGCCGAGCGGATTATCGAAACCGCCCAAAAATCGGGGGTCCCTATCCACCGGGATCCGGATCTGGCGGAAATGCTTTCCACCTTAGACATCGGCACCCAGATCCCCCCAGAGCTGTACCAGGTCGTTGCCGAGGTACTGGTCTTCATTTATTCCCTGGACCAGAAGGCCCCAAAATGAAACCGGGCGGCTCTGGCCTCCCCGCCGCAGGGGAGCCCGGGGGAGAACCCTAACAAGGTTTACATAAAGCGTTTCCCGCGCGAAGAAGCCTAGCGCCTTAAGCCACCTTCGAATCACCATCCCGGACATCAAATCGCATCGACGCAGCTTCCGGCTTAGCCGCCGGCCGTCGCCCGCCATATACCGAACAATCCTCAGGGGCCCGGTTCTAAAGTTGACCCTCAGGGATAAGTCCTCAATGCCAGGGATACGCGGAGGGGGTCTCCGCGTCAACGCCCCCAGGGCTCGGAAAGCAGCGCTTATCGCATCCTCGGCCCTAGGGGTGCCTATTTATGCTAGGGACCGAGGCCCGAGGGATTGCGGACCTTTAGCAGGTTCTATGGTAATTTATATTCAGGTGATAATAAATACGTCCCGGCTGTTAGCCGACGGCCAAGGGGCCATCAGGCGCCCGGCGCCGGCGTTCCTATTGAAAGAGCCCTTTCGTGCCGGCACTCCTTTGGTTGCCTTACTTATATCTCTCATCTGGTTAACATAATCATTATTATCGGAAGTTGTTTATTATCTCATAAAGTATCCTTTCCTAAATACCCTGTTCCTCTTCTATTTCCCCGGCGGCCAAAAGAAGGGCTACTCGGGTGTAGGCCAGGGATATCCCGCCCTGGAGGAAGACTCTATAAGGCGGTCTTAAGGGCGCATCGGCGGTCAATTCCAGAGAAGCCCCCTGTACGAAGGTACCGCCGGCCATGATGACTTCCCCGGTATAACCCGGCAGAGGGGCCGGTTCGGGCATAACCTGGGCCTCTACCGGGCTGCCGCGCTGCAGCCCCCGGCAAAAGGCCATAAGGACTTCCGGCCGGCCCAGAGTGATGGTTTGTACAATATCGTGCCTTTCTTCCCACGGCATGGGATCTACGGGGTAGCCCAATTTGTGGAAAAATGCAGCCGCCAAAATGGCGCCCTTTAAGGCCTCCCTCACCACCAGGGGTGCCTGGAATAATCCCTGATAAAAGATCCTCTTTCCGGTAAAGGCCCCCAGTTCTCGGCCCAATCCCGGAGCCGTCAAATAGGCCGCAACTTCTTCGACCAGCCCTTCCTTCCCCACGATATAGCCCCCGCCCGGCGCCAGGGTGCCCCCTGGGTTCTTAATGAGGGACCCGGCCGTCAAGTCCGCTCCTACCTCGCAGGGTTCCCGGTCCTCCACCATTTCACCGTAGCAGTTGTCTACCAGGCAAAGGGTGTAGGGGTAAGCACCTTTCACCGTTTCAATTATCTCCCCAATAGCCGCCACCCCCAGGGAGGACCGGTCTTGGTAGCCCCGGGAGCGCTGAATGAGGCACAGGCGGGGCTTAAGCCGGGCCACCTCCCGCGCGATGGCGGGCAAGTCCGGCCCTTCGGGCGCCGGATCCACTTGGGCATAGCGGATGCCCCTGTCGGAGAGGCGGCTCCTCACCGGCGGTCCCAGGCCGATGACCGTAGAGAGGGTATCGTACGGCCTGCCGTAGGCGGCCAGGACGGTATCCCCCGACCCCAGGAGGGCCTGCAGGCAGAGGCTTAAAGCATGGGTACCGGATACAATCTGGGGTCTCACCAGGGCCGCCTCTCCGCCGAAGATCCGGGCATAGAGCTGCTCGAGGGCTTCCCGGCCTACGTCACCATAACCGTATCCGGTAGAATCTTGAAAATGAAACTCATTTATCCCTAAATCCTGAAAGGCCTTTAAGACCTTTAAATGGACCCGGGCGTTCACGGCTTCCACCCGGTCAAAGTAGCCCCCCTCCCGGCACTCTTCCTCAGCCTCGGCAAGTTTCTCTACCAGCCAGGGGGAAATGGAAAAATAATTCTGGATAATACTGGTAAATGTCAAGGACGTTTTGACCCCCCCCTAACTTTCACCTTACGAGGGATCATTATAGCAGATGTGGCAGGGTTCTTGTAGGTTTGCCCCTACGGGCCGCAGGTTGCTTCTGGGCTGCCTGTTGCCGCCCAGGCCCACCAGATCTTCCCTAGTTATGGCCATGAGGTCCTCTCTGGTGAGGACGGCCCTCCCCATAAGTCTTACGGCCTGGCGGCGAACGGCTTTTTCGACGAGATTACGGGCCAACCGGGCGTTACCGTTGTAGCGGTGGCCGAATACTGCTTCCCGGCGAAGGATCCGCTCCAATTCAGACCTGGCCTCCGGAGTTAGAAAATACTGGCGTTCCTTTAACATCAATTCGGCAATGCTTAGGAGTTCGTCTACGGAATAGTCGGGAAATTCCAGATGAATGGCAAAGCGCGAGCGCAGCCCGGGATTGGTTTCCAGAAAATACTCCATTTCTTCTTTGTACCCGGCTAAAATCAGAATAAGGTTATCCCGGTGATCCTCCATCCCCTTTACCAGGACGTCGATGGCCTCGCGTCCGAAATCCTTCTCCCCTCCCCTGGCCAGGGAATAGGCCTCATCTATAAAAAGTATTCCTCCCACGGCCTTGCGCAGCTGCTCCCTGGTCTTATGAGCCGTGTGCCCGATGTACTCCCCCACCAGGTCGGCCCGCTCAACCTCCACCAAATGCCCATGGGTGAGCAATCCCAACTCCTTGAAAAGACGGCCCAGGAGGCGGGCGACGGTGCTCTTTCCGGTGCCGGGATTGCCTTTGAAGATCATGTGGAGGCTCATGGGCGAAACCACCAGCCCTTCCGCCTGGCGCCTTTTCTGTATCTCCACATATGCGCGTATTTCCTTTACTAGTTCCTTAACGTTAGCCAGTCCGATGAGTTTGTCTAGATCCTTCAAAAGGGCCTCGACTCTCCCCGGCCCGGCCTCCTTTACCGCGCCCAACCTTTCTTTACGGGCCGTAGGGACGTTCTTTTTCCCTGCCGATCTCCCCGGGCTCGCAACCTTGCCGGAACCGAAGCCGATTTTAATCTGCAACCCCCTTCACCCCGCCCTCGGCTGCCTTTCCTAAGAAATTATATGCTCCCGGACCGCGCCGCTAACGGGGTTCCGCCATCCCAGTAGCAGGCAATCGAGCTATCTCTATTGTTAGCCGGGATGTTCTCTACGCCGGTACGGGACAGCTTGGGGCAGGTCGTGGGCAAGATTGGGCCCCAGGGAGGACGGAATGGGGGCCGGAGTACCGGCTAATGCCGGGGTATGAAGGCAAAAGGCTTTGGCAAGAGGCTGCGGGAGTCCCCAGAGGGCTGGTTAATCACTCCGGTCTGCGAAGCCTATCGGGGAAGGCGAAGTACGCATTCCTTTCCCCAAACCCGCCATTAACCGGAGGTAGTTCCGGCCTGGAGGGAAAAACCCCGTTTCGGGAGATGCTTTGCCACCTCAGGGGGCGGCCTTAGGCCGGAAGGTGTAGCAATTAGTGTCCTGGCATTCGTCAGCATTGGCGCCCACCACGTCGATCTCCGGCGCCCTACACCGGTTGCCTTCCACCCAGTACTCACAACTGCTCACGGTGCAGGTTACGGAGGGATACACCTGGCTCCCCGGCAGCAAAGTGCTGGTTATCCAGCCTCCCCAGTTTACATTGTCCAGGGAACCCAGGGTGTTGGCGACGCCCCGCCGCTGGTAAAAGGTCTTACACTGGGTGTGCTCGGCAATGTGGGACATCTTACCCTCTTCTTCGTGGGTAATATCGATATTATTGGCATTGCACTGATTTCCCTTTAACCAGTGGACGCAAGTATTCACGGTGCATTTCACTTTCGGACCGTCCATTTCGCTCCTCCTTTTCGGGTGGCTTTAGCTCTAGTGTTATACGCCTTACCTGCCTTTATACCAAATCGAGTAGGAGGGGGCGGCTAGCCCCCGTCCTCTCACACCACCGGACATGCGGGTCCGCATCCGGCGGTTCATCAAGCTTGACGAAGACAAGAATAGCGGTCGGTTAAGCTCATGAGGCCCTGGGACTGCCAATAGGCATTGCCCAGGGCTCTATTCATTGGCCCATGGGCCATCCGCCATGGCCCTTTGCGAGCATTGGCAAATTGATGTACTACCCACTCTGGTAGCCCCAGTGCACGCAGTTCGCGGTATCTTGTCCGTACTCGCTTCCACTGCTTCCAGAGACACATGCGTAGCCTCCTCCGCATCCAGCCTTCTATCTCCTCAAAGACGCTGGGCGTTTCGGCCAGGGCAAAGTATCCTATCCACCCGCCCAAGTAGGCGTTGAGACGCTCTATACGCTCGGCCATACTCACGGGTTTATTCCGGGCAGTTATCTCCCGAATTTTCCCTTTCACCCGCTCGATGGTCTGAGGCGCCAGGCGGATAAGAATTTCTCCTGTCTTGCGTTTGTGCATGCTGAACCCCAGGAATTTCAGTTTCCACGGTCGGTCTACCGCGCTCTTTTGCTCATTAATCTTGAGCTTCAACCGCTCCTGCAGGAAGTTGCGGATACTTGCCATGACCCTTTCTCCCGCTCGTTTGCTTTTGACGTAGATGTTGCAGTCGTCGGCGTAACGGACGAATTTGTGGCCCCTCTTTTCCAGTTCTTTGTCCAGGTCGTCCAGGAGGATGTTGGCCAGTAACGGGCTTAAAGGTCCACCCTGCGGCGTCCCTTCTGCCGTCTCTATGACTATTCCGTTTACCATGACGCCTGCCTGGAGATAACGGCGGATAAGGATGAGTACCCTCTTATCCGTTACTTTTCGGGCCACTCGGGCCATGAGTATGTCGTGGTTTACCCGGTCGAAGTATTTCTCGATGTCCAGGTCCACAGCCCATTCGTATCCTTCTTCTACGTACTGCCGCGCCTTCTTTACCGCGTCGTGGGCTCTCCTTCCGGGTCGAAACCCGAAACTGCCTTCTGAAAACTGCGGTTCGAAGATGGGCGTCAATACCTGCAGGAGGGCCTGCTGGATCAGGCGGTCCATCACTGTGGGTATCCCCAGCTTCCGTTTGCCTCCCCCGGGTTTCGGGATTTCGACCCGGCGCACGGGCTTTGGTCTGTAGGTTCCCGCGAGCAGTTCTCCCCGGATGCGCGGCCTTGTCAAACGCGTATTTGGTCCCGCAACCCTTCGGCCGGGATGCCGTCCACGCCGGGCGCGCCTCCGTTCCGCTCTACCCGCTTTAACGCGGCCAGCATGTTGCTCCTTTCCACCACCTGCTCCATCAGGCCGCTACCTTGGCCTCCGCGAGGTGACGTTCCGCTTTGTGCCGGAGAAGAACTCGGCCCTCCCGCGGTCCCCCGTGGCTTCACCACTTCCTCCCGCGGACAGGCCCCTTGCGGGGTTTTCTGCTGTCTTCGTCCTTCTCGCGAACGCATCGGTTTCACCTCTGACTTGATGTTCGGGCCTTCCCCTGGTGTTCATGACCCCCTGGGTACTATGCCCTCTGCTGACTCCTGCCGGTTCAGCCGTGCCTTCCGACACGGGTTGCCAGCTTTCCCTGGCTTATCCGGCAGGCCTCCCCGGGTAAGAGCGTTAACCTTCGCCCCGCGCCCGCCCCATCTACTCTACCGCCCCTTGGCAGCCTGGGATTTCGCTGTGTGTTGCCAGCTCATCCGAACGGTCTAGCCTCCTATGGGGTTCTTGTTCATCGGGCCGTGGCTTTGCCTCCGGCTTCCTTCGAATCCTACCTCGCGGTAGGCACCCTTGCCTTTGGCTAGCAGACTGTGCTGCCTCGCCTGCAGCGGACTTTCACCACCAAGTTAACGCCCATGCCGGGCGCACAATAAAAGGAGCCCCGATTTTAGGGGCTCCACCTCGCGTTGTTGCTACTCGTTTTTATTCTCTGCCTTGTTTTCGGCGGCCAGACTCACCGGCCGGTGGGGCATAACCGTGGAAATGGCGTGCTTATATACCATTTGCTGCTTGCCTTCAGAATCTAGCAGGACGGTGAAATTATCGAAACCCCGCACCACTCCTCTAAGCTGAAATCCGTTCACCAGGTAAATGGTGACGGGTACGTTGTCTTTCCGGATTTGGTTGAGGAAGACATCCTGTAAGTTTCCTTGTCCCTTGCTCATCTTGTCCCCTCCAGCCTGGCATTATTTGTTTTTTTAGTATACCCTATTCTACACAGATATCCAATTGTCCTGCCATCCACCGGCTTATGGCGTCAGAAATTTCCTCCCTGTTGTCGGGCGTAACTTCCCACCATACTATCCGGGGATCCCGCCTGAACCACGTCCACTGCCTCTTAGCGTACCGTCGGGTGTTGCGCTTCAAAAGGGAAACGGCCTCGGCGAAGGTCAGATGCCCCTGGAGGTAAAGGGCCATCTCCTTGTAACCCAGTATCTGCAGGGCTGGCGTTTGGAGGTCATATCCCTTGCGGAGAAGGTCCCGCACCTCCTCCACTAGGCCGGCCGCAATCATCTCATCCACCCGCCGGTTAATTCGTTCGTAGAGAACTTCCCTTTCCATGGTCAAACCAGCCAGGGCCAGCCGGTAGGGAGAGCCGGACCACCTGCCCTTCCAGGTGGCGGAAATGGGCTCCCCGGTCAAAAGGTACACCTCCAGGGCCCGGATGATGCGGCGCCGGTCATGGGGGTGTATGCGGGCCGCCGCTACGGGGTCTACCTCCTTTAGCCACCGGTAGAGGTGTTCGTTGCCGTAGCTCTCGGCCTCCCCTTGCAAACGCGCGCGCAAATCGCTATCCCGGGCCCCGGGAGCAAAAAAATAAGGGTCCACCACTGCCTGAAAATAGAGGCCCGTCCCCCCTACCAGCAGGGGCAGGTGTCCCCGGTCGTGAATGCCGGCGATGGCTTCACGGGCCAGCCGCTGGTATTCGGCTACGCTGAAGGATTGATGGGGTTCAACAACATCCAAGAGGTGATGGGGGATGGGTTTGCCCGACCTGCTCACCCGCTGGTGGGGAAGGAGCTTAGCCGTTCCGATGTCGAGCCCCCGGTACACCTGGGCCGAATCCGCCGAGACAATCTCCCCCTCCAGGCGGGCAGCCACCTCCAGGGCAATTTCCGACTTTCCCACCGCCGTGGGACCTACAAGGGCCCCGAGGGGAGGCTTGGAGGACGAGGAGTTAGCCCCCAAGGTTTACTGCCCCCCCTCCCCGGCAGTTTGCGGCCGGTGAAAGTACCGGGCCAGTTCCTCCCGGCTTATTTTTATTACTGCTGGGCGGCCGTGGGGACAGGTATGGGGGTGCGGGCTTTCCACCAATTCTTGTAAGAGCATGTTCATTTCAGCCGGCGAAAGGGGATCCCCGGCCTTGACGGCTCCGTGGCAGGCCATGGATTTTAGCAGCCTCTCTTCCAGGGACCCCAGGTCTTCGGGTTCCGGTTCCTGTAAAAGTTCTTCCAGCACTTCCCTTTCCTGGCCGGCCGGGACGCCGGCCGGTGCCCCCCGCAGCAAAAAGGTATTTGTCCCGAAGGGCTCCACGATAAATCCCAGGGCTTTCAGGGCCTCCTGCCGGGTAAGGATTTCCAGGGACTGGGAGGGACTCGGCCGGAGCAACACGGGTGGCTCCGCCACCTGGGTGGGCCAGGTATCCCGACGCCGGGCCTTCAGACGCTCAAAGCGGCAGCGCTCGTGGGCCGCATGCTGGTCGATGATGTACAGGCCGTCTTCCCCCTCGGCCAAAATATATGTATTCAGCACCTGGCCCACGGCTCTTAACGGAGGCAATCCTCCTTCCGTATCCAGGGAGACGCCCGCACCGGCCTCTCCCTTCGGGGGCGCCGGGGGCGGATGGATACCGCCAGCCCTTACCCCTTCCGCCGGGTTTCCCGGTAGTCCCAGCGGCCTCTCCTCCCGTCCTTCCCTCAACATAAGCCCCAATTCCTGCTGGCGTGCCGCCGCCGGCGAGCCCGGTGCCCAGTGGGCAGGGAATCTCCGGCTGCTCCTCGGGGCCCACGCGGCCCTGCCTACCCCCGCAGGAGTTTGGAGGGCCCGTTTGACGGCCCGCCCGATATGCGCCGCCAGGGCTTCCTCATCCCTGATTTTAACGATGAGCTTAGAGGGATGGACGTTAACATCCAACCACGAAGAAGGCAAGTGCAGGTGCAGAACAAAGACCGGCCGTCTCTGTTCGGGAATTAAGGTGTGGTATGCCGCCTCTACTTCGCGGGTAATGGTCCTACTCAGCACGTAACGACCATTTACAATCAACACCTGCTGTTCCCGGCCGTACCGGTGAAGCCACGGGGGCGAAACCAAGCCCTCAAGGCTGGCCCCCTCTTCTATAGTTTCCCTCACCGGTAAGAGGTTTTGCCCCATGTCCAGTCCCCAGAGGGCGGCCACGGTAGAGCGCAGGTCATTATTACCCGGCGTGTTTAAACTGCGCCGACCCTCGATGACCAATTGAAAGGCGATTTCCGGGTGGGCCAGGGCCAGCCGCTCTACCACTCCCGCCACCCGCGAAGCCTCTGTAGCCGGTTTCTTTAAATGGCGCCGCCGGGCGGGGGTGTTAAAGAAAAGGTCGGCCACTGTTACGGTGGTCCCTTCGGGACAGCCGGCTTCTTCCACGGCCAGCTGTCGCCCGCCTTCTATTCTTATACGCGTCCCCAGGGTCAGGCCCGCGGGACGAGTAAGGAGCTCCACCCGCGCTACGGCCGCAATGCTGGGCAGCGCCTCGCCGCGGAAGCCCAGGGTCTGAACATTGAACAAGTCCTCTATCCCCCGGATTTTACTGGTAGCGTGGCGGGCAAAGGCCAGAACCGCATCCTCTGCGTCCATCCCTGTGCCGTCGTCTTGCACCCTTATATAGTCTCTGCCGCCGCCTTTAATTTCAATTTTTATGTGTCGCGCCTGGGCATCGATGGCGTTCTCCACCAATTCTTTAACTACGGAAACCGGCCGCTCCACGATTTCGCCGGCGGCTATTTGATCCGCCGTATGCGGGTCCAGGATGGCAATCTTAGCGGGTGCCATGGCTTTTTCCTCCTTTACCCCCACCACCTCAACTGGTGCTCATTCTGGACGGAGCGGCGACGGGACGAGAGCTTTTTCTGCCAGTTGAATATGGCCTGCATGGCTTCGAGGGGAGTTTTGGTCATAAGATTGTATTCTTCCAGTTCCCTCAGGACTTCGGCCTCCACTTCTTTGCTCCTCCTGGACTTCCCGCCCGCCCCCTCGGGCCGGACGACCTCGCGGACTTCTTCGCTTCTGCCCGTCCCGGCGACTTTAGAGGAGCCATCCAGCAGCTCTCCCGCCCGTTGCAGCACTTCTTCCGGCAGCCCCGCAAGGCGGGCCACATGCAGCCCATAGCTCCGGTCCGTACCGCCGGGCACAATGGTATGTAAGAAAACTACGTTTTCTCCCTCTTCCCTGACGGCAATGCTGTAGTTCTTTACTCCCGGCAGATATTCCTCTAACTCCACCAGCTCGTGGTAATGGGTGGCAAAGAGGGTACGGCTCCCGAGATGGTCATGGAGGTATTCCACCACCGCCCGAGCTATGCTTAACCCGTCGGCCGTGCTCGTCCCGCGTCCCACCTCATCTAAAATGACCAGGCTCCGCCGGGTAGCCTGGCGCAAAATGTAGGCGACTTCCTGCATTTCCACCATAAAGGTGCTTTGGCCCGCGACGAGGTCGTCTGCCGCCCCCACCCGGGTCATAATCCGGTCCACCAGCCCGATCCGGGCAAAGCTGGCAGGCACGAAGCTGCCCATCTGGGCCAGCAGCACTATAAGGGCCACCTGGCGGATGTAAGTAGACTTGCCGGCCATGTTCGGACCGGTTATAATATGTATCCGCTGGGAACCACCGTCCAACACCGTGTCATTGGGTACGAATTCCTTGTCCTGCACCACCCTTTCTACCACGGGATGCCGGCCCTGGCGTATTTCAATGCGGTCCCCCTCATCAACAACGGGACACGTATAATTATAGTCCGCAGCCACCGCGGCCAGGGAGCACAGCGCGTCTAGAATGCCCAGGGCTTTGGCCGTTCCCTGCACCCGGGGCAGTACGGACAAGACCCGATCCCGGAGTTCCTGAAAAAGCTCGTACTCGAGGGCCGCCAGCCTCTCCTCCGAACCGAGAACCTGCTGCTCCAACTCCTTTAACCGGGGGGTAATGAAACGCTCCGCATTGGCCAGGGTCTGTTTTCGCTCATAATCCTCCGGTACCAGAGGGAGATTGGGCTTGGTTACTTCGATATAGTAACCGAAAACCCGGTTATATCCTACTTTGAGGGACTTAATACCCGTCCGCTCCCGTTCTTGGTTTTCCAACCCGGCAATCCACTCCCGGCCGTGGTTCACCGCGTCCCGAAGACGGTCCACCTCGGGATGGAACCCCGGCCTTATGAGTCCGCCCTCCTTCACCCCGGCCGGTGGGTCGTCCACCAGAGCCCTGGCGATGAGGTCGGTAACCTCTTCTACGGCGTCCAACCGGGCGGAGACCTTTCTCAGGAGAGCAGACTTAGCCCCTTGAAGGATTTCTCTTAAAGGGCCCACTACCTCCAGGGATTGGCGCAGGGCCTGTAATTCTCGACCCCCTGCGGTCCCGTAAGCCACCCGGCCGCCCAGCCGCTCCAGGTCCCTGACTTGTTTTAAATATCCCTCCACCTCCTGCCGCAACAGGAAATTGCTCACCAGTTCCCCTACAGCTTCCTGCCGTTCCCGGATGGCCTCCAGTTTAACCAGGGGCTGTTCGACCCACCGCCGCAAAGTCCGGCCTCCCATGGCCGTGCAGGTCCGGTCCAGCACCCACAGCAGGGAACCCCGCCTCCCGGGCTCCCTTCCGGCCACGGTAAGCTCCAGGTTGCGCCGGCTGGCCTGGTCTAATCCCATATAAGTCACTTCATCTTCTAAACTGGGGGGTTCCAGATGGGCGAGGGAATTTTTCTGGGTGGCGGTGAGGAAACTTAAAATCATGGCTCCGGCCATGAGCGCCGCTTCCCCGGCCTCGAGGCGCCAGTCCTGGCCGAAACGTTCCCTGAGGATCCTTAGGGCAGCATCCGCTTCAAACCCTTGGTCCCAGGGAGTCAGCACGCCGGCACAGTATGGGCGAAGGCGCTGGATAAAGCCCGCATCCTTAAGCCAGGCGGAAGGGAGCAGGCATTCCGCCGGTTCCAGGCGAACCAGCTCATCGACCAGCTCCGGAAAGCGGTTGCACAGGTGGAGACGAAACTCCCCGGTAGACACATCCACCCAGGCCAAGCCGTAGTTGCCGTGGTGGGGGGCTACGGACACCAGGAAGTTATTGCCCTTCTCCGGCAGATATTTGTCATCGGTAAAGGTCCCCGGCGTGATGATGCGTACCACTTCCCGGCGCACCAGCCCCTTGGCGGTACGGGGATCCTCCACCTGTTCACAAATGGCTACCTTGTAACCCCTCGACACCAGGCGGGCGATGTAGCCGTCGGCCGAGTGATACGGCACGCCGCACATGGGAGGAGCGTCTTCCCCTGATTCCCTTGAGGTTAGAACGATCCCCAGTTCCCGGGAAGCCACCACTGCGTCTTCGAAGAACATTTCGTAGAAATCGCCCAGCCGGAAAAAGAGGATGGCGTCGGGGTGCCGGTCTTTCAAAGCCTTGTACTGCCGCATCATGGGTGTAAGGGTGGCCTCCCTGCCCTTCGTCATGCCACTACCTCTCCCTTAAGGAGCCACGTCTGGGCCTGGGTTATTCTCACCTGTACCAGCTTACCGATGAGTTCCTGGGACCCCGGGAAATGGACCAGTTTATGGGTGCGGGTGCGGCCGCTCAGTTGAGTAGGATCGTTTTCGCTGGTCCCTTCCACCAGCACCTCCATTTCCCTTCCCACCAGCGCCTCATTTTTGGCCCGGCTGATGCGGTTCTGCAGCTCCATCAAGCGCTGCAGGCGCTCCTTCTTCACTTCCAGCGGAAGCTGGCCCGGGAGGCCGGCGGCGGCGGTCCCGCGGCGGGGCGAGTACATGAAGGTAAAGGCATTATCAAACTGGACCCGCTCCACCAGATCCAAAGTGGCAGCAAAGTCCTCTTCCGTCTCTCCGGGAAAACCGACGATAAGATCAGTGGTGATACTCACCCCGGGTAAATGGCGCCGCAAATTGTCCACCAGGACAAAATAATCCTCGCGGGTATAGCCGCGGTTCATGAGTTCCAGTATGCGGTTGCTCCCCGCCTGCACGGGCAAGTGGACGTGTTCGCATACCTTGTCCAAGCGACTTAAGGTCCGGATGAGATCCAGTGTAAAATCCCGCGGGTGGGAAGTCATATAGCGGATGCGCCGGAGCCCTTCGATCCCGTTGACCATCTCCAGAAGGCGGGCAAAGTCTATCTCCCCCGGCAAGTCTCGACCGTAAGAATTCACGTTCTGGCCCAGGAGCATCACTTCAAGTACCCCGTCGTCCACCAGCTCCTGGACCTCCTTGACAATATCCTCGGGCCGCCGGCTGCGCTCCCTACCCCGCACGTAGGGCACAATGCAATAGGAACAGAAATTATTGCAGCCATAACTTATCGTTACTAAAGCCTTAACACCACCCGCCGTCCGGTGGGGCAGCCCCTCCACGATCTCCCCTTCTGTGTCCCAAATGGAGGCCACCGGCTGACGGAGAAAGCTTACCCGCTCCAGTAAGTTCGGCAGCTCATGGATATTGTGGGTGCCGTAGATAAGATCCACATGGGGCGCCTTCTGGCGCATCTCTTCCGCCGCCCCCGGCTGCTGGGTCATGCAGCCTCCCACGGCAATGATTAAATCCGGGTTCTTGCTCTTTAGCCGAGCAAGCTGACCCAGCTTGCCGTAAACTTTGTTTTCTGCTTTTTCCCGTACACAACAGGTATGAAGTATAATGACGTCGGCCTTTTCGAGAGCCGGAGCCCTGGTGTATCCCCTTTCTTCTAACAAGCCAGCGATGATCTCGCTATCCCGCTCATTCATCTGACAACCGTAGACTATGGTCCAGTAACTTTTCACTGAATGTTAAGCCTCCCGGTCTTATCTTTCTGCCACCCTGGTCAACTTATATAATAATTATATCCTCCCGGCCACCTTTAAACAAAGGATGACTTCCCCCGGCCCTTAACAACAAAAAAGCCACCTCTCCACGAGGCGGCTCGGCCCAGCTATCCCCGACTTTTTATCCAGGCGTTATGCAGCTCGGGTTCCCTCCGCAAGTTTCGCGGGCGCCAACCTAGTCCTCCCTGTGAGGAGTGCGGCGGGTTGCCCGTATCCTCCGGCATCCTTCCTTAAAAGGCCCCGTCCGCCAGCTTATTACTCCCCTACCCCGCCCCTGCCCTCCATTGCGGTAGGCCTACTTCCTTTGGCTAAAATTCCCTACCTTCCCCCCTAACCCGCGTACTTAAATCTGCGGATAAGCCAGGACGCCCCGTATGCCCTAGTGCAGGGATTTTTTGTCAATTTCCGGCTTGCTCTGTTCCAGTAATTCCTGCCGCTCCTCTTCCGACTGCCCCGCCAGTACATCCTCTACAGCAAGGGTATAGGCGGCCACCTTCTCCGAAATGTAGAGAGGAGCATTGGTGCGCAGGGCTAAGGCAATAGCATCGCTGGGTCGCGCATCAACCACTACTTCTTTGCCTTCGTGGTCGAGGTACAGCTCGGCATAATAGGTGCCGTCGCGGATATCCTGGACGAGCACGCGGCTCACTTTAGCCCCGAGGCTCTCGCACAAGGTTCGCAGCAGGTCGTGGGTCATGGGCCGAGGCGTGAGTATCCCCTGTAATGCCATGGCAATGGCCTGCGCCTCAAAGGGCCCCACCCAGATGGGTAATACCTGGGATTCCTCCTGGTCGACAAGGAGTACGACCGGGCTCATGCTTTGATCCAGGACGATCTGCTTCACCTTGACCGGTATAAGCATACCAACCCACCTCCCTGCCCTTCATTGGACTTACGCAACCTTCCCCGCACCGGGGCTGCAGCCGCCGGCCCCTTGCAGGATGGCCGGCGGTCTACCACGAATAGCTCTCCTTTACTTTATTACCAAGCCTGGTTAATCTATACTATACCCACAGGTACAATCCCGTGACCTCGTCGTAGACCCGCTGGGGAGGGGCCGGCAAGGCCAGTTCCTGGATGAACACCTCCCCTGCCACCACCACCGTCCCTTCCATCAAGTGGCCTCCCAGCACCTTCCCTTCCTTGTTCAAGAAGGTTACGTGGGCATGAACGAAGGGGCGGCCTTCCTTCAGGCTTATGTTTCCCATACCGGAGAGTATTTCCATGGGCTCATCCAGGTCAAGGGTGATAAATTCCTTGCGGTCCTGGAGATAGTACCCGACCCTAGCCTTTTTTACCCCGCCCAAAAATTTGATCCACCCAAAGCGAACATCCTCTTCCCCAGCTATACCCTGCAAGGCTCCCAATAAATCGGCTCCGTAGCTGAGGCGAAAGGCGAGGACCCTTCCCGGCCTGCCTTCCCACTTCTTAAAATATAGATTCGTCATCGGCGGCCAACCTCCTCCCTCCGGGGGCTAAACTTTTATAAGGGTGTACTTCCTGGTACCCAGACCTATTTCTTCTCCGTAAGCCAGCTGATGGGTCCCATCATAGCCGCTTACGGCCAGAAATTTATCCGCAGCATCCCCTTTACCGTCCAGGCGCGTACCTGGGAGGGGCGGCTGCGCATTCACCAGGTCCAGGCTGGCTTGATCCAGGGCCACCGGGTCGTAGGACGCCAGGATCCCGACGTCGCCTACCAGGGCGGCATCGTTCCAGGAGTTACAGTCGCATTCCGGGGCAACGTTGGTAACGAAATTAAAGAAGGCCACTTTGCCCTTCTTGTTCTGTAGAGCTCCGTAGGCGTATTCCACAACTTTTTCCTGCAGGGCTTCCGGCTCGGATTTAAAGTTCGGTTTGATGGCCCGGTAGGGACAGGTGACGGTGCATTCTCCGCAGCCGATGCACTTTTCCTCGTCGATTACGGCGTGCTCTTCAACCGTAATGGCCCCGGCCGGGCACCACCGCCGGCACCTGCCGCAGGCTATACATTTTTCCACCGTAACCTTCGGCAAAACGTCGGAGTGCATCATCTGTTTGCCGCTTGGGCTGCCGCAGCCCATGCCCAGATTCTTTAAGGCCCCACCGAAGCTGGTAAGCTCGTGACCCTTAAAATGACTCAGCACCACCAGGGCATCGGCATGATATATGGCGCTACCTATTTTTACTTCTTTGAACCGCTTTAGATTAACCGGGACGTTTAGATAATCTTTACCCCGTAGACCGTCGGCTATAATTACCGGCGCGCCCACCACGGCGTAGGCAAAACCGTTTTCCACCGCCGTCTGCAAATGGTCCACGGCATTAGAGCGCGATCCTACATATAGAGTATTGGTATCCGTCAAAAAGGGTTTTCCCCCTTTCCGGCGGATCAACTCGACTATGCGCCGGACGAAGGCGGGGTGTATATAGGCCAAGTTGCCCTTTTCACCAAAGTGCAGTTTCACGGCCACCAGATCGCCCTCGGCTATAATTTCCCCGAAACCCGCCCGCTGCCAGAGGCGTTCCACCTTGTCGATGAGATTCTTGCCCTTTTCCGTACGCATATCCGACCAGAAGACCTCGGCTGTTCTGCCCTCAACCGTCATATTTCCGGCTCTCCCCTCTTCCAACCTGCCTGGCTACGGGTTAAATGCGGTAATTAGGAGCTTCTTTGGTGATCATTACATCGTGGGGATGGCTTTCCCTCAAACCGGCCTGGGTTATGCGGATAAAGCGGCCTTTCTCCTGGAGTTCGGCTATAGTCCGGCACCCGGTGTAACCCATCCCGGCCCTCAGTCCCCCCACCAGCTGGTAGAGGGTCTCCGATACCGGACCCTTGTAGGGAACCCGGCCTTCGATGCCCTCGGGGACCAACTTGTCGGCTTCCTCCTGAAAGTACCGGTCCCTGCTGCCCTCCTTCATGGCCGCGAGGGAACCCATGCCCCGATAGCTCTTAAAACTACGACCCTGGTAAATTTCGATCTCCCCCGGACTCTCCTCGGTGCCGGCAAGCAAACTACCTATCATAACGGTACTGGCCCCTGCGGCAATAGCCTTGGTAATGTCTCCCGAATACTTGATGCCCCCGTCGGCAATGATCGGGACGCCTCTTTCCCGGGCCACCCGGGCGCAGTTGAGGATGGCCGTAAGCTGGGGTACCCCGATACCGGCAATCACCCTGGTAGTGCAGATAGAACCCGGTCCCACGCCCACCTTGACGGCGTCGGCGCCCGCCTCGATTAGGGCCAGGGTACCTTCAGCCGTGGCCACGTTGCCCCCCACCACTTCCAGGGAAGGAAAACGCTGTTTAATCCGGGCCACCGTCCGGAGGACGTTTTCCGAGTGGCCGTGGGCCGTATCCACCACTACCGCGTCCACCCCGGCCGCCACCAGGGCCTCCACCCTTTCCATGGTGTCTTTGCCCACCCCGACGGCGGCGGCCACCAAGAGCCGTCCCTTTTCGTCCTTGGCCGAATTCGGATACTTCCGCGCCTTCTCAATATCCTTGATGGTGATCAATCCTCTGAGGTTAAAATATTTGTCTACCAGGGGCAGCTTCTCGATTTTGTGCCGCCGCAGGATCTCCTTGGCTTCTTCCAGGGTGGTGCCCACCGGCGCCGTCACCAGATTTTCCCTGGTCATCACTTCCCCAATAGGGCGGCTGTAGTCCTGTTCAAAACGTATATCACGGTTAGTAATTATGCCCACCAGCCGGCCCTTTACCGTTATCGGTACCCCTGAGATATGGTAGTGTTCCATAATTCTAACGGCTTCTCCGATGGTATGTTCGGGGCTTAAAAAAATGGGATCGGTAATGACTCCGTGCTCCGATCGCTTGACCCGGTCTACTTGCCTGGCCTGCTGCTCGATGGGCATGTTCTTATGAATAACTCCGATGCCGCCCTCCCGGGCCATGGCGATGGCCATCCGGGCTTCGGTCACTGTATCCATGCCGGCACTGGCAATGGGAATGTTCAGCTTAATACGGCGGGTGAAATAAGAACTGACGTCCACCTCCCGCGGGAGAACGGCCGAAGCGGCCGGCACCAGCAGAACATCGTCAAAGGTCAACCCTTCACCCAGGATTTTATCTTCCGGCAACCATCTCCCTCCTTCTATACCCCTTGGCAGGACCTGACCCTACTCCAGAGGGCCCACAACTCAAATCCCGTCCGCTTTATTGCCTATTATAGCGCAGCCGGAAAAGGAAGTAAACTAATCCCCTCCCCTGGCCATGTCCCCTTGCCTTCGGCCGCGACCCGGCCCTTTCTTTCACAGTTTTGCGGGCCGCACTGGCCCTCCCTTGTCGGCCTCCGGCCGAAACCCGCCGAACAGCTTTGGGCCCTACCCAGCAAGGCCCCTGCACTACCCCCGTCCGGCCGATTTCCAATTTCGCTAAAGTTCCGTCTCCTGCTGGTCTCCGGTCCTTCCCCGGCGAACTCAATTACCTTGCCTGGGGTAACTCAGTCCTCCCCCACAATGGATTGCAGGCCGTAACGTTCAAAATGCTCCCGCAGGCGGCTGATCACCTCCGGAGGAACCCCAAAGGCCGCCGCCATCTCCGTATCGGACTTATTGGCAGCCAGCGCGCCCATGAAGGCGTCGAAGTCTATACCAACTTCCTCCGCCATGCTCTTTAAGCTCGGACGGGTGCTCCAGGGTACCCGGGCGGGTGCAAACCTTTCACTCATAAAAAATACCTCCCTTCGGAGGTAGTGTGCCTCGGGATATCCTCACTTATCCTTTAAGTGACTGATATCATTTAGCAGGCTCAGGACGTTACAGTTCCCGTAGCAGTCCACAATGCTGACACTGGCATTGTCCAGGTGGAACCGCCATATGCCTGCCAGACCCAGGCCCAGGAGGCTGGAAATTACCGTACTCAGAGTGCCGCCGTGGGAAACTACGGCCACCGCCTGCCCGGGATGTTGGGCTATGATTTCCCGGACGGCCCGACAAGCCCTCTCCTGGAGTTCGGCGAAGCTCTCACCACCCGGAACCTGTTTAGTACCGGGATCGGCCAGCCATTCCTCAACGTCTCTGGGAAAGGCCTTCCGGATCTCCTCATAGGTTAGGCCTTCCCACAGGCCGAAGTCCATTTCCCGCAGATCCCTCACCTGGAGGATCTCTAAACCGTGCATCCGGGCTACCGCCGCTGCCGTTTCCCGGGCACGCCTGAGGTCGCTGGTATAAACAGCATCCACCTTCTCCCCCTGCAGGCGGCGGCCCACAAGTTCGGCCTGCCGCCGGCCTTCGGGGCTCAAGGCTACATCCATATGTCCCTGGTACCTTCCGCTGTGGTTCCATTCCGTCTGGGCATGGCGGACCAGGTACAGACGGGTACCTCGGCTCACGGGCATCCCCCTGACAGTAATTCTCTTAACACGGCCAAAAGGATGTTATTGGCCTGCCGGTCCCTGACGGCGACCCGGATATGAACATCCCCCAACCCGGCAAAGGAAGCGCAATCTCGCACAAGTACCTTGCGACGGGCGCAGGCCTCTGCCAGGCGGCCGGAACTCCAACCGGTCCGTCCGATGTCCACGAGAATAAAATTAGCCTCCGGCGGGTAAGGCCTGCTGCCGGACAGGGAAGCCAGGCCCCGGTAAAGATACTCTTTTTCTTCCTCCAGCCATTTCCTGGTGTTCACGACAAACTCCCTATCCTTGAGGGCCTCTACTCCGGCCATCTGGGCCAGGATGTTGACGGACCAGGGATCCCGTCTCCCTTCGAGATGCCTTATCAGGGAGGGTGAAGCTACGGCATACCCTAGGCGAAGCCCAGGAAGGGCATAAAACTTGGTCAAGGACCGGAGCACCACCACGTTCGGATATCGAAGGGCTTCCCGGCACAGGGACCGCCGCCGATCTTCCTGCACAAAATCCAAAAAGGATTCGTCCACCACCAGCCAGGTCCCCTGTCTGCGGCTTTCCTCGAGTACGGCTGCCAGATCCCGGTCCTCGATTAGGTTGCCTACGGGATTGTTGGGGTTGCAGAGAAAGGCCATATCGACGCGGGCCAGACACCGGCTATATTCCGCTCCGTCCAGGCGGAAGCCCTCACCGGCCGGTAAAGGCAGGGAAAGCACCCGGGCACCGGCCGCCTCCGCCGCCCGCCTGTATTCCGCAAAGGTGGGTTCGGCCACCAGCACGGCCCGCGGCTTCAACAAAAAGCACAGGCTGTATATAATATCCGTGGCCCCATTGCCGATAAGTAGGGCCCCGGGCGGCACCTGAAGTTCAAGGGACAGGGCTTCTTTAAGCTCTTTGCTGGCCGGATCCGGGTACCGGCAAACCGCCCGGAGGTTGGCCGTCAGACATGCCCATACGCCGGCAGGCGGCCCCAGGGGATTGATGTTGGCGCTGAAATCCAGGATTTCTTCCGGCTTCCAGCCGTATTTATCTAGCGCTCCCCGCCAGTCACCGCCGTGAAGCGGCCCGGACGGTACCCCGTCCTCAACACCCCGTTGCCTTTCGACCATCGTTCACGCCAGGCCTCCATTCTACCACCGGTCACCCTCGCCCGGATAAAATTTACATAGGGAAAGGTCGCCCGGATCTTTCCTTCCAGTTCCGCGCAATCTACCGACCCGGGTCGGTAGAGGATGCCTGCCACGGTGCCGCTGTGGGCCACATTAACCCCCAGGGCCCCAAAGGCGGTAGCTATCTCCACCAGGGTTTCCAGCTCCGGTTTGTAAAGAATCCCCTGGTTGGCCAGGGCGCTGATTGTCGCGCCCCGGGCGACCAATTCTTCCCGGCCGCTTGTCAAACCTTCCCGCACCAGGGCCACCGCCCGGCGGACGGCTTCCTCCTTGGCCCGGTTTAAAGCCATTAGATCCGTGCGCCGGTTAAAAAGGAGGGTGTCGACCGTGCCTCCCCGATCGACTATCAATACCGCCAGGGGCGGCGGTTCTCCGAGGCTCTCCCAGAATTCGCCCCGGAGGTGATCAAAGAGTACGATGCCCGGCAGGAAGGTACCGTCGCTCGGTTCAACGGACAGGGCTATATCCTTAATCTCTTCAAGGGAAAGCTCCGCCCCCAAGGCTTTAGCCGTAGCGGCTGACGCCGCCGCCACGTCGGCGGTGCTGCTGGCCAGGCCCTTGCCCGGCGGCAGGGGGTTGAAAATCTTCAGGGCGGCCCCCCAGCGCCTTTCTCCCAGCCGTTCCATGGTCAGGCGGGCCGCCGCCAGAGCCTTTTGCTTTCCCGCAGGAGCCTCAAAGCGGCGACCGGGAATTAAAGTAACCACCACTTCAGTGCAAATATCTATGGGACAGGTAATAAGGAAATATCTACCGTCGACCATCCCCTGGACTAATTCGCCGCAGGCACCGCTAACCCGAGCTACACCTCGCACGGCTAGCCACCCCCTTTTACTACGGCCGTAGATAATAAACTGCCAGGAAAAAAACCTCAACGATTTCGGCCAGGGCGCCGTAGGTATCCCCCGTCAGACCGCCTAAAAGCCGCCGGACCCACCTGCACCACCCCAGGGACACCAGGGCCGCAAGGAGCAGATAAAAAAGACCAGCAGGCCCCATTATAAACCACGCCACCAGGGCGGCTACCAGGGTGGCGGAAAACAGGTTGCGGCGCCCGCGGCCGGCCTGGAATAGGGAACCCATCCCTTCCTTACGGGCGTAAGGGAAGCACGTTAGGGCCGGCACCATGGCCCACCGGCTCAAAACGGGCATCAACACCAGCGGCGGCGGCAGCGGGAGGCCGGCCAGCCGGAGGTTCCCGGACGGCAGGGCGGCCAAAAGGCTGAATTTCAAAACCAGCAGGGTGACCACCGCCGTAACGCCATGGGCACCCACGCGGCTGTCCTTCATGATAGCCAGGATACGTTCCCGGTCTCTGCCAGAAAAAAGGCCGTCCATGCTGTCGATAAAGCCGTCCAGGTGAAGGCCCCCGCTTAAGAAAACCGCCAGGGCCAGGACCAGCCCCGCCCGGGGAAGGTCCGGTACCAGTAAGCTCAATGCCTGCCAGGCCGCGGCCAAAATGAGACCTAAAACCAGGCCTACCAGGGGAAAGTAGGCGACGCTTTGCTGCCAGGCTTCTCCGGTATTATCACCGCTCTTTAAGGGAATCCGGGTCAAAAACTTCAGGGCCACAAGAAAGGCATTAAACCCCTTCAACTATCCAGCGCCCCCGAAACCCCGGCCTGGCTGAAGGTAGCCATTTCATGATAGATTTTAATGGCCGCTTCTACCAAGGTCATCCCCAGAGCGGCCCCGGTGCCCTCGCCCAGGCGCATCGCCATGGTCAGCATGGGTTTAAGGCCCAGGAGTTCCAGGACGGCGGCGTGACCAGGTTCTTCCGAAAGATGGGAGGCCAGAATATAGTCAGCGGCTCCCGGGGCCAGGCGAGCGGCCACCAAGGCAGCAGCTCCGGAAATAAGGCCGTCGATAATTACCGGCACCCGTTTAGCGGCTCCCGCCAGGATCACCCCAGCCATGCCGGCTATTTCCAGTCCCCCCACCTTGGCCAGAACATCCAGGGGATCGGCAGGATTGGGGCGATTTACTTCCAAGCCCCGACGAATAGCATTGATTTTTAGCTGCAGGCGCTTATCATCGATACCCGTCCCCCTACCGGTAATCTTTTCCACCGGCAAACCGCTGAAAGCGGCGACGATGGCTGTGCTGGGGGTGGTGTTGCCGATGCCCATTTCCCCGATGCCTAAGAGTTCGCTCCCGGCGGCAATTTGCTCGTTAGCAACCTCGATACCGATTTCCAAGGCGGCAACGGCCTGTTCCCTGGTCATGGCCGGCCCCCTCGCAAGGTTGGCCGTACCCGGGGCTACCTTTCTTTTCAACAAGCCCGGGAGGTCCGGCAGTTCCGCCGCTACCCCGACATCTACCAGGACGAGCTCCGCCCCGGCATGACGGGCCAGAACGTTGATTGCCGCCCCGCCCCGGGCAAAATTTAATACCATCTGGGGCGTAACCTCCTGGGGAAAAGCGCTCACCCCTTCCGCCACCACCCCGTGGTCACCAGCCATAAGGATATGGGTTTTGCGGGTTAAGCGGCGCGGCACTTCCCCCTTTATCCCGGCCAGTTGCCGGGCAATAGCTTCCAGGGCGCCCAGGCTTCCTGGCGGCTTGGTGAGATCATCGAGGTGGGCCTGGGCTCGAACCATGGCCTCCCTGTCCAGGGGGCTGATGGCAGCCAGGGTCCGGTTTAACAAATCCATGGGGCATTCCTCCTTCGCGGCAGGCCTTCATGAAGCGCCTGCACGCCGTCATAAAATTATTTGCGGCTTCTTTATTGAAGCCAATATCCTTGTGCGGTATAACCGTCGCGGTACAACTTTTGGCCGACCTGCCAGGTATAGGCGTAAGGGAAATCATCGTCCGTACCGGTCAGCGAGGAATAGTGGAACTCGTGGCCCCGGACGGTATCGCCCCTTTTGCCCAATATGGTAGCGATGCTCGTCTTGCCTACCGCGCTGCGGCTACCGGCTATGACAATTCGCTTATAGCCCATATAAATACCCCTTTTTTCAGTACCAGCGCCCGGCAAAGGCCAAAATCGAACCGCCGACAAGCGAAACGAGGAAAGTGGCAACCGCCATGAGGCAGACGGCCAGGCCGATATGCTCTTTCTTTAAAGGCTGCCGGGCCTCCCCGATGAGAGGGCGTTGAGAGGGCCGCCCCTGATAATAATTGAGACCGCCCAGCTGCACTCCCAGGGCGCCGGCGACCGCCGCCTCCGGAAAACCGCTGTTGGGGCTGGGGTGCCGGCGGGCATCGCGCAGCATAATCGTCCAGGCCCGCCGGCCATAACCCAGCAGGGCGGCCGCCACGCATAAGGCTATCCCCGTTAGCCTGGCGGGAAGATAATTAGCCACATCGTCCAGCCTGGCTGCCGCCCGGCCGAAAAAAAGGTAGCGGTCGTTTTTGTAACCCAGCATGGAATCCAGGGTGTTGACGGCCCGGTAGGCCATGGCCAGGGGAACCCCTCCTAGGAAAAAATAGAAAAGGGGGGCAATAACACCATCGCTGGTATTCTCAGCCACAGTTTCCACCGTCGCCCGGACTACCTCCCCTTCGTCCAGGCCCGCCGTATCCCGGCCCACTATCCGGCTTACCCGGCGGCGAGCGCAGATCAAGTCTCCTGTTTCAAGGGCCCGGGCGACGCCGGCGGCCGCTGTAGCCAGGCCCCGGGGGGCAATGGTTGTAGCCAGCAGCCACGCGGCCAGCAATACCTCCACCCAGTAATTAATCCGGCCGGCTGCTGCCAGCAAGCCCCAGGTGATGGCCCAGCTGCCCCCGACGATGCCGACGACCACCACCCCGCCCGTAGCTAACAGGTAGCCCCGGGAAGCATTCGGCCGCCACAAAAGTTTTTCCAGGGCGCTGATACCCGCCCCCATGACCTGGGTCGGGTGCAGGAGCCAGGGCGGGTCCCCCACCGCCAGGTCCAGGAGCAGGGCCAGGACCAGCAAAAGGACGCTAGGCTCCAAAGCCGTCACCTGCCAGGGGCCGGTCCAGACCCATGATCGCCGCCAGTCGTTTCAGATCTAAGTGCCTGGCCACCACGGCAGCCAGGGCATCAAAACGGCGCTCCTGGTCGGCGTCGAATTCCAGACCGCTCTCCCTGGCCGGCAGGCCGCGCCTGGCCCTTAAAACATCTAGGATCCGATGGCGGAAGGCGTCATTATCCCAGATGCCGTGGATGTAGGTACCCCACACCAGACCGTCGTCGCTCTGGGCGCCGTCGTCGATGTCCACCAAAACGCTGCCGCGCCGAGTGATTTTAAAGGCTGGCTGGCCGGCCACCAGGCTGCTTGCCCCCATATGGATCTCATAGCCCTTCACTTCCAGGCCCTGCAACGGCCCCAAGAAGGGTCCCGTGCCGGTTACCCGGCCTTCAACAAGGTTAGTGGCCTTGGTCGGCTGAAACACCGTCCGCACCGGCAGGAGGCCCATGCCGTCAATGCCGTCATAGTCGGTTTCTACATGGCCGGGATCGGCAATTTCCCGGCCCAGCATTTGATAACCGCCGCAGATACCCACCACCGGGGTGCCCCGCGCCGCCAGCTCTTTAATGGCATCTTCCAGGCCCCGCTGCCGCAGCCACAACAGATCACCAATGGTGTTCTTGCTCCCCGGCAGGATGATGAGGTCCGGATTCCCGAGGGCGTTCTTGTCCTCTACATAGCGCAGGTTAACGCCCTCTTCCCTTGCCAGGGCGTCAAAATCGGTAAAGTTGGCGATGCACGGCAGCTTTATTACGACAATTTCCACCTCGCCGGGGGCAGTGGGGCGGGCAGCGGCCTTTTCGAGGACCACGGAATCCTCCTCGGGCAGACCGTGGGCCAGGAAGGGGATGACCCCCAGAACAGGCTTGCCGGTTTTCTTTTCTAAAAAGTCCAGGGCCGGCTGCAGCAAAGCCATGTCGCCCCGGAACTTGTTGATGATCAAACCGGCCACCAGTTCCCTCTCGTCTTCCTCTAAAAGCTCCAAAGTCCCGACAATGGCCGCCAGGGCACCGCCGCGGTCGATATCGGCCACCAGGAGCACCGGCGCTCCGGCCATCTTGGCCACCCGCATATTGGCGATTTCCCTATCCTTAAGGTTAACCTCCGCCGGGCTGCCGGCGCCTTCGATAACGATAACCTCGAATTCCTTATCCAGGGCGGCATAAGCCGCCTCCACGTAACGCCACAGCTCCTGGTTAAAGCTTCCATGATAATCCCTGGCTCCCACATTGCCCACCGGCCGCCCCAGGAGAATCACCTGGGAGCGGGCGTGGGCCGTGGGTTTGAGCAAGATCGGATTCATTTCCACCCGCGGCTGCACCCCGGCGGCATAAGCCTGCACCAACTGGGCGCGTCCCATTTCCCCGCCGTCCGCAGTGGCGCCGGAGTTTAAAGCCATGTTCTGGGATTTAAAAGGGGCTACCCGGTAGCCGGCGCGGTAAAAAATCCGGCACAGGGCCGCCGCCAAGACGCTCTTGCCGACGTTGGAGCTGGTCCCCTGGAGCATGACCGCCCGGGCCATCAATCTTCACCTTCCCCGTCCCAAGTCAGGTGCAGCAGGGCATTGACGGCAGCCACCGCCACCGTGCTGCCGCCCCTGGTGCCCCTGACGGTGACAAAGGGTACGCCGGACCTCTCTAAGGCTGCCTTGGCTTCCGCCGCGCCCACAAAGCCCACCGGAGTGCCGATGACGGCCGCCGGTGCCACCTGGCCTGCGGCCATCAATTCTAGAAGGCGAAACAGGGCCGTGGGAGCATTGCCGATGGCCACGACGGCTCCCGTCATCCGGGGCGCCAGGTACTCCATGGCGGCCATAGCCCTGGTTATTCCCCTGGCCGCCGCTGCCGCAGCCACCTCCCTTTCCCGGATGGCGCAGATTACCCTCCCGCCGCCCCGGGCAAGGATTTGGCTGTTGATCCCCTGGCGCACCATTTCGATGTCGGTAATGATGTCCGCCCCGCCGCACAGGGCCGCAGTCGCCGCTGCAACCAGCCGGGGGTGAATAACCACCAGCCGGGCGTATTCCAGGTCGCCGGTGGCATGAACGATTCGGGTAACGATGTTCCTTTCCTCCGCCCCCAAACCGAGATCGCCTAGCTGCGCCGCGATGATGGCCCGGCTTTGGGCCTCAATGGCCCGGGGATTATTGAGGTACGACACCCGGAGCCACCTCCCGGATACGTTCGACTATAATCTCGGCGATCCGCCTATCGGCGCCCAGGTTGCTGCCGTAAATCAAGGTAACCCCTGGAAACCGCTCCCGGGCCGTAGCCAACTGCTCGGGAATATCCCGCTGGACGTGGAGGCCGTTGCAGAAAAACATGGGTATCACGACTATCTGCCGCAGGCCTTCCTCCACCAGCATGGCAATACCTTCCAAGAGATTGGGATGGGTGCGCATCATGTAGCAGGGCTGTATCCGGACATCGCCCAGAAATTCCCGCACGTGGCCCGCCAAAAGCTTCAAATGCTCGTTGGCCTCGGGGATGCGGCTGCCGTGGCCCAGTAAAATAATACCTATATCCATTTCGGTCCTCCTATCTCCCTAGGGCTTCCCCCAGCATGGGGATGATTTCCTCCAGTGGCAGGCCGCCGGACTCGGACGGGCGGCGGACGACCACGACCGTCAGGCCCAAATCCAGGGCGGCCCGGACTTTTTCTTCGACTCCGCCGGTGCTCCCGCTCTCTTTGGTAACCACCACATCGGCTTGGTACTGCCGATACAGGGCGCGGTTTAACTCATAGCTTAAGGGGCCTTGAATGGCCACAATATCCCGCGGCCAGATTCCCAGCCGCCGGCACCTGGCCAGGGAATCCTCCTCGGGCAGCACCCGGACGACGAGCCTTTTCCCTTTCAGGGCCGGTGCATCGGTAAAACACTCCAAATGGCGCGTCCCGATGGTTAGAAATATTACCTGGCCGCGGGCGGCCAGCACGGCCGCTTCCTCAAAACTGGAGGCCGGCAGAAGGTTGGGGTAGGAAGGTAGGCGCACCTCCGGCCGGCGGTAACGGAAATAGGGGAGCCCCAAGGCGCGGCAAGCCTCCCGAGCGTTCTCGGTAATGTTAACGGCAAAGGGATGGGTGGCGTCAATTACGGCAACAATGCCGTGTCTTTTAAGATAATTTGCCAGTTCTTCTTGCCCCAGGGGACCTGTGCGGACTAAATCAGCCCCCGCTTGCCTGGCTAATCTGGCTCCGTACTCAGTAACGACGCTGGCGGCCACCCGGTAACCCTCTGATTTTAAAACGCCGATAACTTGGGAGGCGTCGGCGGTGCCGGCCAGCACCAGGATCACAACCGATACCCCCTGGGTGTCACCAGACGGCCGTCCAGCACCCTGGTCTGGCTGTTGCCGATGATTACCGTGCTTACCATATCCACCGGCAAATCTAGAAAGGTAGCCAGGTCACGGATCCACGCTTCTTCCCCTTCCCGGCCGGCATTGCGCACCACTCCCACCGGCGTGGCCGGGTGGCGGAACCGGAGGATAATATCCCGGGCCCGGCGAAGGTGGTCGGGTCGCCCGTGGCTGCGGGGGTTGTACAGCACCAGGACGAAATCGGCCGCCGCCGCATGCTCGAGGCGGGCGGCGATAACCTCCCAGTGGGTCAGGCGATCGCTTAAGCTGATGACGGCAAAGTCGTGCATCAGGGGGGCCCCCAGGGCGGCCGCCGCAGCAGTGGCCGCTGTCACGCCGGGAACGACGTCGACCTTTATCCCTTGGCCCCGGGGATGGGTGGCCAAGATTTCCAGGAGCAGCCCGGCCATACCGTAGACACCGGGATCGCCGCTGGAAACAACAGCCACCCGGGCTCCGGCGGCAGCCCTCTCCACCGCCTCCCGGCACCGCTCCACCTCCCCCGTCATCCCGGTAACTACTACCTCCTTGCCCTCGGTCATGGAGGTTATCAAGTCGACATAAGTGCGGTAACCGACGATTACTTCCGCCTGCTCCAGGGCCTGCCTGGCGCGGTAGGTCATCTCCGCCTCCCCGCCCGGTCCCAGGCCCACAACCGCTATCTCGCCAGGGCCAGGGCGACGGTAACTCCCCGGTAGCTCTTTTTCGGCCATAATAATTCCCCCTCTCCAGCCGCCAGGACTGCCGCCGGCTCGCAAACCCCGGGAATGCCGGTAAACCTTTTAACCCTTTCCGAGCGGTTAAGATAGGGCCGTCTATCCAGGCAGCCTACCAGCTCCTCAGGCGTAAAGGTTAAAAGCTTAACGCCGAGGCGCGCGGCAGCTTCTTTAAGCCCGGGCTCCCTTCCCTTAAAATCGACGGTGGCGAGGGAGGCAAGGCTGCGGCGGCTGAGGCCTGCCTCCGCCAGGGCCAGGCCCAGGGCGTAAAGAATCATACGGGCGGTTGCCCCCCGGCGGCAGCCGATGCCGGCGCTGATCACCCGGGGCCTCCAGTAGACCCACCGCGGCCCCGGAAGGGGCAGGCGCCGCCAGGTTACCAGAATCCCGGCTTCGGCCACGCCCTGGGGAAGGGGGTTTTTTAAGGGGCGCACCCTTAACCCGGGAAGCAAGCCCTCCACGGCCCTAAGTAAAGGACTTTCCACCAGCACCTCCACCGGTTCGCCATTGACCAGGGCCGCCATCACTTTGGTGAAAACGGCCGCCGGCCAGACATCCACGTTCAGATCCCGGGCCACCAAATCCAGGGCCGGAAGCCCCAGGACCTCGCCGGCGGTAGTAATCACCGCCCGACCGTTTAGGATGTCCGCCACCTGGCGGGCCAGAGCGTTGGCCCCGCCCAGGTGGCCGGAAAGGAGGCTTACGGCGTATTGTCCCGCCACGTCCACCACTACCACTGCCGGATCCGCCTTTTTAGAAACAAGGTGGGGACTCAGGGCCCGCACGGCAATTCCCACGGCCATAACCATGATTAACGAACGGTAGTGGGGAAAAATCTGACCCAGGAACCGGGATAACGGTCCGGAATAGCTTGTTATATTGAATGAATTTCCGTCCTCCCCTTCTGCCGCCGGGCTCAAACCGACAGGGACGAAGACGGTACTCTTCTCCGCTAAAGCCCGGGCCAGCCTTCGGGCCGTCTCGTATCCGGGCCGGGTCAAAGTGATGATGGCTACCCTGCCGCCTTCATCCACCGGATTTCTCCACCTTCCGGTAGCCGTGGCCGAAGGACGGGTGGTAGAGGCAGGAGCGCTGGTAAGGGCCGGCCAGGAAATCGCCGACCAGGAGGAGTGCCGTCCGCTCAATACCTTCCTGCCGGGCCTTAGCTGCAATATCCTCGAGGCTGCCCCAAATTACCTTTTCTTCCGGCCAGGAAGCTTTATAAACCACGGCCGCCGGCGTCTGCTCCCCGTACCCGCAGGCCAGTTCGGCCGTAGCCTCCTCCAGGCAGTGGGCGCTCAGGAAGAGGCAGAGGCTCGCGCGGTGGGCACTCAGGGCCCTCAGATTTTCGGCCTGAGGCACGGGAGTCCGGCCCCCGCGGCGGGTGAGGATAAGGGTCTGGCTCCGTCCTGGCACGGTAAATTCCCGGCCCAGGGCGGCGGCCGCCGCCGAGAAGGAACTCACTCCCGGCACCACCTCATAGGGGATGCCGCGGGCCTCCAGGGCCTCCATTTGTTCCCGTATAGCACCGTACAGGGAAGGATCGCCCGTATGTAGCCTTACCACCTCCCGTCCCCGCCGGACGGCCCCTTCCATAATCTCAACAATCTCCTCCAGGGTAAGAGAGGAGCTGTCGTAACATACCGCTTCCGGGTGCGCCCAGGCCAGCAAAGCCGGATTAACCAGGGATCCGGCATAGATAATGACCCCCGCCTGCTCCAATAGCCGTCTACCCTTAACGGTGATTAGTTCCGGGTCGCCCGGACCGGCCCCTACAAAGTAAACCTTCATTGCCGCTTTCCCCGCCCCTTTACGATAATCAAGGAAAGATAATCATGCCTTTGTCCCATGCCGGCTTCCAGATCCCAGGAAAAGGTTTCCCCCTTCTGGCCGCACCGGGTGGCGAGGACAGAGGTCCTCACCACGCCGGCCCGGGTCAGGACGCGAACGATCTCGTCGTAACGCCTCGCCACCTTCATGAGCACCAGATTGGGAAATAAGGGTATCAGCCCTTCCAAGGCCTCGGGGTCCTCCAGGGCGGGTATAATGGCCAGCGCCTCATCGCCCTTGGCCAGGGGCAGATTCAGCCTGGCGGCTGCCGCCGAGAAAGAAGTGATTCCCGGTACGGTTTCTATGGGGATGGAAGGGTCCAACCCTTGGATAATTTCCATAAGGTAACTGTAAGTGCTGTAAAGGCTTGCGTCTCCCAGGGTCAAAAAAGCCACATCCCTACCCTCCCGGAGCTTCCCCAGCAGCTCCCGCGCCGCCGCCTCCCAGCAGCGCTCGAGGTAAGAGCGGTCGCGGCTCATGGGCATAAACAGGGAGAGTATCTCCTGGTTTGGCCGCACAAAGGCCTGCACCACCCCCAGGGCGAGGCTTTCCTCTCCCCGCTGGGAAACGGGTACTGCCAGGACGGGCACCCTTTCCAAAATCCGTCGGGCTTTCAGGGTGAGGAGCTCTGGATCACCGGGACCCACTCCCACGCCGTATAATTTGCCGCTCATGGCCTTCCTCCTCCCACCGGCCTCCGGGCCTTTAGGGCCGGCTGTATCTCCTCTTCCCAACCCTGGTGGACCGGGATCCCCTGGTAGAACCTCCCGGCCCGGACGGCCCTTCGCCTCCGACCCCTTTCTCCGGCCCCACCGGGGATCCGCTATCACCCGCTAACACCCCACACGGCCCGGGACTTGACGCCTGGACCTGACGGACTAAAGCAGGACCTGACTAGGAACAGGCGCCGTCGGCCAGCTGAACAATATAAACCGGATTTAGGCTGCGGAACATCCGGCGCCCGCCCACCTCTTCCAACCTCGCTACATTTAATGCTACGGCCGAGGTGTGGTACCCCTTGCTCCGGCCGAAGGTCATACTATCCCACAGGGTTTCCAAGGTAACAGCATTAATGACCATGATCCCCCGGGGCTTCAGGGCCCTGCTACAGTACTCCAGAATATCCTTCAGCCGGCCCCCGCTGCCCCCGATAAAAATGCGGTCAGCCGGCGGCAGGCCCTCCAGGGCTTCAGGAGCCCTCCCCACTACCTGAACTACATTCCCCAAGCCGAAGGCCTGGATGTTAGCGCGGGTCAAATCCGCCGCCACCGGGTCCTCCTCGACGGCGTATAACGTTCCGGGATTAACCAATCGGGCGGCCTCTACCGTCAGGGACCCTGTACCGGAGCCGACGTCATATACCACCTGTCCCGGGGCCAGGCGCCCCTTGGCCAGGGTCAGTACCCGGATTTCCTCTTTAGTAAGGGGAACTGCCCCCCGGCTGAACATCCCGTCGGGAATGCCGGGAGTTATGTAGGGCCACTTACCGCCGGGAAAACCCACCGATGATCACCGCCGCCGCATCAAAATCGGCCCGGGCCAGCTCCTCGGCCGTCAGATACGCCGTCCTCTCTCCCGGCCCGCCCAGTTGACTTCCCACCCAGAGGACGGTTGCACCCAGCCCTTTACCCTCCATGTATCTTCCCACCGCCGCCGGCGTATTTTCCCCGCCGGTGAGGACGGCAAGTAGGATTTCCTGCCGGGCCAACCCCTCCAAATAGGGGTCCAGTACTCCCAGGGGCCGTCCGTGCAGGCTCACTATATTGGCCCTTTCCCAGCTGCATCCCAGCCGGGCGAAGGCCAGCTGCACCGAGCTTATTCCCGGCAGCACCCGCATTTCCTCCGGGCGAAAACGGCGCTGCAGCCAGCCCAAGAGGCTATAAAGGCCGGGATCTCCCGAGACCAGAACTGCTGTCGGGCGCCCCGCTACCGAACTCAAATACCGGTATAACCCTTCCAGATCGGCATCAATAATCCTGCGTTCCTTATCGAGGAAACCGAACAGTTCCAGGGCCCGGCGCCCTCCCACCAAAATCTCCGCCTCCGCTGCCGCCTGGTAAGCCGCCGGCGTAAGCCACATAGGATCGCCCGGTCCCACGCCGACCACCGTAAGCCAAGGCCGCCTTTCACCCTGCATGCTGCAAGTCCTCCATTATCCTAGCCCCTTCCTCGTCCTGGCCGACGATGCCACCGGCCAGGTCCAAGAAGGCGGTCCCCACCTCCAGGACATCCCCTACCAGCTCCCGGCTGCGCTTGCTGGCCACGGAAGCCAGATGGTCCCAGAATTCGCGGGACCGCCTTTCCTCCCAGAAACCGCGCAGAATTTGAACAACAACCTCCAGGGTATTGGCCGACAGTATAGCCTGCACCCCCTCGGGTGGGAGGCCCCAGGCTGCCGCCCTCGCAGCCACAATCTCCCGCCGGGCATCTGCCGTCCGGCTATGGGTATTAAAGATACCGCCGGCCACCTTCACTAACTTGCCCACGCCACCCCACAGGAGCACCTTCTTCAAGCCCCGCTCTGCACACGCCTTAAGCAGGTCTCCTATGTAGTTACCGCTCAAGATTACCGCCCTTTCCGGCAGGCCGTAACCCTCCACCGCCTGGCGCCGGCCCCGGCGGCCGGGCGTTAACACGATGGCTCTAAATCCCGCCGCCCGGGCTACATCAATTTGCGGGAGGAGGGAAACGCGCAGCGCCTCTTCCGACATGGGCTCTACAATGCCGGTAGTCCCCAGGATGGACAGGCCTCCTACAATTCCCAGGTGGGGGTTTAAAGTGCGCCGGGCCAGTTCCTCACCGCCGGGGATACTTATGGTGAGCTCCACACCCTCACCTTCGGGGATAAAATCCCTGACTGCTGCGAAAATCATGGCGCGGGGCACGGGATTGATGGCCGGCTCTCCCACCGGTACCGCCAGGCCCGGAAGAGTTACCTTTCCCACCCCTCTACCGGCCTTCAAAGTAATCCCCCGCCCTCCGGGACGCGCCCTCACCTGAACGGCGGCACCGTGGGTAATGTCGGGATCATCGCCTGCGTCTTTGATGACCGTAGCTTCTGCCCAGCCCTCCCCCCGCCGCACCGTTACCGGGAGTTCGATTACCTCTCCCCGGGGCAGGGTGACCCGCACTCGGTCCTCTGTTTTTCCGGGGCCCCAGAGGGCTTTTACCGCCGCCCTGGCTGCGGCCGCCGCGCAGGTACCGGTGGTATAGCCCTTTCTAAGATTGTTCATAGAGACCTCCTCCCGGTCCCTTAAGTTGCCTCCGGACAGCCAGGGATTTTACTTCCACGGGCAGGCCGCAGACCACTAGATACACCGCGTCGGCCCTGGAGGCCACTTCCTGATTGGCCAGGCCCAGGAGATCGCGATAAAGGCGGCCGAGGGGATAGGGTGGTACCACCCCTAATCCCACCTCATTGCTGACCAGGATAACGTCGGCCGGGGACTCCTGGGCCCTGCGGGCCACCTTCCGCAACCGGACCACGACCTCCTCCTCGCCGAGGCCCTCCTCTACCAGGAGGTTGCCCACATAAACCGCCAGGCAGTCCACCAGGAGGACCCTTCCCCTCTTCCCCCATTCTTTGATTACTTCCTCCAGGGCCACGGGTTCCTCCACCGTAGTCCAGCAGTCCGGCCTCCGGGCCTTATGGCGGGCCACCCGGGCGGCCATCTCCTCATCCGTGACCCTGGCGGTGGCCACATAAACGACCTCCTCACCCCAGCTCGCGGCCAACTCTTCGGCAAAGCGGCTCTTACCGCTCCGCACCCCTCCCGTAATGAGTACCAGCCTTCCCCGTTCCAATCCCGGACCTCCCTAAACTGCCTAGCTCCACATACCAAAAAACCCAGCCTCTCGCCTAGAGGCTGGGTTGCTATTATCCTTCCATCGGGCCCTTCCCTTGACGCGAGGGTCTACAGTCACCACAGGCAGGTCTCCTGGCTCCGGCTCACCGCCATCCTTCCCCTTCCCAGGGCGTACCCCAGTGGGCTTTCTGAAGGATAGCTCCCCGGTTACAGTGGCGCGACCGCTCAGGATTTTCACCTGATTCCCTTTTAGCCTTACGGCACCTGTGGTCGTCCGCTATTTTTTCCTTCAGTATAGCGCAAGATCGTTCACTAATCAAGGGTTTCCTGTCGCAATCATGCCCCTTGTTCTCGTCCGGCCACCACTCCTAAACCCCGGAGCTAAAAGAGCCCGCCGGAGTCTAGCTCTAGGGCGGCTGCGCTGGGAGGCTAAAGCTTCCCGGGTCCTTCTCCCGACCGGCCAGGCCTCTCCCCTTCCCCGCCATCAAAGGCACTCCTTAGGGCACGGGCACACCCCTTGAGTCTTTCTATGACCTCCTCGCCCACTGTCACGGCTCCCAGCTCGGCATGGTCCGGGATGTCCGGACCGTGAAAATCGGAGCCGCCGGTAACCAGGAGGCCGAGCTCTCCGGCCAGGTCCAGGTAGCGGGCCACCTCCTCCCGGCTGTGCTGGGGGTAATAGGCCTCAAGCCCCTGAAGCCCTCTGCTCGCCAGTTCCCTTATAATGGCGTCTTCGCCTATGAGGCCGGGATGGGCCAGCACGGCTACTCCCCGACAGGATCTGATAATCTCGACACCTTCGGCCGGCGCAAGTTTATACCGGGGCACATAGGCCGGCCGTCCCCGTTCCAGGAGCTCGGAAAAAGCAGCCTCGATGGAGGGAACAAGGCCCCGCGCTACCAGGGCCTGGGCAATATGCAGACGTCCGACGGCCTGCCCCCGGACCAGGGGAGACACGTCCTCCCAGGTAACGGGATAACCCAGCTCTTGCAACCGGGCGATGATCTTAAGGCACCGCCTGTACCGGGCCTCCTGCCGCTGTTGCAAGAAGCTGCGTAGCCTGTCCCCCTGGAAGTCGATATAATATCCCAGCAGGTGGACGTCACAACCCTCCCACTCGGTGCTCAACTCAATGCCCGGGATTACCTCAATACCATAAAGGGAAGCCACAGCCAGGGCTTCCTCTAAGCCGTCCACCGTGTCATGATCCGTAACCGCTATGGTCGCCAGCCCTTTTCGATGTGCCAGCCGGACCAGTTCGTGGGGCGTTAGCTTTCCATCCGAAGCGGTAGTATGGGTATGGAGGTCTCCGCCTTTGACTGCCGGCACCCCCCTGCTTCCCCGGCTTACTTTTGCTTGTTAAAAACCAGGACTCGGCCTTCCTCCCTAAAGGCTATCAGTTTTTTCTGGGTTGCTTCTCTCCTTATACTCTCCAACATGTGGTCGATTATTTCTTCCTGCACCAGCAGGTCTTCTTCCTGCACATTCTCATTAACATCCGCCACCAGGCTCTCGCCGAACTGCTGGCGTACGAGGGTCATTATAAGGTCAATTTCCCCCTGGGACAGGGTTCCCACATCCCTCTGCACCTCGAGAACGGTGAGCTGCTCGAAGCAGTGATAATCCAGGATGATTACCTGGGCCTCCCGCTGCTCCAGGAGATTAAAGGTGGCCAAAGACTTAACAAACTGCTCCCTGAACTCTTCCAGTTCCTCGCGGGGAACCCGGCCCCTCAGCATGAAGGAAAACTTTAGTATGCGGGCGCCCGGTTCATAATTGATGGTCCCTATCTCCGGATAGCGCACCAGTATAGAGATTAATAGTCCCACGCTGTCGGATATCTCGCCGTTGTACCGGTATCGTACGCCCATACTGTGCCACCTGCCTTCTACCTAAACGGTGTTCAAGGCTTAGTTCTGCGCCTTCTTCAAAAAATCCTGCCATCTTTTAGTTCGGGCCGCAAAAAATATGGTGGCAGAGATGGCAATTTAAGGCCTCTCCCTGCCACCCCTGCCTGTAAGCAACACCTTCCCGGCCTACTTGGCATAGTCCACGGCCCTTGTTTCCCGAATGACCACTACCTTAATCTGGCCCGGATATTCCAGTTCATGCTCGATCTTCTTCACTATGTCCCGGGCCAGCTGCACGGCCATGGTATCGTCTATTTTCTCGGGCTTGACTATGATGCGGATCTCGCGGCCTGCCTGTATGGCGTACGCCTTATCCACTCCGCTAAAGGAGTCGGCAATCTCCTCTAGTTTTTCCAGACGCTTGATGTAGGCCTCCAGCGTTTCCCGCCGCGCTCCGGGCCTGGCGGCGGAGATGGCATCGGCCGCCTGCACCAGCACAGCCTCGAGGCTGCGCGGCTCTATATCCCCGTGGTGGGCTGCAATGGCGTGGATTACCTCCGGGGACTCCCGGTATTTCTTGGCCAGCTCAACCCCGATATTGACATGGGGCCCTTCTACTTCGTAGTCTACGGCTTTCCCGATATCGTGGAGCAGGCCGGCACGCTTGGCCACCTGGACGTCGGCCCCCAGCTCGGCCGCCATGGAGCCCGCCAGAAAGGCCACCTCCAGCGAATGTTTCAGGACGTTCTGGCCGTAGCTGGTCCGGTACTTAAGCCGGCCCAACAACCTGATAAGTTCCGGGTGCAGGCCGTGAACGCCGGCCTCAAAAGCAGCCTGTTCACCCTCCTCCCGGATCTTCTGCTCGATCTCCCGCCGGGCCCTTTCCACCATTTCCTCAATGCGGGCCGGGTGAATGCGGCCGTCGGCAATGAGCTTCTCCAGGGCAATACGGGCTATTTCCCGGCGGATGGGGTCAAAGGCTGATAAAATGACGGCCTCCGGAGTATCATCGATAATTAAGTCCACACCGGTCAGGGTTTCCAGGGCGCGGATATTGCGTCCCTCGCGCCCGATGATGCGCCCCTTCATCTCATCGTTGGGCAGGTTAACCACGGAAACAGTGGTTTCGGCCACCACTTCAGGAGCACACCGCTGAATGGCCCAGGTGATGATCTCTTTGGCTCGTTTGTCGGCTTCCTCCTTGGCCTCCGTTTCCACTTGTTTGATCAACAGGGCGGCCTCATGGCGCACCTCGTCCTCCACGCTTTTCAGCAGCAGCGCCTTGGCCTCTTCGGTCGTCAAGCCGGAAAGGCGCTCCAGTTCGGCCACCTGCTGCCGCTTGAGCTCCTCCAGATGCTGCTTGAGGCGTTGCAGGTCTTCTTCCTGCCGCTGAAGATGGGCTTCCCTTCGTTCGAGACCCTCGGCCTTCCGCTCCAGAGCTTCCTCCTTCTGCAGCAGGCGGCGCTCCAGGCGCTGGAGCTCACTACGCCTTTCGCGGTTTTCCCGCTCCACTTCATTACGGAGGCGATGGACCTCTTCCTTAGCCTCCAGGAGGGCCTCCCGCTTCCTGGCCTCGGCCTCCCTTTTGGCCTCCTCGATGATGGCCGCCGCCGACTTTTCCGCGGAAGCTATCTTAGTCTCCACCAAATATCTACGGAGAACATACCCAATTCCCGTGCCTGCCGCCAGAGCCGCCAGCAGGGATGCTATCCAAACTAAAATCTCTCTCACCCCCTTGACATAAAATAAAGCCGAGCAGAAACCCGGCTTAGGAAAGGCATCCTACCAATTTTTCCCTTGAAAAAATACAGCTATGCACCTGTTGGCTAAGAACTGGCTAACGGGACCCTCTTCTACTCCGGCCTAACGGCACAAGAAAGGCCTCTACTTCTCCGCAGTCCGTATTTTACCCTGATTATGCTCAAAGGCCGCCAACTGACCCCTTAATATCTAAGGCACAAGCCTATCACGGTGCATCTATTTCAAGGACTTGGTAGTACGCCTTAACACCTAGTTTCCCTCGATGGTATTGTATTATTTTCGGTAATTGGCTGTCAAGCAAGTTCCGGCCAGCCCCTGGACGCCGCGTGCACCGCCGCCGGACGCCCGAGACCACCCTTTAATCTTCTCCGTCGCCTTCCCTCGGCCGGGTAAGGAAGGTGGCCACATTAGCACTGGCCTTCTGGGCTAACTGCCCGGCCAGGGCGGCGGCCAGCTCGGCATGCTGGCGCAGGTACTCCTTCGCCGCCTCGCGCCCTTGGCCCAGGCGCTCTTCCCCCACCGAATACCAGGTGCCGCTCTTCTTGACGATGCCCAGGTCTACGGCCAAGTCGATAAGACACCCTTCTTTATCGATGCCCCGTCCGTAAATAATATCGAATTCCGCCTGCCGGAAGGGAGGAGCGACCTTATTCTTGACGACCTTGACCCGGGTCCGGCTGCCTATAATGTCGGCCCCCTGCTTGATATTGTCGACTTTACGCACATCCAGCCGGACCGAGGCATAGAACTTTAGGGCCCGGCCTCCCGGCGTAGTCTCGGGATTACCGAACAGCACTCCCACTTTTTCCCGCAGCTGGTTTATAAAGATGGCCACCGTGCGGGACTTGGACACCACACCCGCCAGTTTCCTCAGGGCCTGGGACATAAGCCGGGCCTGGAGCCCTACGTGGGCATCCCCCATTTGGCCTTCGAGTTCGGCCCGGGGAACCAGGGCGGCCACCGAATCGATCACCACCACATCGATGGCCCCGCTCTTTACTAAAACTTCGGCTATTTCTAAAGCTTGCTCACCGGTATCGGGCTGGGAAACCAGGAGGTTGTCGATGTCCACTCCCAGATTGCGGGCGTAGAGGGGATCCAGGGCATGTTCCGCGTCGATGAAGGCGGCGGTACCCCCTTGCTTCTGGGCCTCGGCTATGATATGGAGGGCCACGGTGGTCTTACCGGAAGACTCCGGCCCGAATATCTCCACAATGCGCCCCCGGGGTACCCCTCCCACTCCCAGGGCCAGGTCCAGGGGCAGGGCACCCGTGGGTATAACTTCCACATTGAGGCGGGCGCTGGCTTCCCCCAACTTCATTATGGAGCCCTTGCCGAAATGGCGTTCGATCAGGTTAAGGGTGTGCTCCAGCATCTTCTGCTTTTCTGATACTTCCACCCTTGGGTTCCTCCTCCAGGTTACTATTTCCATTTTAGAAAAATTTTTGACCTGAAGTCAAGGTAAATGTTTCTAAAACCTCGTAGCGGGGTCCCCGGGGGGTTAGATGACTCTGCATGAGCACTATCTCTTTTACCCTCTCTTCTCCCCAATTTTCTCCCTGACAGAGCCGTAGCCGTTGCTCAAGTTGAGTCCAATTGGCCCTGGACCGCAAACGCCCCAAGGTTAAATGGGGAGTAAAAGGCTCAGAGCCAAAGCCCAGGGGAAGAAGTGCGCCCTCTACGCGCCGGTGGAGATCCATTAAAGAAGGATTGGGATCAAGGCCCACCCAAATCACCCGGGGCCGGGACCAAGCAGGGAAGACGCCTATGCCCTTGAAGTGCAGCACCAGCTCTCCATATCCCTCCATATCCTGCCGTAGGCGGGGAACCATTTGTAGGGCCTGCGCCGGTTCGACTTCGCCCAGAAACTTCAGGGTTAGGTGAAGGTTTTCCCTTTCTACCCATTTAACGTCGGCCCCGCAGGTACGGAGTTCATCCTGCAGGGAAGCAAGGCGGCTATTCAATTCCCCAGACAGGGTTATGGCCACGAACAGGCGCACCTTTCTCTCCTCCAACCTGTCTTAAGGATAACCCAGCTCCACTTTTTTGGCAATAGATAAGATAAAAGGAGCCGGGAACCTCAAGAGGCCCTGGCTCCTGTCGTAAGAAGGGAACGTAGAGTCTCCCCTTTCAAAGTTTCCTCCCTCAGCAGCCGACCGGCTATCCCCTCCAGCAAGTCCCTGTGCTGGAGCAGCAGTTCCCCTACTTTTTTCTCCTGGACTTTAATAATCTCCGCAGCGGCTCGGTGCATCTGCTCCTTGCTCAGGCACTCCTCGTCCACCACTCCCAGGTCCGAAAGTCCGGAAACAATGATCACTTTCGCCAACCGCACTGCCTCCTTAAAGTCGTTCAGCGAACCGGTACTGCGGTTACCCAAGAGCAGGTCCTCGGCCGCCGCACCGGCCAGGCAAATGCGAAGTTGCCCCTCCAGGTGTTCCCGGGTATAGAGGTACGCATCGTCGAGTTTCTGCCGGGTGTATCCGAGGGCTTGGCCCCGGGAAGCAATGGTAACCCGGGTTACCGACCCCGGCTGGACCAGTTCCGCCACCAGAGCGTGCCCGGCCTCGTGAACCGCAAGCCGGTAGAGCTCCTCCTTGCTGGGTTTACGCCCTATCTTCTCACCCAGCATAACTTTATCCACCGCTTCCTGCAGGTGTTTCTGCCGGATAACAGGAGAATTGGCCCTCAAGGCCAGGATAGCCGCTTCGTTGGCCACGCTTTCCAGGTGGGCCCCGGAAAAGCCGAAAGTCTCCCGCGCTATACTCTCCAGATTAACATCGGGGCCCAGGGGTTTGTTGGACGTATGGAGCCTAAGAATCTCCAGGCGGCCCTCCCGGTCCGGCAGCTCTACCTTAACATGACGGTCAAAACGGCCGGGCCTTAAGAGGGCGGGATCCAGCAGGTCGGGCCTGTTGGTCGCGCCGATCACCAAAATTTGGGTGTCTTCCCCGGTCCCCAAGCCGTCCATTTCCACCAGGAGCTGATTCAGCGTTTGGTCGTATTCCAGGTGGGACGAGTGACTCCCCCTCTTACCACCAAGGACCTCGAGCTCGTCGATGAAAATAATGGCCCGGTTCTTCCCCGCCCTGCGGGCCAGGCACCTGGCCTCGCGGAAGAGGGATCTTATTCTCTGGGCGCCGACCCCCGCATAGACCTCGATGAATTCACTGCCGCTGGCGGCCAGGAACACCGCATCCGTATACGTGGCCGCCGCCCTGGCCATCAAGGTCTTACCCGTTCCCGGAGGCCCGCTTAAGAGAATGCCCTTCAGAGGCCTGATGCCCATACTGTGCAACTGGTCACTGCGCCGCAAAAATTCCAGGGCTTCCTTAAGTTCCTGGACGGCTGCAGCCTGGCCACCTATATCCTCAAAGGAAATGTTCTGCCGGGGATAGTAAGGGGCGTAGGACCTCGCCGTAAGCATCCCCTTTTTGTCCAGCAGCCAGTAAAGGACCACCCCCATGCCGCCTAGCAGGAGCAGAGGAGCCACGTCGTAGCCCTGGAAAAGTAGAAAGATCAACAGGCCCAGCGCTCCGCCGGCCGCGAGCTCCTTAAGCACCGGCAGCCTCACCTCCCGCGGCCCCATCCCCCTGGAGCCGGCACGGAACGATCTCGTACAGGTAATAGGGTCCCTGGTAGAGGGCCACGTAAATGCGTCTGCCGTCCATATCCAATTTTATATCCATGCCGGCGGCGCGGGCCTGGCTCTCCAATTCACGGGCCATGGCAGTGAAATTGCCCCTAACCGCCGCCTCATAAACCGCAAACTGACCTTTATCCCACAGCTCTTCCAGGGCCGGGGAACGGCGGTCCGTAATGAGCAGCTGGAAGGTGCCCGGCCGGTAATACCGCTCCAGAGTCCCTTCCAAGCTCCGGTAAGTCGCCTCCAGGTTTTCTACCCGTCCCAATTCCACCACCACTTCCTCCGTGCCGTCGGCCCTTTGAACCTTCACCCTTTCTACCCCGGGCTCGGCCTGCAACTCTTCCCATACCGGCCGGTCAAGAAAGAATCTCTCGTATACGAATTGTCCGCCGAAAAAAAAGGCCGCACTGAGGAGGCAAGCCACTACAACATATGGAAGGCGCCAACCTTGCCCTAGCAAAGGCAACACTCCCCTCCCGTTAGCACCTTCCATTATAACAAAACCTCCTGCCGGAAACCTTAGTAATTCCTTGGTACTGCTGGATTAAACCACAACCTCTCCCCCGAGGTCATAGACACCCTCTACGCCGGTTATCCTGACCCTTACCATATCTCCCGGCCGGCACTTCCCGCGGATGTATATCACCCCGTCCACCTCCGGGGCCTGCCGGAAGCTACGGCCCACGTACACTTCTCCCTGTCCGTCATCTGCCTTTCCCTCCACCAGGACTTCCAGTTCCTTGCCGACCCAGGCCGCGTTGTTTTCTTCGGTAATGGGCTCCTGGTGTTCAAGGAGGCGCCTGTACCTCCTCTGCTTCGTCCTTTCCGGTACTTGCCCCGGCATACCGGCTGCCGGCGTACCCTCCTCCGGCGAATAAGTAAAAGCTCCCACCCAATCGAAGCGGACCTCTTCCAGGAACCGCAACAATTCGCGAAAATGCCCTTCCCTTTCGCCGGGGAAGCCCACGATGAAGGTCGAGCGCAAGGCTATGTGGGGTAAAAGGGCCCTCAACCTGGTAATAACCTTGCGGGCAAGGGCTAAAGTGCCGGCTCTCCCCATGGCCCGAAGAATATCCGGATGAGCATGCTGCATCGGCAGGTCCAAGTAGGCACATACCTTATCTTCGCCGGCCATAACTTCTATGAGTTCGGAGGTTATTCTGCTGGGGTAGGCGTATAATAACCGGAGCCACCTTACTCCGGGAAGGCGGGCCAGAGTCTTCAATAATTCGGGCAGGGCGTACCTTCCGTATAGATCCATCCCGTAGGCTGTAGTATCCTGAGCAACCAGTACCAGCTCCCGGGCACCCCGGGAAACCAGCCATTCTGCCTCCCTTAGCAGCTCTTCCTTAGGCCGGCTGCGGTAGGTCCCTTTAATCAGGGGTATGGTACAGTAGGCACAGGCATTGTCGCAGCCTTCGGCTATCTTCAAATAGGCCGTAGGGCCGGTGGTGAGCCTGCGGCGGGGCAGGCCCCGGAGATCCTCTTCCCCGGGTCCCGGTATGTCCACCAAACGCTCCCCCCGCAACACGCGCTCTATTATCTCCGGCAGCCGCGGGATGGCTTCCGGCCCTATAAAAGCCCCTACCTCCGGTAATTCCTGCCAGAGTTCCGGCCCATGCTGTTGGGCCAGGCACCCTGCTACGATGAGGGCGGGACAACTTTCTCCTCTCGTGGGGGTCAGGCTCAAGATGGTACGAAGGGCCTCTTCCTTGGCCGCCCTTATAAAGCTACAGGTATTGATGATAACTACTTCTGCCTCTTCAGGGGTTTCAACCAGCTCATATCCCTTTTCTTCCAGTACTCCCAGCATATATTCGCTGTCTACTTCGTTCTTGGCGCAGCCTAAGGTAATTACCGCTACTTTAGCCATTACGTCTAAACTATCCGTTGGGCTCCTTTCCCTCGGCTAAGGCTTGCCCCTACCGTTCACTCTTCGCCGGCCTCCGGGGCCCTGAAGGTCCGGGTAACCACCTCGCCCACTTTGCCCAGGGGCGGCAACACCTCGCCGTTGACGGTGACTTCGGCCCTCCCGGCGCTCCCCAGGGTAAGGGTTATGGCTTCGTCCCCGCGAAAAGTTCGGGTGTCTCCGGCCCGAAGGGTGCCGGAGAAGGTGTCCTTCCCATCGACTCGAACACCTATCCAGCATTCCTGCTCTCGGACGTACACCTTAACTTCCACTCCGCTGATTTCGGGAACCTGGGACGGAGGCGGCTCCGACGGGGAGGGAGCTGGCGGCGGAGCCGCAGGAGGTGTCACCCCGCCGTTCCTCGCGGGAGGGGGCAACTGCGGGCTTTCCTCGGGAACCGGCCGAGATTGATTATAAAGATAGTTCAACCCCCAGAGGAGGAACAACACCAGAACCACTGCCCACCAGCGGCTGATACCCCTTTTCTTGGTCTTTTCCCGGTGTCCTTCTCTGGGAGAGGCAACTCTGTATTCTTCCTCCTCTTCCGGAGGCAGCTCGGCCTTCAGCTCTTCCACCAGCTCCTGGGGATCTAACCCCAGATAGCGGGCATAACTGCGCAAGAAACCAATAGCATATACCCGCCCCGGGAACTGCTGGAAATCCTCCTTCTCCAGGGCATCCAGGTACTTCAGGCGTATTTTGGTGGCTTCCTCAGCCTCCCGTAAAGTGATACCTTTTTCTTCCCGCGCCCGGCGCAGCTCCTCACCTATTCTCCCCATAGCCCCACCCCTACAACCCTTTCTTCCGGGCATATCGCCCACTTTGGTTCTTCGACAAGGACCTATGAAATCCTTCTATAGATCAAATATCGGCTGTTTCGCCAAAAATACGCCGGTACTCATCCCAATTAATAAGGATAGCGCGCGGTTTGGTGCCCTCAGGTCCCCCCACAAAGCCCCGGGCCTCCATCATATCCATCAGCCGTGCGGCCCGGGCGTATCCCACCCGCAGTCGCCTCTGGAGCATGGAGATGGACGCCTGGCCCGTTTCCAGTACTACCCGCACTGCATCGGGCAGCAGTTCGTCACCACCGTTCTCCTCAGAAGAAAGCTGTTCTTCTTCCTTAAGGAAATTAGGATCGTAATCGGGGCGGGCTTGCTGCTTTATGTAAGTGACCAAATCCTCGACCTCCCGGTCGGAAACATAGACTCCCTGGACGCGAATGGGCTTAGTAGCCCCTGTGGGCAAAAAGAGCATGTCGCCCCGGCCGAGGAGCTTTTCAGCTCCCGCCATATCCAAGATGGTCCGGGAATCGATCTGGGAAGAGACGGCAAAGGCTATCCGGGCCGAGATATTGGCTTTGATCAAACCCGTGATAACATCCACCGACGGCCGCTGGGTGGCCACCACCAGGTGTATGCCCGCTGCCCTGGCCATCTGCGCCAGGCGGCATATGGCATCTTCCACATCGGCAGGGGCCACCATCATAAGATCGGCCAGCTCGTCGATGAGGACCACTATCAGGGGCAAGGCACCTTGTCCCTCGTTCTCCTTTTGCTGCAGGCGGTTATAACGGGTGAGATCTTTTACTCCTGCCGCAGCAAAAAGCTCATAGCGCTTCTCCATCTCATTTACCACCCAGTGCAGGGCGGCAGCTGCCTTCTTGGGGTGGCTGACCACCGGCGCCAGGAGATGAGGTATGCCGTTGTACTGGGTAAGTTCTACCATTTTGGGGTCGATCATCAGCAGCTTCAGCTCATGGGGCTTGGCCTTAAAAAGCATGCTGCAGATAAGGGAATTGAGGCAGACGCTCTTCCCCGAGCCGGTAGCCCCCGCGATAAGAAGATGGGGCATCTTCGCCAGATCCGCGATCACCGGATTGCCGGCAATGTCCTTGCCCAGAGCCAGAGTCAGTTTGCTGGGAGACTCAGTAAAGGCGGGGGTTTCCAGCACTTCCCGCAGGTGAACCAGGGCTACTTCTTTATTGGGCACTTCAATACCCACGGCGGCTTTACCCGGGATCGGCGCTTCAATCCTCACCTGGGGTGCGGCCAGGCTGAGGGCAATATCGTCGGCCAGGCTTACTATGCGGCTCACTTTAATACCTGGCGCCGGCTGCACTTCGTAACGGGTAACAGCTGGGCCACAGCTCACCTGGGTCACCTTTACTTTGACGCCAAAACTGTCTAGAGTATCTTCTAAGATTTTGATGCGCTCGGCAATATCCTTTTCTAAGCGGGGATTTTTAACCCTTACGGGCTTGCTCAGTAAATTAAGAGGCGGCAAAACGTAATCCCCCGAGGAGCCCCCCCCCGCCGACAAAGGAAGTTCCTCATCCGTTTGTTCTGCGGAAGGCAGGGGGCTACGGGAACGCCGGCGCCGCTTTCCCTCCTCGTCTACCGCCGGGGGTGGAGGAGTATCGGGATAAATCCTGGGCGATGGTTCCTCTTTAGCCTCAGCCGTTACCACCGGCGCGGCAGGACGGGTGTCCACAATTACCGGAACCACTTCCCGCTCGGTCTTGGCGTTTAATTTAGGCGCTTTTTCCTCCGCGCCATTATCCCCTGCTTCGTCAACCGTCACTTCGGTATAAAGGAAATTGACCAGCCACTCCTTAAGGCCGGAGCCCGCGGTCCTAAACCGGTGCCAGACCGACGCCAGCCCCTTGGACAGGGAAACCCCCGTAAAAAGAAGAAAAGCTATTAATACCAGGGATCCCAGAATAATCCAGGTGCCTATCCGACCGAACACCGTCCCCAAAATTACAGAAAGCACGGCTCCGATGAGCCCGCCACCACCGCCGGCCATGCCTATGGCCAAAACTTCCCTGGCACCCCGCCCAGGCAAGTAAGGCTGGTGCAGTGCGCTCAGCAAGGTCAGGATGAAAATTAACACCCCGATCAGGCGGGCATTCAAATCGCGGGCCCGGCCGCCGATGATCAACCTCAGGCCCCACATTCCGAAAAAAATAGGAACCAAAAATTTGCCCTGGCCCGTCAAACCCTGAAGAACACGGACCATGAACTGGCCCAGGGCTCCGATGCTTGCGCCGGGGGACACCCACCCTACCGAGGTAGTATACAGGCCTGCTGCAAACAGGAGGGCCAAAGCCATCAGCAGGACGCCCATTATTTCATTCTTCAACCTGTTGGTAACCGTTTTGGTCTGCGGCATTTTGCATCCCCCCAGCAGGTACTATTTCTACACGGGGGAAAAAATTCCTTGTCGTACTCACTCCTTCCAGGGGTCCGTGACACGGCCGGGAACGAAACTCACCACCCGGCCAGGCTGGTAGGGGCTGTAAAGGTAATCGGCAGGGTCGGTGCTCAACAGGCGCACAACCCGCGCCTGCTGGAAGCCCAGGGGTTCTACCAGCAAGGTCAACCTTCCCACCTGTATCTCCTGGAAGCTGGGCCGGAACCCGTCAGCTCCCTCCCAGATCAATTCCGGTATCATGGGAGTATAGATTACCATTAGTGGAGACCTCCCGGACCCGGAGCACCTTCGGCTATCAGGGTCTTCAAGTGATTTACCGCCTGGGACAATCCTCCCACTTCATCTATGAGCCCCACTTCGACGGCATCCCTCCCAACCAGAACCGTACCAATATCCCTGGCCAGCTCCCCTGTGCGGAACATCAACTCACGGAATTTCTCTTCGGAGATTCTGGAATGCTCAGTGACGAAGCGCACCACCCGGTCCTGCATCTTATCCAGATATTCGTAGGTCTGGGGCACACCGATTACCAGGCCCGTCAGCCGGATGGGGTGCACCGTCATGGTAGCGGTTTCCGCAATAAAGGAGCGGTTGGCGGCGACAGCGATGGGCACCCCCATCGACCCCAAGTAGCTACCAACCGGAATTCCACAGCTATTAACATAGAGACGCCTTACACTCGACGCAGTAGTAACTAACTGGTAAAAAAATAAAAAGAAAGTAATTTCCATTAATGGAAGGATAGTTATGGCTAGACTGAACCGTAAACTGGAGAAAATCACTCTTTCCCCTCAGCAGTTTAAAAAATTGACGGATTTCATCCGCAGTCAGGGGGATGCCCTCGCTTTTTTATCTATGGCTCCTACGGGACAGAGCTACAAACTCCGTTGTCGGATATTGATTTTGCCGTTCTACCAATGCCGACCTACAGGGACACTGCCACCCGGAGTTCCACCGTACCCTCTCCTTCACCTCCGGCCAGGCGGGCGAACTCGGTGAGGTCCACGCGGTAGCTTATCTCTAGTCTATCCTTCCAGAGGGTAACCTTGTCAATAATCTGGGCCAGCATCCTCTTCTGCACCGGTACAGGAGCCGTGATAAAAATGTCAAACCACCGGGGCGCCAACCTGGCGAATTCCTGAAGTTTTTCCCGCTCGTAAGTGCAGGCCCTCAATTCCGCCCTAGTCGCGGCTACCTTCTTTTCCAGGTCGGCTATCTCCTCCTGGGCCCTTTTTATCTCGGCCGCCATGAGTTCCTCACTGTAAAGGCTTCCGGCAGGATCGGAAAAATATTGGTTTAAACGTTCCACCCAGTTCTTGAGCCGCCGCTTGGCCTTTTCGAGCTCGGCTTCGAGGTGTCTTATCTCCTTATTAAGCCTCATAACCGTTAACTGTTGGCGGCTGTCGATATAGGCCTCCAGGTTACCCAGGTCGAGGTTGGATAGGAACATCCGGAGCTCATTTAGGAAAATGGTATCTATCTTTCTCTGGGAGTAACTTCCCTGGCCGGGACAAAATTCCTTGCCTATTCTGGCGTGAGTAATACAGCGGTAGTAAGCGCGCTCGTAGATGTAAGTCTTCCCATTAGGCTTGGTTATTTTAGCCCTGTTGCTCCTGCTCGAGATAAAGCCCCGCCCGCAGTACCCGCACTTAAGGAAGCCGGTAAGTAGCGCCGGGCCATCTAGGGCCCTGGCATCAGGCTCCTCGTTCCGGGCGGAAGCTTTCATCTTCTGCATTACTTTAAGCCAGGTTTCTAGGGGGATTATAACATACTCCTCAATGGGCCTGGGATTGCCGTCTTCATCCCTGGGAATAATTATCTCCGGATTATTAAGGTCATACCGGTCTTTCACTCGACACCGGGAGGTAGGAGTATTGCCGGGCCTGGTACGGTTGTAGGCCGGTAGTCCAGCTATAATGGGGTTTTGCAGTACATCCCTTACTCGCCCGTCGCGCCACAGCTTCCCTTCCCTCGTCCTTAAGCCCCGGCTATTGAGTATCTCCGCGATCTTCTTGCTTCCCACGCCTTCTTCCAGGTAAAGGCGCACCATCTCTTTTAGAACATCGGCTTCCACCAGGTCTATCTCCAAAGGCAAACCGTTCTTGCGAGAAGACAGCCGGAACCCATAAGGCGGTCTGCCCCCGCTCCATTTACCCTGCCGGGCCAGATCGAGCATCGCCTGGGAAACGCGAATTGAGGTGTTCTTGCTTTCGGTTTCCGCCTGCCACCCCTCGATAAAGCGGAGGAGCTTTTCCATCTGGTCGTCCACGTTAAGCTTCCGACCCCCAGGGGCATCGGCCACCGCAATAACCTCCACCCCTGCGCGGTAAAGCCGCCACAGTACCATCGGGTACTCGAAGCTATTGCGGCTAAGGCGATCGGCCTTGAACACAAGTAGCACGTCATACTTACCGGCTTCGGCCTCGCGGAGGGCATCCTGTAAAATATCCCTGTCTATTGAAGATAGCTTATAAGCCGATACCCCTGGCTCTATATATTCAGCAACAAGTTCCCAGCCGCGCTCGGCCGCGTACTCCCGCAGTAAATGTTGCTGGACAGGGATACTGTCTTCTTCGGTCTTAACTTGCTTTTTCGTGCTCACCCGGTATAGAGCGGCTGCCCGCAAGGTCTATTCCTCCAGTTTGGCCCAAATCATTTGTGCTGCAAGGTAGCGGAATGTCTCTAGTCTCTTATCGGCATCTGTAGCATCGCGGGGAAATTTGTTTTCTACCGTAATATCACCATATTTACGGGTATAAACAACGTGATCTCTTTCTTCTTTTATATTATACTGTGCTTGTAGATCGCCCACAACGCCACCCCCCTGTTTATAGGCTGCCAAAGAGGAATCAAAATATGCAAAATAAGAAAACCGGACCAAGAAAGCCTGGTTATTCCAATGAAGTAAACCTCCGCCGCGCTTATTTCGGCATCCTCTTCACATACGCTGCCTCTACAAAACGGTGGGCTTCATGAGGCTGGTACTATATTGCGGCCTGGTTGACAAAGGTCGAAGCACCAAAGGCTTTACCTGGCATGTGGGAGGGCGCCCCCGGGGCGCTTAACCTGCATTTAAAGGGAGGAGCACCTTTGGCGTCGCTCCTCCCACTAGAATCAGGAAGGCCTGCACGTGCAGGCCCTCCTGAGTGGTGCCCATATAAGCATAACGCCCGGCTGGTATCCACCGGGCAGTATCGGATAAGTGCGATTGCTGACTTCTTCTGCTATAAGATATTCAATTTGGCGAATTAAGTATTTAACTTCGTCAAACCAGGGAGCAACATCACTCTTGCCTCGAAGTTGACCAGGTCTGCATAGTCCGCCTTCCGCCGGGCGTCATAGAGCCTATCGGATAACACCGTCAGGCGGTTCCTCCGTTGCTTAAGCGAGCGCGGGGCACAAGTGGTAGTCGTCAACCCCATGAGGACCAGACTACGCCGAGGCACCAAGTATGTATCGCGCTGATTATACCAGCTCCCAAAGGCCGTAATAAACACACTCCACAGGCCTTGAAAGGTCCACTGGCAGAAGGGCTCACCATAGTTACCAATAGTTACCTGTTCTAAATTCTTCCGGATCTACCGCTCGACCCGGGAATACCTCTAGGAAATCCTCTCCATCTAATTGCAAATTTATGAGACGCTCTAGCCACCTTAAATCACCTTGCAATTCATCATAATGCAAATTACAGAAAGCAGCAAATGCCCGGGTATACTGCCGGTCCTCTACACCCTGGCTTTGCCCTGTATCGATGAAGGCCACGCGGGTATACCCTTTAAGCATCTCTTTTAAAATCCACCTGGCCGTCTCGCCTCCGTAAAGGGGAACACATCGCTGGTATTCTTTGTAGGGGTCGGAACCGAATTCTATCCAACCTCGGCTTAAATAATAAGCATTGCCCTTCTCTTTATCCCTTTCATGGGCCGCACGAGATCCTAAAAGCAACCCGATGCAGTCGTCAGCCTTAGGAATCACCAGACGACAGCGGCGGGTCTGCAAACCGGTTATACCATTGCCACATAAGCCATAACCAAGAATAATAGTACTATTAAATCCTTCTTTTTCCATTCGTTCGATATTTTCCTGCACCGTAACCCGGAGTAAATCCGGTGTCCGGTGTAAACCTTGCTTTAAAAAAGTAACTTCTTTTAAGTTTACCCCTAAGCTTTCTAGCTCGTAGCGCAAAACCTCGCAGGCAATAATATATCTTACTAGCTGCAAAAATAGAGCACCTCCGAAGCAAAACAGGGATCCTTTCTAGGCTCCCAGAAGCGTTCCCCACTCGTTTACCATCTCACCGATTCTTTTAATACGAGAAAATTTGGCGTTAGCCGGTACAGTATCGGCTACACCGAGGATAAACCGGTAACCTGGTGCTATCTCTTTAAAAAGCCTACGCATAAAGATCTCAAATTCTTCATCGGTCATACTCTCTTCCTCTAGCGCCACCGAAGGTACCCCACCAAAAATAGTCACTTTATCCTTAAAGGCTTTCTTGATCTCAGGAATTGTACATTTGGTCATAGGTTGAGGACATATGGCCTCCGCTATGTCCATCCCGCTTTCAGCTAAAAGGTTTAATAATCCCTGATTTTCCCCGTCACAATGGCACAAAAGAAGCTTACCTTTTTCATGAAGTAAACTGGATAGATTTTGAAGGTAAGGCATGATATATTTCTCGAAAAAGGGTGGATAAGTTAGCATTTCATCGAAATTAGCCCCCGAAAATACCACTTCTGCCGGAGAATCAGCTAAAATACGAAAATACGCTGTCAAGTGTCATCATAGGTCATCAGCTCACTTTTTTAGAGTTGTGACCAGGGGCGAAAGCCCCTGGTCAAAGGAACATTAATTTAACTCTAACGGATATTTCCCATATTTTTTCACAGCCCGGGCCAGGGCCCAAACATTCTCCACCTTCGCCTCCTTCTGTCTTTCCACTTCCTGCAGCCAGGCGTGAGTGGCAAACTCGAGCGCGAGGGAAACCACCTCCCATAATAATCGAGTAGGAGGGGGCGGCTAGCCCCCGTCCTCTCACACCACCGGACATGCGGGTCCGCATCCGGCGGTTCATCAAGCTTGACGAAGACAAGAATAGCGGTCGGTTAAGCTCATGAGGCCCTGGGACTGCCAATAGGCATTGCCCAGGGCTCTATTCATTGGCCCATGGGCCATCCGCCATGGCCCTTTGCGAGCATTGGCAAATTGATGTACTACCCACTCTGGTAGCCCCAGTGCACGCAGTTCGCGGTATCTTGTCCGTACTCGCTTCCACTGCTTCCAGAGACACATGCGTAGCCTCCTCCGCATCCAGCCTTCTATCTCCTCAAAGACGCTGGGCGTTTCGGCCAGGGCAAAGTATCCTATCCACCCGCCCAAGTAGGCGTTGAGACGCTCTATACGCTCGGCCATACTCACGGGTTTATTCCGGGCAGTTATCTCCCGAATTTTCCCTTTCACCCGCTCGATGGTCTGAGGCGCCAGGCGGATAAGAATTTCTCCTGTCTTGCGTTTGTGCATGCTGAACCCCAGGAATTTCAGTTTCCACGGTCGGTCTACCGCGCTCTTTTGCTCATTAATCTTGAGCTTCAACCGCTCCTGCAGGAAGTTGCGGATACTTGCCATGACCCTTTCTCCCGCTCGTTTGCTTTTGACGTAGATGTTGCAGTCGTCGGCGTAACGGACGAATTTGTGGCCCCTCTTTTCCAGTTCTTTGTCCAGGTCGTCCAGGAGGATGTTGGCCAGTAACGGGCTTAAAGGTCCACCCTGCGGCGTCCCTTCTGCCGTCTCTATGACTATTCCGTTTACCATGACGCCTGCCTGGAGATAACGGCGGATAAGGATGAGTACCCTCTTATCCGTTACTTTTCGGGCCACTCGGGCCATGAGTATGTCGTGGTTTACCCGGTCGAAGTATTTCTCGATGTCCAGGTCCACAGCCCATTCGTATCCTTCTTCTACGTACTGCCGCGCCTTCTTTACCGCGTCGTGGGCTCTCCTTCCGGGTCGAAACCCGAAACTGCCTTCTGAAAACTGCGGTTCGAAGATGGGCGTCAATACCTGCAGGAGGGCCTGCTGGATCAGGCGGTCCATCACTGTGGGTATCCCCAGCTTCCGTTTGCCTCCCCCGGGTTTCGGGATTTCGACCCGGCGCACGGGCTTTGGTCTGTAGGTTCCCGCGAGCAGTTCTCCCCGGATGCGCGGCCTTGTCAAACGCGTATTTGGTCCCGCAACCCTTCGGCCGGGATGCCGTCCACGCCGGGCGCGCCTCCGTTCCGCTCTACCCGCTTTAACGCGGCCAGCATGTTGCTCCTTTCCACCACCTGCTCCATCAGGCCGCTACCTTGGCCTCCGCGAGGTGACGTTCCGCTTTGTGCCGGAGAAGAACTCGGCCCTCCCGCGGTCCCCCGTGGCTTCACCACTTCCTCCCGCGGACAGGCCCCTTGCGGGGTTTTCTGCTGTCTTCGTCCTTCTCGCGAACGCATCGGTTTCACCTCTGACTTGATGTTCGGGCCTTCCCCTGGTGTTCATGACCCCCTGGGTACTATGCCCTCTGCTGACTCCTGCCGGTTCAGCCGTGCCTTCCGACACGGGTTGCCAGCTTTCCCTGGCTTATCCGGCAGGCCTCCCCGGGTAAGAGCGTTAACCTTCGCCCCGCGCCCGCCCCATCTACTCTACCGCCCCTTGGCAGCCTGGGATTTCGCTGTGTGTTGCCAGCTCATCCGAACGGTCTAGCCTCCTATGGGGTTCTTGTTCATCGGGCCGTGGCTTTGCCTCCGGCTTCCTTCGAATCCTACCTCGCGGTAGGCACCCTTGCCTTTGGCTAGCAGACTGTGCTGCCTCGCCTGCAGCGGACTTTCACCACCAAGTTAACGCCCATGCCGGGCGCACAACAAAAATCGCCCTCCTAATGGAGGGCTACTTCTTCGCCTACGGTTTCCACTGCATGTTCGTAATGCCTTATGGGTATATCGGCTATGGACCCCTCACCGTGGAAGGGCTCGTAGGTTTTAAGCTTTACTTCTTTGCCGTCCATGGTGCGCGTGCTGCCCTATGATCAAGACCGTCGCTTTTACAGGTCATTCAAAGAGCCAAAGGAGTAACCTCTGCTCTTTAATTCCTCTATTACCTCACCGAGCACCTCCGAGTTACTGCGGCTCACCGCATGGAGCAGGAGCACGGATCCGGGCACCGCGCCTGCCAGGATAGTCTTCTTGGCCAATTCCGGCTCCGGTTGGTTGTCGGTCAGCCAATCGCGATAGGCAAAGCTCCACAAGACCGCGCGGTAGCCGTGGTCGCCGGCCGTTTTCAAGACCACCTCACTTAAAACCCCCTGAGGTGGCCGGAAAAACTCGGTAGACGGTAATCCCAAAGCAGCCAGCAGGCCATCAACAGCCTTCAACTCGTGGAGAATTTCACTGGGGGAAAGTTGACTCAGGTCGGGATGCGACTCGGTATGATTGCCGATGAGGTGACCTTCGGAGGCTATCCTCTTTACCAGCTGGGGCTGGTTCTTCACGAAGCTACCGGTGACGAAAAAGGCTGCTTTGACGCCTTGCTGTTGTAGGGTATCCAGAATCTTGGGGGTAAAGCCGGCTTCATACCCCAGGTCGAAAGTCAAATAAACCGTCTTCTGAGGCGGCCCGACAAAAATACCTTCATACTCGGCCAGGAGCTGTTCTATTTCCGGGGCTGTATTCACCCTGCCGGCCTTAAGCTGGTACCAGAAGCTGAGGGACTTAGCAGACACGTTGTCCTGCCCAGGTGTCTCCACTGGCCTTGGCGGCTCATCCTCTTCTTCCTCCGATTCCTTAATCTCCTCTTCTTCTGGGAGATCAATCTCTTCTTCTTCCTCCTTGACTTCCTCTATAACCTCTGGAGGGTGTCCTTCGCTTATTGGCGGATTATTTTGGACAGGAGGAATATAAGAACAAGCAGCAAGGAGACTAGCAAGTACGGCCGAGAATAAAAACAATAAGACCCTTTTCATGACAAAATACCCCCATGCTGGCAGTATCTTCTGCATAGATCGACATTCGTGAGCACTTTAACTCTAACATATTTGCATAAGGGGATCTGCAGGAATTATCACCCATGGTTCCGGCGCCGCCTGCCGGAGAAGAGCTCCGTATGTTCAATAGCCTCTGTTGCATAAGGGGCGACTAGAAGGGCGGCCCTACGGGACAGCCCCAGGGCCGTTAAAGGCGAGACGATCATTTAGGCATAATGAAGAGAGCAAAAGCAGTAAAAAAGGGAGGAGGTCTAGGGCCGCAGGGGGACACCTTTTCTAAGGGGCATTCCCTTGGGCCAAACCCGGTTCAAGAAGGAAAAACCGGGATTACCCTCCCGGTACCGCTGCCGTTCATCCTTGCCAGGCAGATAGAAAGATTTATATGGTTACCTTTTCCCTTCGCCCGAAACCCGGCCCAGAAGAAAAACTAGCATAATCCCCGATAGCTGGGATGGCGGAGGCGGCCCTCCGGCGTCTCCTCCAGATACTCCACTTTGCACACCAGACGGGGTTCCACCCACCGGACCCCCCTGATACCCGCCAGCCCTTCTACCTGATGGGGCAGAAGCGAGGGCAGTTTTTCCAGCTCCGCCAGGAGATGCCTCTCTTCCTCCCGGTCGAAGCCGGTGCCCACCTTTCCCCGGTACACCAGCCGGCCATCCAGGTATTCACCCAGCAGAAGGGCACCCAACTCGCGGCGGCCGGTCCCCGGCTGGTACCCCAGAATGAGGAATTGCCCCTCCCGGGTACGCCTGAACTTTCGCCAGTAACTAGAGCGACGGCCCGGAAGGTAAGGGCTCCCCTTCTCCTTGGCCATAACCCCTTCCAAACCCTGCTCGAGGCAGGACTCGAAAAACCTGGTCCCATAGGTGCTGATAAAGCCGGATATTATGAGGTTATCCGTAGGCCGCACCGCTTCCTGAAGCCAGCCTTTGCGCACCTCCAAGGGCCTGGCCATAACATCTTGACCGCGGTAATACAGAACATCGAAGACCACCAACAGGGCGGGCGCCCGCGCGGCCGCCCTGCGCACCTTCCACTCGTCAATTAGATTTCCCCGAGCCTTAAGGAAATTAAAGGAAGGGCGACCCGTATCGTCCAAAACTATTATTTCTCCGTCCAGTACCAACGGCTGACCCTTAACTGAATGGTGAAAGTAGGACAGATCCGGGAAGGAACGGGTGAGATCCTGCAGGTTGCGTGATTGAAGGATGGTTTTCCCGTCAATATAAGCCAGACAGCGGTAGCCGTCCCACTTTATTTCATATATAAAGTCGGGCGAGTCAAAGGGTTCGCTGGATACGGCCAGCATGGGCCGGAGCCTGTAAAGCGGCAGCCCTGTATGGCCCGGTGTCATGAGGTCTTTCGCCGGCGCCGGGCACCGGCCTTTTCCTCTTTTTGCACCATCTCAATACTGGCTTTAAGGGCCTCCATAAGGTCCACCACTTTGTGGGCCTCGGGCCGGGCCGGGACCTCCACCTCTTGCCCTGCTATCTTAGCCTCTACCAACTTTCTCAGAGCCTGGCGGTACTCGTCGGTGTACTTTTCCGGCCGGAATTCCGCCGTCAGGGTGTTAATCAGGGTAACCGCCATTTCGACCTCTTTGGTCTCCAGGCGCACCTCATATTTAAGCTCCGCGAGTTCCCCTACCGAACGCAGTTCTTCGGGGTAGATCATGGTATTCAGCATAAGGCTCTTATCATACACCCTTACGGCGGCCAGGGAGGTTTTATTTCTTAAGGCGACCTTGGCAATGCCTATTTTCCCCGTCGCCTTTAGAGCCTCCCACAGTAAGGCATAGGCCTTTTGCCCCCCGTCGGCGGGTGTCAGGTAATAAGAGCGGTCAAAGTAGACAGGGTCTATCTCCCGGAGGTCCACGAAGTCGAGGAGGTTAATAGTTCTGGTAGCTTCCCGGGGCAGATCTTCCAGGTCTTCTTCCCGCAAAACAACGTACTTCCCCTTTTCGTACTCATATCCCCGCACAATCTCCTCCAGGGGCACCTCTACCTGGCAGTAAGGGCAGTACCTCCGGTATCTGATAGGGGTTTTGCACTTGGCGTGCAGGTAGTTAAACTTTACACCGTTGCTTTCGGTAGCCCTGTACAGCTTTACCGGTATGTAAACCAGGCCGAAGCTTATAGCTCCCTTCCAGAGCGGACGCACACCCTTCACTCCAACCCTTATTCCCGGACACCCCGGTTTTTTCAAATGTAGTATGTCTCCCCATACCCCCTGTAATACCTGCCGCCGGCTCCGGGGACCTCGGGCGGAAACCGCCCTGCCGCTCCGTTAACCGCTGCTCAAAGTTTCCACCCGCACCTAGGTAAACACCTGGCGCATCCCTACTTTTTAGCGGGGCGTGATTTAACTCCCGCTCGCCCCGTGAGCCTCGCGGACTAATACTTGTGCTCAATTTTCAGCCTCCGGCGGGGTCCCCGACTCATTTGGCTTCCGTACCTCAGGAGCTGGCCTCGCCGTCCATAGCCTCGGCCCCGCCTCCGTCCTCAATTTCGCAAAAGACTGCCTTCCGCTCAGGTCAAGTCGCTCGCTTACCTAAATCACCCTTATCAAAATAGTGGATACATCGAGGGTAAACACTTCATCCTTGCCAACGTGGAAAAGCCGCTCTTCAAGGGGACACTAAAACCCGGGCCGCCTCCAGAAGGGAGGTAAGGTCGTTGCGGCCCTCGAGTAAACCCCGGTAAAGATCCCCCCGCTCCTGGAGGCGGCTGCAGATGGTGTGGATGTTAAAATCCTGGGGGACTATTCTCCCCTCTTCTACCTCCTCCCAGGTCAGTGGTGCGGACACCGGAGCCCCGGGCAGAGGCCGCAGGCTGTACGGAAAGGCCATGGAGCGGCCCCGGGCATTCTGTCTGTAGTCGAAATATACTTTACCCCTGCGCCTGGCTATTTCATGGGCAATGGTTACCTTGGCCGGATATATCTCGGCCATCATGCCGGCCAAAGCGCCCACGGCCGCCGTCACCTCGGAAAAAGTCCACCTGGGTGCCAGGGGAATAAAAACGTGAAGTCCCCTGGCTCCTGAAGTCTTGGGATAACCGGTAAGCCCCAATTCTTTCAGAACCCCGCGCAAAAGAACGGCCACTTCCAGGACATCCCGGAAAGTGGCTCCTTCTGCCGGGTCCAGGTCAATCACAGCTATATCGGGATACTCCAGGTGCTCCGCCCGGGAAAGCCAGGCATGGAGCTCGATGCACCCCAGGTTGGCCAGCCAGGCCAGGGTCTCCGGATTATTGCACAAAACATAGTTAACGCGCTTGCCGCTCTCGCGGTGGTGCACGGTTACGGTCTCCACCCAGGGCGGGGCACCGGCGGGGCATTCCCTCTGGTAAAAGGCCTGCCCCTTTATTCCGTCCGGGTATCGCTTCATTATCACCGGCCGACCCTTGAGGTAGGGAAGGACCACCGGAGCCAAATCGATATAGTGCTTTATAAGGTCAAATTTGGTCAACCCTTCTTCCGGCCAGAAAACCTTATCCAAATTGGTTAATTCTATTTCGTTCATAGCCTTGCCCCATCGACTTTTCTCTAGGGCGAATCTCCTCCAAGGTCCGCAGGCCTTTCTTCTGGCCGGTTGGCAACCCCAACCTAACCGGCTAAGCTTACATCCTTCCATTCAAGGTTAAGTATTTCCGCGCTACTACTTGGGATATTCGGCCGAACCTGGCGAAAGTAAATTAACCCTCTTATTCGGCGCCTAGAAAAACCGGCTGCCCCTCGGTAGCTTTAAAAAGAATAAACCCCGGTGTGCCGCCGGGGTTTATGTCGTCTTATCGGTTTGAGGACAGCGCTCTTAGCCAGTAATCCTGGATAATGCTCTGGCCGTAAGTGGTTCCCGGTACCGCCCAGCGGGCGTTGAGCTCTACCCATCTTTGCGCCGAGCCTCGCTGGACCAGATTGAACCGCGGGTCGTACAGGGTTTTCCCCGGAGGCAGGGGCTCCTTGGTAGCATAGGCATAGAGGTGCTGGATATGAGCCTCCACCCCGATGGCCGGGGACGCAAAGGTGGCGCCGTAAAGGCCGGGCTGCAGGCTGACGGCCGACGGGTCGGCCCCATTCAAGGACTCCTGTCCTGTTAGGGGCTGGCTGGTTGCCCACAGGCCGCAGTAGTTATTCTGAAAGGCCTTTACGCTACCCGTGAACTGGAAGTAGCGGGTCTCCTTGACCGCCTGGGCGAAGGCCAGGTCGCCCCGCACGCCGTATTGCTTGCCGATCTTGATATACAACTCTGGTAGTTCATCGGGGATAGGCAACATTTCCCGTCCCTCCCGCCGCATCATCTCAGCAATACGCGGCGTCTCCTTGGCCATCCAGGCCTTGAGGTCATCTGCCGTAAGTATCGGTTCGCCCATAATGGTCAGGTCGGCCGTCTTAATTACGGTTCCGCCCGGCAGTTTGATTTCGTGTTTATACGGGGCCAGGAGTTCCAGCATCTTTTTAAACTCCTGCACTTGGGCGGGACTAAAGGCCTCTTCCCCCATGGCAGGCAGTTCGGAGGAATTCACAACTCTGCCGTCCAGCAGGCGCAGGTTGGAGCGGTAAGCGGCCAGATCCTCCAGCAGCTTGAATGTAAGCGACTTTATTTCTACCACCCTCGTTGCCTGTACCCAATGTACCTCACAGCCCAGGGCCTCGCCCACCGCCCGCAGGGGAACCACCGTCCGGCCGGCGGCGGTTATCCGGGCCTTGCCGTAAGAAGGAGGAATATTAAGCGCTTCCCCGTTCACAACTATCTCCACATCTGTATTCTTACCGGTACGCGGCGGCACCGCATATGAGTTATCGTCCCCAGAGGTGATGACCACCTGTCTCGTATCCTGCCGCCATTCCACTAATGCGCCCAGTTTTTCGGCGATGATGCGCAGCGGGACGTAAGTACGGCCTCCCTCTATAAATGGCGCCTGGTCACCCGGCGGAATACTTACCTCCCTGTTATTAACATAAATACGCGCCGGCGCCGTCCCTGCCACCGCCGGAACGCTAGTTAACACCAAAATCCCCGTGCATAAAATACACGTAACCGCCTTTTTAAAAAACATCGTCGCTACAACCCCTTCCGGGGTTGTATATTCGACGAGAAAGCCTATAATTCCTCCGCTTAAGGAACCATCCCGCGAAAAAAAGACGTTCCAATCCAACCGATGCTATTACGTCATGTTAGACTTCTAAGCAGCAGGGGAAAATAAAGGCCAACCCTGGAATGCGCCTTGAGGTCGTAACCTAAACGCACCTTGCCATTAACTTATACTTAACCATCCTTCTCCGCCCCACCTAAAGTACATCTCCCTACCAAGTCCGTTTATTGAACATACGTATTATAAAGTAACACTTAAACGTCATGGGCTGGACCAAGACGTTTACTTGGGCAGGACGATATAAATTTCTCGAATATGGTTTCCTATACTGAATGCCGGGGGGTACAGGAAGATGGCTTATGCTAAGATAGATGCGGGCATTTGCGGTTTCATCACGGAAGTAGAAGTAACCGCCAGCGGTGTAACGCAGGCCGGGGTGAAAATCAGCAGCACCTGCCCTAATATCCAAAAAATAGCTGCTAAGCTCACCGAGGTTAATCCCCTAGAAGAGATTGGAAGCAAGAATGAACGCAGCCGTATTCGCGAACTTTTCCGGCGGTATAGCCCCCATGCAGCCTGTCCGGTCCCTTCCGGGGTGGGAAGTGGCCGCGGGTCTCGCCCTACCCCGGGACGTCCACATTCACGTATCCCACTTATTATACGGGCTTTTTTGAGGCCGGGACGATCCGGTTCACGGTATACGCCTTGCCGTGTTGACCTCAATAGTAAGAAAAACGTCCCTGCCCGGCACCCAAGTACCGGGCAGGGATTTTCTTGGGCTCTGGGCTAACACATTATCGCCCGGGACGGAATATACTAATATACCGTCGCCCCCTCTCCTTCTTTTCCCGGGGCTTGCCTACCCTTGTTCCCTTAGCCCTTTTTTCACCATCCCTAAGCTTTGACAACCTCTACCAGGTTGGTGTGCTGGGGATTGCCGAAGGCTAGGGGACTGGGATGGTACTTGGTAATGACATTGGCACAGCCCCGTTGATCGATGCCGTCGGCATCAGGCGTCCACCAGGCGCCCTGGGGTACGGAAACCACCCCCGGCATAATCCGCGGGGTAACCTTGGCGCAGATGATCATAGCTCCCCGGTCATTGAACACCTTTACTTTGTCCCCATCTTTTATACCCCGGACCTCAGCATCTATCGGGTTAATCCATACCACCTGGGGAGCCGCTTCCTCCAGCCACGGCACGTTGTCAAAAGTTGAATGAGAGCGGCGGCGATAATGGGGAGTGATACACTGCAGGGGATATTTCTCCCGCAGGGGATCCTGGGGTCCCTCCCAGGAAGGAATATATTTCGGTACAGCCGGTATCTCCTCGGGATTGTTCATTTTCCATAGACGTTCGGAGAAAATCTCAATCTTGCCCGACGGTGTGGGGAAGGGATTGTTGTCGGGATCTTCTATCTGCTCTTTGAAGGCAATGGCCGGTTCCGGATATTGCCACCGATAATAACCCTTTTGTTTGAACTCTTCGTAGGTGGGAAACTCCGGATGGTTTTTCCGGGTTGCGTCCACGATATAGCGCAACCAGTCTTCCAGTGTCTTCCCTTCGGTGAACTGCTCCCTAATGCCCAGCTTCTCGGCCAGATCGCTAATCCAGTCATAACCGTTGCGGCACTCGAAAACCGTATCCACTGCTTTGTTTATAAAAAGGACATAGTCTCCGAACCCCCATGGGGTTACTATGTCATCCCTTTCCATGGGATTATCTGCCGGTAGGAGGACATCGGCAAACTTGGCGCTGGGGGTCATGAAATGTTCGCTAACCACAATCAACTCCACGAGGCTTTCATCCTGGAGCAGTTTGGCAGTACCGTTGCAGTCAGAATGCTGGTTGATTAACGTATTGCCGGCCAGATTAAAGATTATCTTAATGTTCGCCGATAATTGCTCTACCCCTTGGACCCCGTCCTTGGCCCCCATACCCTTGCCCCGCTTAATGGCGTCCGGCCAGATAAAGCAGGAAATGCTGGCCTTGCACGGATTGTTTACTGGAATGCTGCCGACCTTCTGCCCCCGCGCCTGGTAGCCGGCGCCCGAGGCCCAGCCGCCGCTAATACCGACGTTGCCCGTCATGGCCGCCAGGACGGTACCTCCGCGGACGAACTGTTCTCCATAGGCCTGCCGCTGGGGGCCCCAACCCTGAATGAGAGCAGCCGGTTTCATGGTGGCGTACTCCCGCGCCAGCTGGATAATCTTCTCTTTGGGCACCCCAGTGATGGCCTCAGCCCATTCCGGTGTCTTGGGCGTTTTATCTTCGCCCAGCCCTAAGACATAGCTCTTATAGGAGTTGCCCGGAGGTATTCCCGGCGGCATGTGCTCCTCGTCGAAACCGAGGCAGTATTTGTCCAGGAAAGCCTGATCGTGCAGGTTTTCCGTTATCATTACGTAGGCCATGGCATCCATAAGGGCGTTATCCGTAGTGGGCCGGATAGGGATCCACTCGTCGGCCAGGTTAATGGCCGTGTCGGTATAGCGCGGGTCGATAACAATTATCTTGGCACCGGCATCCTTGGCCCGCCGTAGGTAATAGATGGTGTTGGTGCCGTGAATAGTTTCAGCGGGATTCCAGCCCCAAAGGATAATCAACTTGGAATTGACCCAGTCTTCCCGGCTGTTGCCTGTACTGATGGTGCCGTAGGTGTAAGGTGTCGCCATCTGCGTCTGGGCGGTACTATAGGTACCGTAGTAATTTAGATAACCACCGTACAGGCCCAGGAGGCGCTGCATCCACACCCTTTCTGCCGTTTTCCCGGCGTTACCAGAAGCATAGTGTATATATATGGCTTCCGGTCCATACTCCTGCATGACACGTTTGATATGTTCAGCAATGATAGTGAGGGCCTCATCCCAGCTAATGCGCTCAAATTTTCCCTCCCCCCGTTTGCCGACCCGCTTCATGGGATATTTCAGGCGATCGGGATGGTACAAACGGTTGCGGTAGGACCGACACCGGAGGCAGGCGCGCAGCTGCGGCAGGTCTTCGGTGTCTGGAGCATCGTCGGTGGTAATTCGTACGATCACGCCGTCTTTGACATGGGCTTTGACGATGCAACGGCCGCCGCAGTTATGGGCGCCGGAAGTTGGAACAATTTTTACGCCGTCATCCCCGGTTGCCGCATTAGCATTTGCACCCGCCCTTTTCCCCAGGGGCATGGTCAGCAGGGCAGCCGCTCCACCGGCGGCAGCGGCGCTCAAGGCTAAGAATTTACGCCTGGAAATAGTTTTGGGCCAGAATTTGGTTTCCTCCGCCATGACGTGCGCCTCCTTATTGTAAGATTCTTAACAACCGAGGGCAATCACCCAGACCTCTTGCCCTCCCAACGGTTTCCTGACTACCCCCTTCCCCGAAACCGGGCTAAACATCGGCTGCCGGATCAAATATCTCCGGCCAGGTCAACTGGATCTTTAATTCGCGTAAGTAGCTGCCATCCTCGCGCTCCTCCATGACGCTAGTGGATATGCCTACTTCCACTTCCAGGCCTTTTAGCTCTTTAACCTGGTTTACATGAAACTCCAGAAATTGGAATGTCTTGTTGAGGTTATACCAGCGATAGTTCCTCTTCTTGAATACCCTCAGGACCCGCGGGATGTCGCCGCCGAACACTTTGGCCGACTTAATAAAGTAATCACGGGGAGAAAAATGGAGAAAGGGCGCTGCCCCGTGGCCGTAGTTTTGCCGGTAGATCTGGCTGGTATTTTTATTTTCTAAAGAGCAATAGTGGATACCGATTTTTAGCCCCTGTTCGAGGGCAAAATCCATCAGTTCCAAACAGTCCAGCTCGCTCCCGGCCACCGGGAGTCCTCCGCCGTACCAGTAGTTGTAAAGCACCCGGTAAGGAGGATTCTTAATCTTGTACCCCTTTTCCCTGTAAACGTCGGCATTGTTAAATGGGTAGCAGAATTCCAGAAGGTTAATCCCAAAAATGTTTAGTCGTTCCAGCTCCAATAATATCCCTTGCATCTCGGGTACGGTTCCGGGCAGAACCGGCATTTCCACCATTACCCGAGGGATATAATCCCGCGCCAGGGCTATATGCTTGAAGGTGCGCTGCCGCACCCCCTCTGGGTCGTGGAGCCTTATGCTAAAACGAATTTCATCCAGGCCGGCCCCTTGCAGGGCTGCCAGCATGTGGCGGTCGGCCAGGTCTCCAGCCGTATATAGGCGGGTATAAACACCGGGAAATTTTTCTTTGGCAGCGCGGAAAAAGGCCAGCATTTCTGCCGGGTGGAGAAGGGGCTCTCCTCCCGTTAACGCCAGGTGGGTTATTTCCTGCCCGGCCCTTTGTAAGTAATCTAGTTCCCGGAGACAGTCCCTTTTATTTTGGCTGTAATAGTCGTAGTTCTCCTGGTTGGGATTAAAGCAGAAGAAACAGCGGCGGTGACACTGCAGGGAAAGGAATAAGGTGAGGCTTCCCACACCCTTCCGGCAGGCCAGGCAAGCAGGTGAGATGCGGTTTATATACAGGCTCTTAGCATCGTTCCGAACTACTACACCCTTACGGCGCAGGTTCTCTATCCGATTCTTGGTTTCTTCTTGCCAGTTGTCCTCGGCTATTTCTATACCGGTCCGTCGGACTTGGTGCAAAAAATCTTCATATATCTGAAGGTATGTTCCGGCATACTTGGCTAGGACCGGATTTCTAATCCGGGGGAGAGTTTCCGGGCAGATATCAATGATCACTCTCGCCACCCCTGCTACCGGCTGCGGTCAAGGCCGTCCGCCCCCAGGCGGATTGGCCGGTTAAATGGAGAGCGGAAGGTGGGAAAACCGTAGATAAGATAGGCCCATCCACACCAGAGCGCTGGTTTGGCCGGCCTCTGTTTTAGGAATATCCTAGCATTCACATTTTTGTAGATTCCACGTTGGCGCTTCCCTTCCCTTTATCTAACGCAACAAACCTAACCCCTGGCTTTTTATATTAGCGTACAAAAATACCGTTACTAACCAGCCGCCATAACTGGCCGTATCAGGGGTTAGGAAGAACAGGCTTTCTCGCAACCGTGGCCGGTCACATATGTTGCTACCTGCTGCAAATGAGATGAAAGAGATCATAATGTTAGTGGGTATTCATTTAAGGAAAGGAGGGTACGCCTCCCCCCATGTCGCAAGTTTAAAGGGGGGAGGCGTTAGGACGCAAAGTAGAGATTGACTTCTTAAAGGCGGGTCATTACCTTAATGGCACCGATTTCTTTGGCCCCAAATGGGCCAAGTTATTATCTAAATGGCTTGTTCGTTCACCGGTGCGGATTCGGATGGCATCTTCGACGCGATAAACAAATATTTTCCCATCACCTATGTGTCCTGTCTTAGCATTTTCTATTAAAATGTTCAAGGCTTCTTCCACGTACTGTTCCGGTAATACTATCTAAAGTTTAACCTTAGGGAGGAGGTCTATAGTATAAACGCTGCCTCGATAAACTTCTGTTTTACCTTTCTGCAGCCCGCAGCCAATAACATGGGTTACAGTCATCCCCCGATTCCAAACCGTCCAAGAGCCTTTTTAACTTTTTCCAGCCTTTCAGGACGAATTACAGCCTCAATCTTCCACATAAACTCTCCTTTTCTTTTTTAAAGTTTTAAGATATGCCCTTACCTACCCCCTGCTGCCACGCGGCCTTCGTTTCCGTTGACAAACCGCAACGCTGCTGTGGACATATCTGGATAGGCGTCCTCTCCGTGCTGTGAGAGATCCAAACCTACTTCTTCCTCTTCAGTGCTGGCCCTTAAAGGCGTAAGCAACCCCACTACTTTAAGGATTACAAAAGTAGCTGCAGCGACAAAGACCCAAGCCGCAAGAACCGCTATTAACTGCGTTAATAATAGGGGGAGGGATTACCATAAAACAGCCCGTTGTTACCTGCCGGATTTACAGCTTGCGAGGCAAACAGACCGGTGGCCAGGGACCCCCACGTACCTCCTATACCATGACAACCAAAGACGTCGAGGGCATCATCATAACCGATTCTTCTCTTTAGAATGCTCACGGCAAGGCAACACAGTATTCCGGCTATTAGGCCGATAATTATAGAGGCCAAGGGTGTTACGTAACCCGCGGCAGGGGTAATGGCTACCAACCCTCCAACAGCACCACTTGCTGCTCCCAATACGGTCGGTTTTCCATGAAGCATCCACTCGGTAAATATTCAACCCAGGACAGCCGCTCCTGCTGCCGTATTGGTAGTAATGAAGGCACTGACCGCTAGTTCAGACGCTCCCAAAGCACTACCGGCATTGAAGCCAAACCACCCAAACCATAAAAGGGCCGTTCCCATAACTGTCATAGGTAAATTATGGGGAGGCATGGGAAGCTTGCCATAGTCCATTCTGGGACCTAAAACCAGAGCGCCCACTAGACCGGCCACACCAGCGCTGATATGCACCACCGTGCCTCCTGCAAAGTCCAGAGCCCCCTAGATTGCGCAACCACCCATTTACGGCCCATACCCAATGGGCTAAAGGATCATAAACAAAAGTTGCCCAAAGCAGAACGAACAAGAGATAAGCGGGAAAGCGCATTCTTTCAACAATAGCTCTAGATATTAAAGCTGGTGTAATTATGGCAAACATTAACTGAAAGGCAGCAAATACTTGATGGGGAATGCCAGACGCGTAGTCGGGATTAGGAGTTAGTCCTACCTGGCGAAACCATATCCAACTAAGATTTCCTATAATGTTACCTACGTCTGGGCCAAAGGCCAAGGAATAACCCATAAGTATCCTGGTCTTATGGAAGGCAAAGCCAGGCCCAGTATGGGAACTGCGCAGACATAGTGACCCGTGGGGCCTTAAAGGAAATGGTATTGTCAGGTATGGTAGTAGTGGTAACTCCCATGCTTGTAGGCTTGATTCTGAAGGCGGAAGCCGCGGCGGCCTTCCTTATGATACTTCCTTAACAACGGGGGCGGTGCGTGGGATAACGCCAAGAAATTCATTGAATTAGGCAATTATGGAGGTAAAGGTTCCGAGGCCCATAAGGCCGGGGTGGTAGATGATACAGGGGGAGACCCGTAAGGATCGGCAGGGCCTTCCTTACAGGTTCTTGTTAAGCTCATCAGTCCTATAACCTTAGTGTTAGCTAGGCTTTTCGTGTAATGACTTGGAAAGAGACTTAGGAGTGTGCTGTTGTGCAAAGCGAGGATGCTCTAAAGCTTCTACATCAATATTTAAAATCAATATTTAAAGACACCCAACCTCATTAAGCATTCCTTGGCTGTGGAGGCTATTATGCGGGCCCTGGCCAGGCATTTTGGCGAAGATGAGGATAAATGGGGACTGGCCGGGCTCACCCATGATATAGATTTAAGAGGAAACTAAGGATAATCCCCAGCGCCATAGCCTGGTGGGCGGGGGGATTTCGGAGCGAGAAGGGCTGGACCCAGAGATCGTCTATGCTGTAAAAGCCCATAATGAAGCCCATGATCTTCACCGGAAGGCTCGCTTAAGCCGCGCATTGTACGCTAGCGATCCCTTAACTGGACTTATCGTGGCTGCTGCCCTCATCCGGCCGGAGAAGAAGCTTTCACCTGTGGATGTGCGATTTCTCCTCAACCGATATCATGAGAAATCCTTCGCCCGAGGGGCCAAGCGGGAACAGATAGCGTCCTGCCGGGAACTGAGGTGAATAAAAGGGGGCGGACACGCCCCTTATTGATTTTCCGACTTGTCTTCGGCGATCTTCTCCTTATAATACTCCCATATCTCCATGAGCAAGTTGCGCAGATAAGGCTCCAAGCTAGGTACGTGCAGGAGGCGGCTAAGCCACTGGCGGGCTACAACATAATTTCCCAGCCTCCCCTCTATTTCACCTATGAGGTAGAGCCACAGGTGGGCTTCCTCGGTCGTCTTGGTATCTTCCTGGGCGTAGGCTTCTTGATAAAGTTCGCTGGCCCGGCGGAGATAACGGTGCTCTTCCTTAGGTTCGTGGCTATAGCGGTAGAACCAGCCTAGCCTCAGGCAGAGGCTGGCGAGGAGGGAACTTTTTTCTTGATTTAGAGTGCCGGTTAGGTAAGCCAGCTTATATACTTTAATAGCCGTGGGTAAATCTCGCCGGCCAGTATAATCTTTGTACTTGATCTTTTTTATATATTGCTCTGTAATAAGTTCCCGCCGGTCCTTTTTCACCGGCCCGAAGTTCGCCGTAAAAGCATATCCGCAATGGGGACACACAGCCACATCATAAAAGTAAGGGTTTTCCCCCTCGAAATAGCCACAAAAATCGCTGTCGCGCCCTACCTGGCGTATAGAAATTAAGCGCACCTTCTTATTGGTAAATTTCTGCTGGCAGAAGAGGCATTGATAGCGCTTATCATATAGGGGTTCGAGTTTGGACATCTTTTAGCCAGCCCTTCCTAGGGTGAAGGAGACTTAGAATTAGAAGTAGGATTTTGGTTTGCGTTACCGGTTAGGAAAGGATTATGCTTATAGATAATAACATCCACGCGCCTGTTCTTTTTACGGTTTTCCTCGCTAGTATTGGGAAAGAGCGCGTGATATTCTCCATAACCTAAGGCTACAAAGCGGGTGGGATTTAGGCCTGCATTTTCCGTAAAGTAGCGTATTACAGTCGTAGCCCTGATAACCGAAAGCTCCCAGTTACTGAGGAACTGAATGGTATTAATAGGTAGATCGTCAGTAGAACCTACGACACCAACGTAGTTGGGTACCGTTTTTAAAAGGGCTGCGATTTTATCTAAAATAGGCAGGGCTTCTGGTCGTAGCTTGGCCTCTCCCTTATCGAAGAGGACGGACCCAGTAAAGCTTATTATAACTCCCTGCTCAGTTATGGTAATGTAAACTTCGTTTTTAAGTCCCTGCTCAGCGATGTATTCGCTTATCCCTGCGGCTAGAGTAGCGAGGGGGTCGCCGGGTTCCTCGAGCGGGACTACGGAGGAACCACCGCCTAGTTCAGGCAGAATCATTGCCGAACCCCCGGCAAAAATTTGGGCTAGGGCCTGGACAAGTTGCTGATAACGCACTGTATCTACCTTAGAAATGGCATACATTACGATGAAGAAAGCCATGAGGAGGGTAATCAGATCGGCGTAAGTCAAAAGCCAGCGCATGATACCGGCTGTTTCGTGGCCTCCACCATGGCCCTCATCCGGATCCATTTTATCCCAAGAACGCAACTAACACCCCTCCCCCCTCTATTCTTCCCGGCGCCGTTCGGGGGACGGCTTTTCCTAGAGTTTAAGTATTTCCAATTCCCGCCGGATAAGGCGCGGGTTTTTGCCCTGCACAATACCTAATACACCATCAAGTATTATCTGATTAGCTACCATTTCCTCTGCTGCTTTGGCTTTGAGCTTACCGGCAATGGGTAGCCACAAAATATTAGCGCTGGCGATTCCATAGAAGGTGGCCAGGAAGGCTACAGCGATGGACCCGGCGAGTTGATTCACATCGCTTATATTGCTTAGCACGTGTACTAGGCCCACTACAGTACCTATAATACCCATAGTGGGCGCATAACCACCGGCTGTCTCAAAGATAGCGGCTGCCTGTTTAGCTTGGCGCTGGCGTTGAATTATTTCATTTTCCATAACGCGGCGTATCTCTTCAGGATCTATTCCATCTACGGCGAATCCCAAGCCGTTCCTTAAGAAGGAATTTTCTTCTTGATTAGCGTGGGATTCTAAAGCTATGAGCCCTTCGCGTCTGGCTATTTCTGCTAAACGTACTAGATTATCGATTAACTCATCTATGTTGATTTCATCCCGAGTGAAGGCCTTAATCAAAAGGGCTGGAACACGCTGGATCTCCCGCATAGGGAAAGAGAACATGGTAGCCCCGATGGTACCACCTAAGATTATTACTAAGGCTGGCAGATTTAGCATTCCACTAAGGCTTATGCCTTCCATCAGTATGGCAACCAGAAGGGCAAGTACAGCTAGGGACAAACCGATGATGCTGGATATGTCCATGAAGCTTGCGGTGCAAAAAGGCTCCTAAAAAAGGGCCTGCACCTGTGTCACCTCCCGTGTAATCTCCCTGGCTTCCCACCAAGTTACCCATTTGTATTATATCGTCTTACCCGAGTTCGACAGTTGCTAGGCAAAAATGGGTGCTTTTTAGGTGAAGAAGCCTTATAAATCAAGGGTTTTCGGTTTCGGGGAAGTCCAAAAATGAAAAACTGTATAGGCACACGATTGAGAGTTTATCCCTTGATGATAAGGTAGTACATGGGCTATAATATAGACATGTACATACGAACTGTTTCCCGCAAGAACAAGGACGGCTCTGTTGTCCGTTATATTCAGCTGGCCCACAACGTCTGGGACCCTAAAGCCGGCTACCCGAAAGCTAAAGTACTCTACAACTTCGGCCGTGAAGAGGAGGTAGACCGGGAAGCCCTGGTCCGCCTGGTAAAGAGTATTACGCGTTTTTTGGGACCGGAAGAGGCTTTATGCACCCAGGCAGAGTTAAATGGCGGCACTCCCCTGAAATTCATCTCCAGCCGGCCTATGGGTGGCGTCTGGGTGTTAAACGAGCTCTGGAACCGGCTGGGTATCAACCGGGTTTTGGCCGGATTGCTGGCCAAACGTAAGTTCCAGGCGCCGGTCGAACGGGCCATTTTCGCTATGGTAGCCAACCGGGCTTTGAACCCAGCCAGTAAACTTAAGACCGAGGATTGGGTCAGCCACGATGTTTTCATTCCCGGCCTTGCGGAGGTGCCGGTGCAAAACCTTTACCGGGCCATGGACTTCTTACTGGAAGCTGCTGAAGAACTGCAAAAGGATATCTTCTTCTCCGTGGCCCACCTCTTTAACCTGGAAGTCGATCTCTTATACTTCGATACCACCTCAACCTACTTTGAAGTAGAGGAAGAGGATAATCCTGAAGATAACAAGCAGCACTTACGCCGTAAAGGCAACTTTAAGGACCACCGGCCGGATTTACCGCAAGCTGTAATAGGTCTGGCTGTCACGAGGGGAGGCCTACCGGTACGCTGCTGGGTCTGGCCGGGCAATACCGCCGACATGGCGGTAATCGAGCAAGTCAAAAAGGACCTGGTGGGCTGGCAACTGGGCCGGGTCATCACCGTTGTTGACCGCGGTTTTGCTTCGGAAGATAATCTCCGTTACCTCCAGCGCGCCGGCGGCCATTATATTGCCGGTGAAAAGATGCGCGGCGGCAAAGATACAGTGGCAGAGGCCCTGGCCCGGCCGGGCCGTTACAAAACCGTCAGAGATAACCTTGAAGTTAAAGAAGTTATTGTCGGCGACGGTGAAAAAAGGGTACGGTATATCCTGGTACGCAACCCTAAAGAAGCAGAAAAAGACAGACTGGAGCGTGAGGAAATCCTGGCCCGCCTCAAAGAAGAACTAAGGGCTATCGGGGACCTTAAAGGCGAACCCCATACCAAAGCCTGTTGTCAACTCATCGCCCACCCCACCTATGGCCGCTATCTCAAGACCGACAAGAAGGGTCAACCGTATGTCGATATGGCCAAGGTAAAAGCCGAAGAAAAGCTGGACGGCAAATACCTGTTAAGAACCTCTGACGATACCTTAAGTGCTGAAGACGTAGCCCTGGGATATAAGCAGCTTCTCGAAGTAGAAGACGCCTTCCGCACCATGAAGCAGTCGCTAGAGCTGCGGCCTATTTATCATCGTCTGAGCGACCGCATCCATGCCCACGTCCTCCTGTGCTGGCTAGGGCTGCTCCTAATCCGGGTAGCTGAAACGAAAGTGCAGGATAGCTGGCGGAACATCCGCCAGACCCTAGAACGCATGCACCTGGGCGAATTTGTTGGTCCTGAGGGCAGGGTCCTTCAAAGGACGGAAACAACCCCACCACAGCAGCATATCTTTAAGGCCCTCGGGATAAAGGAGCCGCCGCAAATAATCGCGGTTGAAATAAAAGGCCAAAAGCAGTCCCTAGTAACACGAGCTCAAAAAGCCGATCCCTGAAACCCTTGCGCAACAAGCTGTTGCGCTTATTATTCACCTAGTAACTGTCGAACTCGGGTTTACCTGGTCCCTGGAATCAGGAAAGCCTGCGCTGGCAGGCCTTCCTTTGTAATCCTGGTCCCGTATATATGGCCGCCAGGCCCTGGCCGAAGCCAGCGCCTGGTGGCGAAATAAAACGCCCGGCAGGGTTCCCTACCGGGTGCTTTGCTGCAATCAATTTACTTTCTACCGCTGGATAGATCAATCAGGACTCCGAATCTCTTTAACCACAAGAGTTTCAATCTGATCGACAAAAGATTTTACTTCATCAAACCAGGTAGCAACAATATCGGCTTCAAATTTGACCAGGTCGGCATAATCAGCTTTCTGGCGGGCATCGAACAGTCTGTTATATAATGTTCCGGCCGAAGGGTTAACCAAACCAGCTTTTACGATCTTCTGATGGAAAAGCGAACGGATACCTGAATGTTTGGCTGACCAGTAACCCTGGGCAAGGAGAATGGCAGAAACAGCGTAGAAACAAGCATAATATAACCGGTTAACGGAAGTACATATATGGCCTTCTGAAAAAAGCAATTCCGCCTCAGTTATAGCTTCTTTAGCGCGTTCCATCCTGTATAGGACTAACCGTTCAATTTCTTCTTTCACAGAACTATCCCCTCACGTTTTACGTTCTGGGTGAAAGGCATAGCCTGGTATAGAGGGGAATTCCACTCCTGTTCGCTAAAAACCGCTATAGACAAAGCTGCTCCTGTCTCTAACTCCAGCGGATAAAGTTTCTCGCGAATCGCATCTTCCAGGTGCCAATTAACAGGTCCTTTCGTAAGGATTAGTACATCATAGTCCGAATCGGCTTCGGCATCACCACGAGCCCTGGAGCCATATAATATTACTGTCGCACCTGGAACAACTTCGCGAATAAGATCACGACAGCGTTCTAACAAGCGTTGTTCCTCATCGTCTGGGTAGTGGCGAATGACTCGGTAGCTTATCTGACTGCTCTTGTCCTCAACGGCCACGTTAGTAATCACCCCTGCCACTATTATACACTATGGCCACAACTGCATACCAGTATTTTCAAACTTTAGGTCACGTGGTCAAAATTGTTGTTAATTCCAACCTGGCCACCAGGGCATTGTCTATCCCTTTTTCCTCCTTAGACCTGGCTTCCCAAACCGTCTCCCGCACCGTTATGCCCATTTTGCTCAATTCTGCCGCCAGCATTCTTTTGGCGGTGGCTACCGTCTTGTTGCTCTTATAGTCCATATCGTAGGCTATCACCACATTGCTCAAAAGCCTTCAGGATGTCCTCGGGAAGAGCATCATCGAAATCGGGTGCCAGTGTGATTACGGCTAAGCTGATCAAGGTCCTCCAGGGGCTGGTTGACGCCGCCAACACCGTCATCGTCATCGAGCACAACTTAGACGTCATTAAGTGCGCCGACTGGATCATCGACCTGGGTCCCGAGGGCGGTGAAGCCGGTGGGGAGGTGATCGCTGAGGGCACGCCGGAGCAGGTGGCCGCGGTCGAGAAATCGCATACCGGTCGATTCCTCCGGCCTTTATTGCGACGCTGAGGAAGAGAGGCAGACCAACATATTCGCCGAAGAACTCCTTATCCCCTTTTCGTTTCTCAGGAGAGTACTGGCGTCAGGCTTGATCAGGTCAGTACACCAGCTCATGTCATTTTCCACGTCTCCAGGGAGGCGCTAGAAATCGCGCTCAAGCGTCACCTCACGCCCTATCAGATACTCCGGCTGACAAACGTCCCTCCAATACCTATTTCCTTTATTGAGTTCATGGGAAAGAAAGTAACAGTGCCCGTCAGATGCCCCCACTGTTTAGGTCAGGGCTTTAACTTATATCCTGTCCGGCAATTGGTAGAGGAACCTGAGGATGTTATTCAGGTGTTGGGCAAACGGACGGAGTAGAATATATTCGCTACTTAGGCGCGATGGGCACCCCTATGCTGTGTCCACCCCCCAGGACCAGGGATACAACGGGTTTGGACATGCTCACCAGCATTTCGGCTATGGCGAGGCCCGCTTCTACATCACCGCCGACGGTATTCAACACCACCAACAGGCCCTTGATGTCCCGGTCCTGTTCCACGGCTACCAGCTGGGGAAGGACGTGCTCGTACTTAGTGGCCTTATTCTGGGGTGGTAGAACCAGATGGCCCTCTATCTGCCCCACGATGGGCAGACAATGAATCTCGCTCTTAACTTCCGGGACGGTCGTCTGCCCCAGCTCGCGAATATTTTCCAGCTTCCTGTTGGCCGGGCGAGCCGTCACCTGTCTCCTCTGGCCGTTGGGCTCTTCTTTAGAGGGGGGCTGTAGCGGTTGGTCTTGCATTTGGCCTACCTCCGATAACAAATTTAAACTCCTCCCTTTTAGTATGGGAGCCGGCAGGTACAAAAATACGACCGGGGCAAGGTGCCTTTACTGGCGGGCCGAAAAAGTAGGCCTGGACCCGCGCAGGACGGGTTCAGGCCTCAGAGCCGAAGTAGATTAAACTTCCATGATAATGGGCAGGATCATGGGGCGGCGCCGGGTCTTTTCATACAAGAACTTACTAAGAATATCCCTTATATTGGCCTTGATGGTCGACCAGTCGGTGATTTTCCGTTCCTCGCACCTTTCCAAAACCTGCCGGACCCTGGCCTTGGCTTCCTCGAGGAGTTCCTCGGCCTCCCGCACATAGACGAAGCCCCGCGAAACAATATCGGGACCGGCCAGGATGGTTCCCGTATCCTTGTTAAGGGTCAAGACCACAATGAGGATGCCGTCCTGGGCCAGCTGCCTACGGTCCCGCAAAACGATATTGCCGACATCCCCCACTCCCAGGCCGTCTACCAGAATTCGGCCGGCGGGAACCCGGCCGGCCACCTGGCCCTTGTCCCGGCTAAATTCCAGAACCTGGCCGTTCTCGGCCACGAATATATTTTCCTCCGGAATACCGAGCTCCTGGGCTAGGCGGGCGTGTTTAATGAGCATACGGTACTCGCCGTGGACGGGAACAAAGAACCGGGGTTTGACCAGGCTGATCATAAGTTTCAACTCTTCCTGGTTGGCGTGACCGGAAACGTGGATCCCGGCCACCGCTTCGTGGTAAACATCCGCTCCCTGCTTAAAGAGGTGGTCCACGGTGCGGGCCACCAGCTTTTCGTTTCCTGGTATAGGGAGGGCGGAAATAATCACCGTATCACCGGGCACTATTTCCACTTGCCGGTGCTCTCCCATGGCTATCCGGAACAGAGCCGACATGGGCTCTCCCTGGCTGCCGGTAGATATGATAACCGAACGATTCTTGGGAAGATGAATGAGCTCATCAAGTTCCACCAGCGTTCCCGGCGGTATATTTAGATATCCCAGCTCAGCGGCGATGTTCACCACGTTTACCATGCTGCGGCCCACGATGGCCACCTTGCGGTTGTACTTATGGGCGATGGAAATAACCTGCTGCACCCGGTGAATATTCGAAGCAAAGCTGGTAACTAAGACCCGGCCTTTGGCCTGGCGAATAACCTCGTCGATGGTATTACCTACCGTGCGCTCCGACATGGTAAAACCGGGTCGTTCCACGTTAGTGCTGTCCGAAAGGAGCACCAGGACGCCCTGCTCCCCCAGTTTGGCGAACTTGTAAAAATCAAAGACCTCCCCGTCGATGGGGGTGTGGTCGATCTTGAAATCCCCCGTGTGGACTATAGTGCCCACCGGAGTATGCACGGCCAGACCCACAGAGTCTGCTATGCTGTGACTAACCCGCAGGAACTCGACACGGAAGGGGCCAAGCTTCAAGGTATCCCGGGGTTTCACCTGGTGCAGGCGAACGCTGGTTAATCCGTACTCCTTCAGTTTAGCCTGGATAAGGGCCAATGTCAGCTTAGTGCCGTATACTGGAACATTGATCTCCCGCAGAACATAGGGTAGCGCCCCGATGTGGTCTTCATGGCCATGGGTCACGATAATGCCCTTTATCATGTGCCGGTTCTCGAGCAAATAAGTGATATCCGGTATGACCACATCAACGCCGAACATTTCATCCTCCGGAAAAATCAAACCGCAGTCGATGACCAAAATGCTGTTGCCGTACCGTATAACCAGCATATTTTTGCCGATCTCCCCGAGGCCGCCCAGGGGAATTAGAGATACTCTTTGCTCGTTTTCGCCCATCAATCCACCTCCGTTTGTCATTTTGACCAATAAAAAACCGGGCGTTTACTGCCGGCCCGGTTTGTATACACCGCTCAACACCAGCTGTATATTATTATAGCCTATTTCTGCCCATACAGCAACCGCTGCACCGCCATTACCTACCACTTTCTTCCTTCAGGAAAGAAGCCCCGCAGACCGGAGGGCCTGAGTTATTTTTTCCTTTTCGGCCGCCGTCGCCTCTACCAGAGGCAGGCGTACCGGACCCGCAGGCAGGCCCAGCATGTTGAGGGCCGCCTTGACGGGGACGGGGTTGGTAGTAACGAACAGGGCCTTGAAGACGGGGAAAAGCTCCTGGTGAATGGCTGCCGCCTCAGCGGTATTACCCTGGACGTAGGCCCGGACCATGGCCTGCATGCGCTCTCCTACCACATGGGCGGCCACGCTGACAATGCCGTACCCCCCCACGGACATTAGGGGGAGGGTCAGGGAGTCATCCCCGCTGTAGACCAAAAAGCCTTCCGGGGCATTCCGCAAAATGGTCGTCACCTGGTCCAGGTCCCCGCTGGACTCCTTTACGGCCACAACATTATCGATGGCCGCCAGTTTCAAAGTAGTGTCAGCCTCCATGTTGCGCCCGGTCCGGGAAGGAATGTTGTAGAGGATAATAGGCAGGGAAGTGGCCTCGGCCACGGCCTTGAAGTGCCGGTATAGACCTTCCTGGGACGGCCGGTTATAGTAGGGGACCACCAGCATCAGACCGTCCACGCCCACTTTCTCGGCCTCCCGGGAAAGTTCAATGCTGGCGGAGGTAGAATTACCCCCTGTGCCGGCAATGACTACCGCCCTGTCCCCTACCGCCTCCTTTACCGCTGCGAAGAGGGCTATCTTTTCCTCATGGGTCAAAGTCGGCGATTCCCCCGTGGTGCCGGCGACCACCAGGCCGTCGCTGCCATGCTCCACCAGGTGGGAAGCCAACTTCCTGGCTCCCTCGAGATCCAGCTCCCCGGTCTGCTTAAAGGGGGTCACCATGGCTGTGAGAATGCGGCCCCACTTTACCAAGGACTATCACCTCCGCAATTTCTAGGCGCTGAGTTTAAACTGGCGGTGAAGGGCCCGCACAGCTTTCTCCATGTGGGCTTCGTCTACGAGGCACCAGATGGACGTGTAAGAGTCGGCGGATTGTAATATGGCAACCTCTTCCTGGGCCAAGGCCGTAACGATGGCCGCCATAACCCCCGGAACCCCGCGCATGCCGGCGCCGACGGCAGCCACCTTGGCACAATTAGGGCGCACTTCAACGTCAAACCCCTGTTCCCTTAACGAAGCCAGCGCCCGCTCGGCCACCTTGTTGCTCACCGTGAAGATAGCTTCATCCGGGAAGAGGTTGATAAAATCGACACTTATCCCTTCGGACGCGAGATGGCAAAACAGATCCCTGGCCTTCTTTTCTCCGGTCAGCTTAACCCGGAGCTGAGTTAATCCTCCAACGTTGGTAATGCCCGTGATCAGCCGGTCGCCGCCAATGCGGGTGCCCCCGAAAACCGCCTGGGAGGCCACCACCAGGGTGCCCGGGTCATCGTTAAAGGTGGAGCGGATGCGCAGGGGTATGTTTTTCTCCCGGGCAATTTCTACGGCCCGGGGGTGAATCACCCTGGCCCCTTCGTAGGCCAGCTGGCACAACTCGTTATAGGTGACGGTCCGCAGGGTCTTGGCATCTTCCACAATATGTGGATCGGCGGTCTTGAGGCCATCCACGTCGGTAAAGATTTCTACCGCTTCTGCCTCCAGGGCCACCCCCAGGGCGGCTGCGGTGGTATCGCTCCCACCCCGGCCCAGGGTGGTAATCTCCCCCTCTGCCGAAACTCCCTGGAAGCCGGCCACCACTACCACCCGGCCCGCCTCCAGCTCCCGGCGGACGCGCTGCGGCTCCACCCGGATGATGCGGGCATCGCCGAAATGGCCGTCGGTAATAATACCCGCCTGGGCCCCGGTCAGGCATACGGCCGGTAAGCCCGCCTCCTTAAGGGCCCCTACCAGCACTACACCAGATATGATCTCGCCGCAAGAAAGAAGCAGGTCTTTTTCCCTTTCACCCACCTCCTGACCCGCAATTAAGTCCAGCAGCGTATCAGTGGCATAGGGCGCGCCCCGCCTTCCCATGGCGGAAACCACTACTACCACGCTGTAGCCTGCCTGCCGCGCCTTGAGGACTTGCTGTACTACCCTTTGGCGGTCTTCGGCCTTCGCCACGGAAGAACCGCCGAACTTTTGTACGAGGACCCGCAAGGGATCTCACCTCGCTTTTACAGAAGGCCCTCCCGGAGCAGAACCTCGGCTATCTGCACAGCGTTGGTGGCCGCTCCCTTACGCAGGTTGTCGGCCACAACCCACAGACTTAAACCGCTCTCCACCGAAATATCTTCGCGAATGCGGCCTACAAAAACTTCATCCCTGCCAGAGGCGTGGACGGCCAGGGGATAGGCCTTGGCCTGAGGATCATCTACCACTACTATCCCCGGCGCCCGGCTTAGGATTTCCCTGGCTTCCTCCGCCGTCAGTTTCCTCTCGGTTTCCACGGTAACTGCTTCCGAGTGGCCGTTGAAGACCGGTACTCGCACTGTGGTAGCGGTGACCCTAATGCTGGGGTCTCCCATGATTTTCTGGGTTTCGTAGACCATTTTCATTTCCTCTTTGGTATAGCCGTTCTCCAGGAATACATCAATATGGGGTAGGCAGTTGAAGGCAATCTGATGGGGAAAAACGGCGCCCCGAACTTCCTTTTCTCCCTTCAGGACCTGCCGGGACTGCTGCCGGAGTTCCTCTATGGCCTCCTGGCCGGCCCCGGAAACCGCCTGGTAGGTAGCCACCACCACGCGTTTGATGCGCGCCGCGTCGTGGAGGGGCTTGAGAGCCACCACCATCTGGATGGTGGAGCAATTGGGATTCGCAATAATCCCTTTATGCCACCGGACGTCCTGGGGGTTTACCTCCGGCACTACCAGGGGGACTTCGGGGTCCAGGCGGAAGGTGCTGCTGTTGTCAATGACTACTGCCCCGCGGGCTGTGGCTTCGCGGGCAAAAAGTTTGCTGGCTTCTCCGCCGGCAAAAAGGGCCAAATCGACTCCCTCAAAGGAAGCCGGCGTCGTCTCTTCCACGGTATAGTCCTGGTCTTTAAATCTTACCGTGTTCCCCGCCGACCGGCTGGTAGCGAGTACTTTCAATCTTCCAACCGGAAAGTTCCTCTCGGCCAGCACTTGCAGTATAGTCTGCCCCACCGCACCGGTGCCTACAACTGCTACGTTGAGTTGGCGCATGCTCTGGCTATCCCTCCAAACTATGATGTTTTGGCCACCCCCTTGGCAGGAGCCAGTAAGAGGGGCTGCAGCTGCTTCCCTGCCAGGGCGGCTACAACAGTATCCACTATTAAACTCATATCGGCGATCAGAGAATTAGCCTTCTTAAAGGGATCATCCTGCCCAAAGGGCACCCAATAAATGTTCTTAGCATTTAGGAGCAGGCCCAGATTCTTCGCATTTGCGCTGAGGCCGTCGTTGGTGGAGATGGCTATCACCACCGGCCGCTGGTTGCGCAGTACTGCTTTAGCAGCCATCAAAACCGGAGAGTCCGTGATCCCATTGGCCAGCTTAGCCAGGGTATTCCCGGTACAGGGAGCGATCACCAGCACGTCCAGAAGCTTCTGGGGTCCAATGGGTTCTGCTTCGACGATGGTCGTGATGGCCGGGCGGCCTGCCAGGCGCTCAAGCTCCCCCTGCCAAAAGGCGGCCGTCCCGTAACGGGTATCTGTTTCCTTTACTGACCAGGATAGAATAGGGAAGACTTCGGCCCCTTCCTCTACCAATTTCTTAATTTCCGGAACAACCTTCTCCAGAGTGCAGTAAGACCCGGTAACGGCAAACCCTACTTTTTTCCCAATCAGTCGCATTGCCACGCACCTCCGGGTAGGGGTTACAGTCGTTCCAGGCCATCTAAGATGAAGCGGGGATACAGCCGGGCCAGAATCTCGCCGGCCGTTTGAGGGGCTACCTTGCCGGGTAACCCGGGAGCCAGTACGGCCCTTCTTCCCAGTTTCTGGGCCGCAGCAAAATCCGTTCCTCCCGGCGCGCTGGCCAGATCGATGATGAGGCACTGGGGTGAGGCGGCAGCCAGAACTTCTTCCGTCAGCACAGGGGCCGGCACGGTATTGAACACCACCTGTGCCCAGCCGATGGCCGTGGGAAGTTCCTCGAAGGAAATGGCCCTCCAGCCCAGGGCCAGGGCGCGCGCCCGGTCGGCTGCTCCCCGGTCCACCACCGTAACCCTGGCTCCCATTCCGGCCAGCATATGGGCCAAGGTTAAACCCGTTCGTCCTAATCCCAAGACGAAGGCCTCGCTGCCGTGGAGGGTGACGGGCATCTCCTGGAGAGCCATCATGATGGCCCCCTCGGCCGTGGGAACCGAGTTAAGGATAGCCATTTCATCCCTTTCGGCCGTCTCTACCAGCTTCCAACCCTTTTCCCGGGCCACCTTCTTCAGTACCGGCCGGGCTACACCCACCAGCACGAGGGTTCCGGGTGCTACCTCGTCCACCCAGCCTTCATCGAGCCGGAAGGTATGACCGGTAAGCGTCCCCTTGATGACGCCCCTCTCATCTGCGCCGGGCACCGGAAGAATGAGGACATCTGCCTGGCGGACGGCATTGCTCGCCTCCTTAAACAGGAGGCAATCCTTAAGTTCCGGTAACGGCGGATATCCCGCCACCCGTACCTCGGCTCCCAGGCGAACCAGTTCCTGCAGGAGGATTATTTCCCGGGCGTCGCCGCCCAGTAGGGCTATCTTTATCCCCGCCAGCATCTTACCCATGCCGGAACGACCTCCTGCTTGCTGACACCTTGTTACTTGCAATATATGTGCGAGCAAGACCGGAGGTGCTTATCTGGGGCCCTATTAGACCCGCGCCTGCTATAGGTCCAGGAGCTTTTCGAGGCCGAAGACCACCCCCCTTAAATGCAGGACTTTTTCAATGGCCAGCAGCAACCCCGGCAGAAAGGCCTCCCGGCTGATGGTGTCATGCCGGATGGTCAGCAGCTGGCCGCAGCCGCCGAAGATAACTTCCTGGTGGGCCACGGCCCCGGGCAGCCTAAGACTATGCACGTGGAAGCCCTTATAGGTGCCGCCCCGCACACCCTTTAACCTTTCCGGGAACCTCCTTCCCGTTACCCCTTCCTGCCCCTGGGCTTCGGCCATCAATTCGGCCGTCTTGAGGGCGGTTCCCGAAGGGGCATCCCGTTTTTCTTCATGGTGCATTTCGATAATCTCCGCCTGGGGGAAATAGCGGACGGCCAGTTGGGCAAAATGCATCATTAACACGGCCCCTAAAGCGAAGTTGGGTGCCACTACTGCGCCCAGCCCTTTTTCTTCGCAGAGGATATGTAGCTCCTCTAAATCCTCCCTGGATATTCCCGTGGTCCCGATCACCGGTCGCACCCCGTGTTCCACAGCCACGCGGGCATTATGCAGGGCGGCCTCGGCCACCGTAAAATCTACCAGTACCTGGGGCCGGGTCACCTCCAGGGTGGCCGCCAGGTCAGAAGTTATGGAAACTCCAGCCGGTGTACAGCCGCTTAAGGTGCCGATATCAGTGCCTGTTTTCACCACGTCGACGGCGCCCACCACTTCTATGCGAGGGGAAGCAAGAAGTCCTCTGACCATCTCCCTCCCCATCTTACCAGCTGCCCCGGTAATTACTACCCTTATTTTGTCACCCAAACTTCTTCACCTCTTATAAAAAATAGGGGAAAACCATGAGCATTCTTGCTCCGGTCCTCCCCGGATGGACGAAGAATACTCATCTCGCTGAGTGATCCGTGCGAGGAGCGCTCCACTACCCCGTCTAGGTAGTGACAGTCTGGTACTTGTTCAGCACCAGCCCAGCAGCAGGGCCCGGGAAACCCGGCTGCTTCGGCGGCCAGCCCTTTCCCGTCCCTTCCTCGCTTCCCAGGCTCCAGGGCGGTACTCATGCTATGCCGCGCCTCTACCCCGCTCCGCACGAGATGAGGCTTTTTGGCTCGTTATTTGTTATTATGCTAGCACAAACCTTCGAAGCCTGTCAATGACCTCAAAACTAAAGAATTCAATACTGAAACTCAACCGTAATGATTTCCGCTCCTACTTTGCGGACGGCCGACCAGGGTATCACCAGTTCTTGCCTCCGGCCCCACAAAGCCGCCAGGCCCCTTTCCCCTGGCAATACCAGGGCATTGATTTGGCCCGTCTCCAGGTCAATAATGAGGTCGCCCTCTTTAAGGAAACCCAGCCGCGAGCCGTCATGTATGTTAATGATTTCCTTGCCCCTTAACTCCATCAACCGCACCTTCTCACCTCCTGCCTTTAACGCCGCGGCCGCCAGGATAAGAGAAGGGGCTGGAGAAGGGCGACGGTGAGGGCTAGCAGGGCTAAGGGATCCACCTGCCAACCGCCTACGCTGACGGTTTCCGGCAGGCTCAACTTAAGAAAACTTACCAGCATAATCAAGGACAAATAAATACCACCGGCCACCGCCACCAATTCGGCTAGGGCCCGCGAAGCAGGGCTGGGTACTCCTTCAACGTTCCCCGTTAACCGGTAACGCCGCACTTTGGCCCTTAAGGCTAAGTAAAAGAGTAGTAGCAGGATGCAGAGGGTTGTTATCTGGCCCCCCATAACTTCCACCCCCGCTAAAACATATGGGGGCGGGAATTATTCTATTACTTTTACTCCTTCCCTCTGCAGCCGCGTGTATCTGACTACCAGATCGTCCAGCCTGCGGCTCAAATCCGCCACTTCCCTACTATCCATTGGAACACCCCGGCCGATAAGGGCCTCCAGTTGTTGCCTTAATCTTTCTATCTCCTGGGCCATGTTCTCCGCAGCATCCATTGTTACCCGTCCTCGCTCCCCGGGGCATAACCTTCCCGGGAGGATAGGCCCCTCTGCCGCCGGAAATTCTCCTCGTTCTTGGCCACATACGCCTGGTAGAGGTCTTCGGCGCTAAGCCCGGCCTTCAGGCACATACTGATAAAAAAATGGAGTATGTCCACCAACTCATCCTTTACGGCCTCGGAATTAAGGGGCCGGGGCACCTTCCACCACTTAAAATTGACTTCTTCCAATAGCTCTCCCAGCTCCACCATAATGGCCAGCACTTCCTTCTGAATCCACTCTGAAAAGCTCATTTCCGGCAGCCGGTGGCCGGCCCTTATTTCCTCATCCAGTTGGGCCTGGAGTAGAAACATATGTTCAAGACGGTCCACTATTTCTCCCCTCCCTTCTCACCCTCCTACAGCCCGGCTTGTACCGCCATGGACTGCAAATCCAGGTCGTCGTCTAAGGCAGGACCCAGGGTGGTAAGGGATAGCCGCTGGGGGGAAAATAACTGCCGGGCCACCCTTTGCACGTCGTCCACGGTGACCTCGCTGAGCCGCTCAATGGTTTCTTCCACTGTAATAACCCGGCCCAGGCACAGCTCGGTCCTGCCCAGGCGGCTCATGCGCTGACTCACATTCTCCTGCCCCAACAGCAGGTTGCCCCGGATCTGGTCCTTGGTACGCTTCAACTCGGCTTCGGTGACCCCCTTCTGTTTAATGAGGGCCATCTGCTCTAAAATCAGCCGAATAACTTCCAGGGCGCCTTCCGGGCTGGTTCCAGCGTAAACGGTGAACAGACCGCTGTCTGAATATCCGGCATGATAGGAGTAAACAGAGTAGGCCAGGGCCCTGTCCTCCCGGACCAGCTGGAACAACCGGGAGCTTACGCCTCCACCTAAGATGTTATTAAGGGCCTGCAATACATAGATGTCCGGGTGGTCCTGGGCCAAGCCGGGCACACCCAGACATATCTGGATTTGCCCGGTTTCCTTAACATTGACACTTACTGCAGCCCTTTCCTCCGGAGCGCGGCAGGGAACCCCCCCTTCGCCCAGGGGCCGGCGGCCGAAGGCCTCAGCAAGCTTGTCCTCCAAATCCCGGGTCTTAAAGTTCCCCGCCGCGGCCAAGACGATGCGCCCACCCTGGTAGTGTTCCCGGTAATATCCGCAGATCCCTTCGCGCTGCAGTTCCTGAATGGAGCTATAGGTCCCCAAAATGGCCCTCCCCAAGGGGTGGCCCGGCCACACGGTTTGGGCGAAAAGGTCATGGACTATTTCATCCGGTGAGTCCTCGTACATCTTTATCTCTTCCAGGATAACCTTTTTCTCTTTAGCTATATCCTCGGGGTCGAAACGGGCATTGAAGAACATATCGCTCAATACGTCTATGGCCAAGTCCAGGTATTCGGCTAGCACCCGGGTATAGAAACAGGTATATTCCTTGGTAGTAAAGGCGTTGAGCACTCCTCCTACCGACTCCAGGGCCTCGGCTATCTCCCTGGCGTTCCTCCTATGGGTTCCCTTAAAGAGAAGGTGTTCCAGAAAGTGGGACACCCCGTGGTTCTCATCCGTTTCGTGACGCGAACCTGCCCCCACCCAGATCCCGAGAGCTACGGAATGGACATAGGGCATTTCTTCGGTTACGACACGGATACCGTTAGGTAGAATTGTTTTGCAATACATCCCGGTCCTCCCCGTCTGGTCTTTTAATTTGGCCCCTTCAGGAAGCGGGATAACCACGACTCCGCCTGGATCTCCCGAGCCGCCACCAGAGGCGCAGAAGCAACCTCCTCTCCCCGGTACAGGAGCTGTATGGTGCCCACTACTTGTCCCTTCCGTACCGGTGCTTTAACGGCCCGGGGCAAAAGAACTCTTTTCTCCAGCCCCTCCATGTCCTCCACCGGCACCGTCCAGGCAACGTCCGAGGAAGATACTACTGGCAACTCCTGCGGCCGCCCGTTGGGGACGTAAATGGTTCCGACCCTTTGGCCGGCCTGCACCAGTTCCAGGTGAAAGGCATTAAAGCCGTAGTCCAGCAAACGGCTAGCATCCTCGTACCGATCCCAGCTCCGGAGCACCACGGCTATGAGCTGGCGGCCTTCCCTGGTAGCCGAGGCCACCAGGCACTGACCCGCCTCTTCGGTGGTACCCGTCTTGACCCCGTCGGCCCCGGGGTAAGAGGTCAGGAGGCGGTTGGTATTGTACAGTAGACGCTTCTGGTCGGGGGAACCGTTAATTTCGTCCTCCCGGGTGGCCACAATCCGTCGGAACACGGGATGTTGCAGGGCGTATCGGCTCATCACCGCCAGATCGTAGGCCGTGCTGTAATGATTGTCGGCCGGAAGCCCGTTGGGGTTGACGAAATGGCTGCGGTAGGCCCCTATCAGGCGGCTTTTGCGGTTCATCATCCAGGCAAAGGTCTCTTCCGAGCCCGCCAGGTGTTCCGCAATGGCTACCGTGGCGTCATTGCCGGAATTCATGAGGGCGCCTTTAATAAGGTCTCCCAACCTCCAGGTGGTGCCCGCCACCAAATCGATGCTGGCCCCCGGCGTAGTCGCCGCATATTTGCTTACCGTTACCTCGGCGTCCAGCCTACCGAGCTCCAGGGCCAAAACGGCCGTCAGGATCTTGGTAGTACTGGCAGGCGGCCTTTCTGCATGGGCATTCTTGGAATAGAGGAACTGTCCCGTCCTGGCCTCCATGAGGGCCGCCCACGGAGCGCTGATTAGGGGCTCTTCCGCTCCGAAAGCGGCACGGGGCAAGCTTAAACACAAAAAAAGCCAGGGCAAAACCCTTAACCACCGAAACATGTTTTTCCTCCTCGCACCAGCCTTATAAATGTATTATGTTCGAGGAGGAGAGCCGGTATTAATGTTCCGCTAAAAACCTTCCTCAAAGAATCTCAGAAACCGTGGCTAGCTCATAACCCCGCTTCCGGAGCTGGTTAATGATCTCTCCCAGCGCTTCGGCAGTGGGGCGGGTTGGGTGCAACAGAACAATGGCCCCGTTCTGACTGTGGGAAACCACTATTTTGATGATATCCTCCGCCGCGGTCCCCGGCAAGTAGTCTCCCGTGTTGACCGTCCACATGATAAACTTGTACCCCAGGTCGGCTGCGGCGGCGACAACGTGGGGCTTACTTTCACCGTACGGCGGAGCATAAAGGGCCGGTCGGCGTCCCGTGAGGTCCGCCAGCACTCCTTCGGCCTTCCTTATGTCTTCGCGATTTTCTTCGCGGCTTAAGTTATCTACGTGCTGATGGCTGTATCCGTGGTTGCCGATCTCATGGCCTTCCCGGGCCATCTGCCTGACTAGGTCCGGGAATTTAACGGCCCACTGGCCCGTCACGAAAAATGTAGCCCTCGCCTGGTTGCGGGAAAGGGTTTGTAATATGTCGGGCAAAAATTCTTCTCCCCAGTCCACATTAAAGGCCAGGGCGACGGCTTTTTTGTTAACGTCACCCTGGTAGATGGGCTGCACTTTAAATACCGGGGCATCCTCTCCCTGCACCCAACGCCAGGCCATCATACCGATAAACACCGCGGCGAGAACCGCGGCCAGGAAAATCCACACGCGCCTCCGCCGCCAGTAGAGCACATACATACAGCCGTCACCACCCGCCGAACTGTCTTACCAAAAATATATGCCCTACCGGCGCAGATTATCGTAAAAATGTTGGAAGAGATTAGCGGCTCCTCCGCTCCCGGCCGTACCGGCGAGAAGGCTGCCGTCCCGGCGTACTGCCGTCTTCCAGGGTACGCAGGGCCTCCTTGCGCGAAAGTTTGAGCCGACCCTGGGGATCGAAGCCGATGGCTTTGACGAGGATCTCGTCTCCTTCCTTAACCACTTCCTCCACCCGGCCTACCCGGCCTTCGGCCAGCTGAGAAATATGGACCAGGCCCTCCTTGCCGGGCATTCCCAGTACTCCGGGGATTACTTCCACGAAGGCCCCGAAGTCGGTCACCCTGGTTACCCGGCCGCTGTATATTTTGCCCACTTCTACATCCCTGGTCAGGGCTTCGATTATTTGCAGGGCCCGCTCTCCGGCTTTGGGATCGGTAGCGGCGATGAAGACCCGCCCGTCATCCTCAATATCGATTTCCACGCCCGTTTCCTCAATAATCTTCTTGATAACCTTGCCTCCCGGGCCTATAATATCCCGGATCTTATCGGTGTCCACCACCGTGGTAAGCATACGCGGAGCATAGGGAGAAAGTTCTTTCCGCGGCTCCGGCAGTACCTCCATCATCTTAGCCAGAATGTACAGGCGAGCCTGCCGTGCCTGTTCCAAGGCCCGGGTAAGGATAGAACGGTCGATGCCGGGAATCTTGATATCCATTTGGAGGGCGGTTATTCCCCTGGCAGTACCCGCCACTTTGAAGTCCATATCCCCCAGGGCATCTTCGATACCCTGAATATCGGTCAAGACGGCTACTTTATCGCCATCCTTAACCAAGCCCATGGCTACCCCGGCCACCGGCGCCTTAATGGGCACCCCGGCATCCATCAACGCCAGGGTACTGCCGCAGACGCTAGCCATAGAGGTGGACCCATTGGAGCTCAACACCTCGGATACCAGGCGAATGGCATAGGGAAATTCCTCTTCCGGCGGTATCATGGGCTCGAGGGCCCGCTCGGCCAGGGCTCCATGGCCGATCTCCCGCCGTCCCGGAGCCCGGATAGGCCGAGCCTCGCCTACCGAATAGGGCGGAAAATTATAATGGTGCATATAACGTTTAGATTCTTCTACTCCCAGGTCGTCAAGGATCTGCTCATCACTGATGGAACCCAAAGTGGCCACGGTAAGCACCTGGGTTTCTCCCCTGGTGAACAGGGCGGAGCCATGGGTACGGGCCAGGACGCTCACTTCGCAGGTTATAGGTCGAATATCTTCCGGTCCCCGGCCGTCTACCCGCCGGCCTTCCTCCAGGATGAGCTTGCGGACGATTTCCTTTTCCACCTGGGTGACCACATCTCCCACCAGTTTGGCCACCTCGGGCTGTTCCTCCGCCACCTCGCTGTAGGAGGCCAGCACTTCCTCTACGATAGCGTCTTTACAGGCCTTGAACTGCTTTTCCCGCTCCTGCTTGTTCCACCTTTCCTGGATGCCCCGGCGGATGATTTCCTGCAACCGGGGAGCCGCCAATTCCCTGGTCCTCTCCTCTATTTCCGGCAACAACTCGACAACAGTTACTTCTTGTTTTTCTTTAGCCAGGCCCAGGGCCCTGGCTTCCTCGTGGAATTCCTGGATAAAGGCGACGATGCGCTTGATCTCCTCATGACCGGCCATGATGCACTCCAGCAGCAGGTCTTCGGGCACCTCGTGGGCCCCGGCCTCCACCATCATGATGGCTTCGGCCGTCCCGGCGACCACCAGGTGGAGCTGACTCTCTTCGTCCTGCTGGAGGGTAGGGTTAATGATAGGTTGGCCTCCGATAAGGCCCACGGCTACGGCGCCGATGGGTCCGTTAAAGGGGATATCGGAAAGGGTCAAGGCTGCCGAGGCGCCTATAATCCCCGCCACGTTGGGCGGGCAGTCCTGGTCCACGGACAGGACCGTGGCCACCACGTGCACGTCACGGCGGTAGGTTTTGGGGAAGAGCGGTCGAATGGGACGGTCGATTAAGCGGCTGGAAAGTATAGCCTTTTCACTGGGTTTGCCCTCCCGCTTAATAAAGCCGCCCGGGATCTTTCCCGCAGCATAAAGCCGTTCCTCATAATCCACCGTAAGTGGGAAAAAATCTATGCCTTCCCTCGGTTCGGCCGACGCCGTGGCAGTAACTAAAACCATAGTTCCCCCGTACTGTACCAAAACGGCGCCGCCCGCCTGTCTGGCCAGGCGGCCGGTTTCTAAAACCAGCTCCCGCCCGGCCAGGGGAAGGGCTTTGCGCAGTACCTCCTGCATTCCTTTTCTTGTTCCTCCTCTGCTCTATCCTCAATAAGCTAGTATTTCTTCGACATTTATCATAGTATTTCCTGCTTTTGCAGGGCTTAAATCCCGCCCCCGGCCGATATATTAATGATATATTAAAAAGGAGCGGCTTCCCGCTCCCTTTTTCCCCTTCTCTTAATGCCTCAGGCCCAGGGCTTCTACTACCCGGCGGTATCTCTCAACATCATTCTCCCGCAGGTAGTTGAGCAGTCGCCGGCGCTGGCCCACCATCTTAAAAAGCCCCCTGCGGGAATGATGGTCCTTCCGGTGGACCTTTAGATGCTCCGTCAGGGAATTAATGCGCTCCGTTAAGAGGGCGATCTGTACTTCGGGCGAACCCGTGTCGTTTTCGTGTTGCTGAAAGCGCTTGATGATTTCCTGCTTCTTTTCTTTTTCCAAAGCCACGGCGCCTTTCACCTCCTTCTCCCATCCTATCCCCAGCAGGCCAAGAAAGGCGTCGGAGGCTCGCCTTTCCTTGCCACAGGTTCATCTTTTATCCTTACAAGTAAAGATTATAGTCTACCGGAACCCTGCTTGCAACTTTATTGTGATAGGTAAGCTACTTGCCTATAACGGTTATTACAATCCTTCCAGCCGGTACATCTTTGACGACCAAATCAAAGAGTCTCCCCGACGCAGCCATGAAGCCCCTAAACCGAGTGGCCACTGCGATTCGGCCGGGAAGCTGGCGGGCGGCAGAAACGATGTCCGCCGTGAGTATGCCCTCCTGGCGCAGCTCTCTCAATCGTTTCCGGGCATGGGAAGTAATGATTACCCGCACTGCTACCAGCTCCTGCTTCCCTGTTGACCAAAAGTTAGGGCTCCAGTATTATCTTACGTCAGGGACCAAGAGCTGGTTACGCCTGCAGGAGCTCCCGGGCTAATCTTACATCCCGCTCGATCTGGGCTATCAGCTCCTCCTTACGGGCAAAGGCCTGCTCAGGCCGCAAGAAGGCCCTGAGCTCCAGACGGACTTGACCACCGTAAAGATCGCCGGAGAAATCCAGTAAGTAAACCTCCACCGTCGGCGAAAAACCCTTTCCGAAAGTGGGCCTTTGTCCTATGTTAGCCACACCGGAGCGCCAGGTGCCGTCGGGCAACAACATGCGGCAGGCATATACACCGTATGCGGGAAGCCTTATCTCCCCCGGCACCGCTATGTTGGCCGTGGGAAAGCCCAGGGTACGTCCCCGCCCGTCCCCCTTTACCACCCTTCCCGCCAGGGTGGGCCAGTAGCCGAGCATGTCACGGGCCAGGCCGATCTCGCCGGCCGCCAGGGCCTCCCTTACGGCTGTGCTGCTCACTATTCGCTCCCCTATTTTTACCGGCGGCAGAACAACTACCTCAAACCCCATTTCCGACCCCAGGGCTTCCAGTAAACCGGGATTACCCCTCGCACCCCGGCCAAAGGAATAATTAAAACCCACCGCCACCAGGGAAGGCCTGAAGGACGGCCACAGGAGATCCTTTACAAAGTCTTCCGGCGGCAAGGCGGCCAGGGAGGACGAAAAGGGCAGAAAATACAGGTAATCCACTCCCAGGCCCGCGATCAGCTCTTCCTTCTGGCTCTGGGTAGTTAAGAGGTCGGGAGACGCGCCCGGCGCCAGAACGGCCGCAGGGTGGGGATCGAAGGTCAGCACTACGGAGGCCCTCCCCCTTTCCCTAGCCTTTTCCACCGCGAGCCCTATGAGGGCCCGGTGTCCCCGGTGAACGCCGTCGAAGTTGCCCAGGGCCAGACAGCACCCCTTTACCGCGGTCGTTTCCTCAATTCCATAGTAAACCTTCATTACTTATTCCGCCCTTCACCTCCCTCACGGGAAAACCTTTTCCGGCTTAAAGCCCTCGACCGATCTTTTCCCCATGCAGCGGGCCACGGCCAGGAGCACCCCTTCTTCCCCGTGAAGCCGCACCAGATCTCCCCTCTGTAGCCCCGGCGGGACATTCCGGCACCCGTCGGAAGCCAGAAGGGCACCCCGCAGTACAACCCTTACTGCTTCTGGCTTAACCACCACGGCCGGCAGGTGATGGACTCCGGCCGCCGGGGGCAGGAGAAAATCGTGACGGCCTTCCTGCAAGGCCGCCTCTATTTCCTCCAGGGTCCAGGCACCATCTATGGTAAAGGGGCCCGTTCTGTACCTCAAGAGAAAGTACACAGCGGCGCCGCAGCCCAGGTAGGTACCCAGGTCGTGACATAGGGTGCGGACATAAGTGCCTTTGGAGCAGACAACATCCAGCAGGGCCCGTGGGTAGGGGCCCCGGGGCCACAACTTTAAAAGCTCCAGACGGTAAATCACCACCCGGCGCGGTTGGCGGGGTACTTCTTCACCCCGGCGCGCCAGATCATAAAGCCTTTGTCCTTGATGGCGCACGGCCGAAAACATAGGGGGGACCTGTTCCTGCACGCCGGTAAAGCGGGACAAGGCTGCCTCCAGTTCCCGGGCGTCGAGCTCCTCAAGGGGTCTCTCATTTATTACTTCTCCGGCCATATCCTGGGTGACAGTTTCGAGACCGAAGATTACCTCCGCCCGGTAGGCTTTAGAACCTTCCTGAACATATTCTAGCAGGCGGGTGGCCCGCCCGAGGGCCACAGGCAGCACCCCGGCCGCCAGTGGGTCCAAGGTGCCCCCATGGCCCACCCTTTTGACCCCCAGGAGGCGCCTTATCCTCTGGACCGCGTCATGGGAGGTAGGTCCGGGCGGCTTTAAAAGGTTAATAAAGCCCTCCATCGCAGTCCAGGCGTGCCTCCACGGCCTTAACAACCTTTTCTACGGCCGCCTCCAGGGGACCGGGGATGGTGCAGCCTGCCGCCCTCTTGTGGCCGCCACCCCCAAAGAGGCCGGCTATTTCGTTGACATCCACTTGTTTTTTGGAGCGCAGGGCCACCTTTATCATCCCGTCCTCCAACTCACGAAAGGCCAGCCCCACTTCCACCCCGGCAACCGAACGAGGATAGTTTACCAGGCCCTCCACGTGTTCCGGTCCGGCTCCCAGGCGTACCATAACTTCTTGCCTGATGACTACCCACGCCACCTTGCCCCCGCAGGCGAGGGAAAGGGTGGAAAGGACATGGGCCAGCAGGCGGAGACTCAGGAGGGGTTTGCTCTCCCAGAGAAACTCGCGGATAAGTTGCATGTCGGCACCCAGGTCCATCAACTCGGCCGCCATCCTCAAAGTGTCCGCCCGGCAATTTTCGTATTGAAAAGAGCCGGTATCCGTCACCAGGGCGGTGTAGAGGGCGGTGGCTATAGGCGCGTCTACGGCCGTCCCCATTTCCTTTAATATCCCATAGACCAATTCGCCCGTAGCCGCCGCCCCGGGATCCACCAGGTTAAGGTCACCGAAAAAGGAGTTACTTACATGGTGATCGATGTTGATTATGCGTTGGACCTCACGGCGCCGCTCCCCGAAGCCTTCCCTGACGCGCTCCAGATCGGTACAATCCACCACCACCAGCAGGGGCGGCAGGGCGGCAATCTCATGGGGCAACACCACTTCTTCGCTCCCCGGCAAAAAGCGGTACATGGGAGGCACAGGATCCCCGATTATGGTGGTAACCGCCGCTCCCTGCCGGCGCAGTGCTGCAGCCAGGGCAAGGGTGGAGCCGATGCAATCGCCGTCGGGAAGGCCGTGGGAAGCTATGGCCACTTCCCTAGCTCCGGCCAGCTCCTCAGCTATCGCTGCCACCAGATTCATGCTTCTCAGCTTCCTCCGCCTTGATACGGTACAACAGCCTGGCTATACGGTCCCCGTGCTCAATGGATTCGTCGAACTTAAAAACAATTTCAGGAGTCAGCCTCAGTTTGATGCGCCGGCCTATTTCCCGCCGCACGAAGCCCGTAGCCCGGGCCAGCGCCTCCAGAGTCTGCTTCTTTTCCTGTTCGTCCCCGTAGATGCTAACGTATACCTTGGCATGCTGCAGGTCGCTGGACAACTCCACAGCGGTTACGGTAACAAAGCCTACGCGCGGGTCCTTAATTTTATCCCGGAGGATCTGGGCTATTTCTTTCTTCATCTGCTCTGCCACACGCTCGGCCCGCAAAGACATGGGACCTCACCCCTCCTACAATTGCCGCTTTATCTCCTCGATGGTATAGGCCTCTAGAACATCGCCCTCCTTGATGTCGTTGAATTTTTCCAGGCCGATGCCGCATTCAAAGCCCTGCACGACTTCTCGCACATCATCCTTGAAGCGCTTCAGGGAAGCCACGCGGCCCTCGTACACTACTACCCCGTCTCGGATCAGCCTTACCAAGGCCTTGCTGGTGACCTTCCCTTCCGTAACGTAACAACCGGCAACCGTTCCCACCTTGGGCACTTTAAAGGTCGCCCTTACTTCCGCCCGTCCCAGGATTACTTCTCTCTTCTCCGGCTCCAGCAGGCCCGCCATGGCCGCCTTAATATCGTCTACGACTTCATATATGATCCGGTAGAGGCGTATTTCCACCCCGGCATTCTCGGCAGCCTTGCGGGCGTTGGCATCAGGCCGGACCTGGAAACCCACGATAACGGCATTGGAAGCTGCCGCCAGCATAACATCCGACTCCGTAATGGCACCCACGCCGCTGTGGATAAGGACCACTTTTACTTCATCCGTGGACAGGCGTTCGAGGGCATTGCGCAGGGCCTCCACCGAGCCCTGGACGTCGGCCTTTACAATGAGCCTGAGTTCCTTGGCCTGGCCGGCGTCCATTTGCTTGAAGATCTCTTCCAGGGAAGTCTTGCCGCCGGCCTGCAGATCCTTTTGGCGTTTTTCTATCTGGCGCTGCTCGGCTATCTGGCGGGCCAGTTTTTCGTCTTCCACCACCTGGAATATATCACCGGCCTCCGGGACCTCGTCCAGGCCTAGAATTTCGACGGGCATAGAGGGCGGGGCCGCGGTTACGCGGTTGCCCCGGTCGTCGAACATAGCCCGTACCCGCCCGAAGACACTGCCGGCCACTAGATTGTCCCCTACCTTCAGGGTTCCCTTCTGCACCAGTACGGTAGCCACCGGGCCCCGGCCCCTATCCAACTTAGCTTCCACCACTACCCCGCGGGCGGGCCGGTCGGGATTGGCCTTCAGATCGGCCAGTTCGGCCACCAGCAGCACCATCTCCAGCAGTTGGTCTAAACCCTGTTTTTTCAGGGCCGAGACCGGCACCATAACCGTGTCCCCGCCCCATTCCTCGGGGACCAGGCCGTACTCGGTCAACTGCTGCTTAACGCGGTCGGGATTAGCCCCCGGTTTGTCTACCTTATTAACGGCTACGATAATGGGAACCTGGGCTGCTTTAGCGTGATTTATAGCCTCCACCGTCTGGGGCATGACCCCGTCATCCGCCGCCACCACCAGAATAGCAATATCTGTAACCTGGGCTCCCCGGGCACGCATGGCGGTAAAGGCCTCGTGACCCGGGGTATCCAGGAAAGTTATTTTCCGCCCTTTGACCGTTACCTGGTAGGCGCCGATATGCTGAGTTATCCCCCCAACCTCGCTAGCAGTTACATTGGTGTGGCGTATGGCATCCAGCAAGGTGGTCTTGCCATGGTCCACATGGCCCATGACCGTTACCACGGGCGGACGCGCTTTGAGGGTAGCCGGGTCATCAGGGACATCCGGCAGCTCGGTGATGGGCGTCTCTATCTTGACTTCTACCTCGGCTCCCATTTCCTGGGCCACGATGGCCGCCGTATCCACATCCACTTCCTGATTAATGGTAGCCAGGACGCCCAGGCTCATGAGCTTCTTAATAACCTCGGCCGCCGTTTTGCTGAGCTTCTTAGCCAGCTCCTGGACCGTCAGGGGGCCGCTCAGAACTACGCGCGGTACAACGGGGCTGGGTTCAGGCTGCTGTTCCTTGCTCTTAGCCCGGACCTTCTCTCGCCGCAATACGCGTTCTGCTTCCCGCTCCTCAAAGAACTTATCCCGCGTCCTTTCCCGCTCTCTCGCCTCCGTCTTGCCGGGACGGTCTCTCCTCTTCTCCGGCTGGTCCTTGGTGACGGCCTCCGGAGGCTTAGGGATACGCAGCGGCTTGCCTTCTGGGCGTTTACGGGGGGCAGCCCCTTTTCCGGCCTCTCCCGGTTTGCGGGCCCGGCGCCCGTGGTCGCGCCGGGGTTTTTCTCGCCCGGCCTCCGGGATGCTCCTAGGACCCTCCGGTCCCCGGGCCGCCTCGGTTTCAGGAACTTTAGGGGTGTGAGGCCGTGCGGCCCTCGGGGCCGCTACCTCGCCGCCTGTTGCCTCCACCTCCGGCCAGGCATCCCTCTGTACGTCCTCCACCTTACGGGGACCGCTCCGGGTCGCCTGCTCCCCTTCGGGCAGGACTTCCTCCTTGGGCCGGGGCTCGGCTCCCCCTGTGGTCACCTCAGCCTCCTGGGTTTGGGCTGCAGGCACCTGCTCCGCCGGCTTTTCCTCCGGTTGTGGTGCCACCGTAAGGGAAGCCTGGGCTGCAGCTTGGGCTGCTGCTTTGGCCGCCCTCCGCAGCCGCCGGTAATGATTGCGGATCTTAATAACCTCGCCGTTCTCCAGTACGCTCATATGAGACCGAGTATAAATACCCAGACTGGCCATGGTATCCATGAGTTCTTTATGGGAAACCCTTAGTTCTTTGGCCAGTTCATATACCCTCGTCTTCCCCATAGAATCACCTCCATAGTCTAACCCGCTTGCCAGCTTATCCCACCACCTGCCCTATCAACCTGGCAAAACCCGGGTCCTCCACTGCTGCTACTGCGCTAGGAGGTTTGCCCATGGCCAACCCTAATTCGGCCTTGGTACCCCAGACCACCAGTGGGACGGCCGATCTACGGCAGAGCAGTTCGAACTCTCTCCTCAGGCGGGGACTGGCGTCCTCGGTAATAATGACCAAATAAGCCCGGCCCTTTCTCAGGTCTTCCCTGACCGCCCTGGACCCCCAGGCCACCTTGCGGGCGCGCAGGGCTAAGCCGAGAAGTTCAGCCATTCTCCTGCTCATGGGCCCTCTTTTGGAGATCGGCCTCCAGTTGCGCCAGTATTTCGGGGCTAACCTGCATCCCCAGGTTCCTCTCCAGGGCCTTGCTCTTAATAGCCTTTTGCAAACACTCCACTTGAGGACACAGGTAAGCGCCCCGCCCCGCCTTTTTTCCGGTCGGGTCGATAACCAATTGCAAATCCGGGGTACGGACCACTCGTATCAATTCCCGTTTCTCTTTTCTGCTGCGGCAGCCTACACACATGCGCACGGGAAACTTCTTTGGTCGAGGCACAGGTCTTCGCCTCCGTTCTTAAACCTCGGCATCCAGGTCTTCATCCCACGGTTCCCAGTCTCCAGCTTCACTCTCACTCTTAATATCGATTTTCCATCCCGTGAGCTTTGCCGCCAACCGGGCATTCTGTCCCTCTTTGCCGATGGCCAGGGACAGCTGGTTGTCAGGCACGATCACCTTTCCTATTTTGTTCTCGTAGTCCACCTCCACATCCAGCACCCTGGCCGGGCTGAGGGAGTTAGCCACGAACACGGCCGGGTCATCGCTCCATTTAATAATATCGATTTTTTCCCCCCGGAGTTCGTTCACCACTGCCTGGACCCGGACACCCTTGGGCCCAACGCAGGCGCCCACCGGATCCACCCTTTCTTCCCGGGAGTGCACGGCTATCTTGGAACGCACGCCAGCCTCACGGGCCACCCCTTTAATTTCTACTATTCCATCATGGATCTCGGGCACTTCCAGTTCAAACAACCGCTTCAGCAGACCCGGGTGGGTACGGGAAACCAGGACTTGGGGACCTTTGGTGGTCTTCTTGACTTCCACCACATAAACCTTTATCCTTTCTCCCGGGGAGTAGCTTTCCGTAGGTATCTGTTCGGTAGGCGTCATTATGGCTTCAACGCGCCCGAGATCTATAATCCAGTTTTTCCCTTCGTGTCGCCGCACAATGCCGGTGATAATATCGTTTTCATGGGCGATAAATTCTTCGTAAATAAGGTTGCGCTCAGCTTCCCGTATCCGCTGGATTACCACTTGTTTAGCCGTTTGGGCCGCAATGCGTCCGAACTCCTTAGGCGTGATTTCCTTTTCGACAATATCCCCGATTTCATAAGTGCTGTTCAAAGAGCGGGCCTCGCTTAAAGCGATTTCCGTTCGGGGATCACCTACCCTTTCCACCACCTTTTTCTGGGCAAAAACTCTGATCTCGCCCGTTTCCGGTTCAATATGAACCCTTACATTCTGGGCCGAGCCAAAATTCTTTTTATAGGCGGATACCAGGGCGGCCTCAATAGCTTCCAGCAGAACGGCCATTTTAAGCCCTTTTTCCCGCTCCAAGTCCCTTAAGGCATGGATGAATTCGGTATTCATTCTTAAACCCACCTCACTCCTCCCTGGGTTCGTACTTCAGCCTGGCGCTGGATATTTCCCGGCGCGGAATGCTTAATTGTTCCCCTGCCGGTGTCAGGATGTGGACCATTTCACCTTCCAGCCCCAACAGCTGCCCTTCGAACTTGCGCCGCCCCTCCAGGGGCGCGAAGGTTCGCAGGGTCACTTTGCGGCCCTTGAAACGCTCAAAGTCGGCGTCTTTTTTCAAAGGCCGCTCCACCCCAGGCGAAGACACCTCCAGATAGTAGCTGTGGGGAATGGGATCCTCGCGGTCGAGTTCAGTTTCTACTGCCCGGCTTACCCTTTCACAGTCGTCCAGGGAAATACCTTCCGGGCTGTCGATGTATAACCGCAGGAAGTAACGCCGGCCCTCGCGGCAGTACTCTACGTCTACCAGCTCATAACCCATGGCCTCAATTATGGGCTCCACTAGGCTCTGCACCGCCGAAGCTATTTGACTCAACGCCTTCCCCCCTCAAGATAAAAGAGTGGGTAAGTACCCACTCTTCTACATACAATAGGCCCTCTCCTTCGCTAAACACGAAGTAAAAAAACCTAGCCTTAGTATAGCATAGCCTTCAAGGCCATGCAACCCTTGGCCCCCTCTAAAATAGTGCCAGCTGGTCGGTAGCCGGCAACCCTGCCAGGCACCCGTGGCGCTCCAAAACCTCCAGTACCGACCGGTTTATCCGGCTACGGCGCTGCAGGTCCTCCACCGAAGTAAAGGGTTTTTCCCTTCTGGCCCGATCAATGGCCTCGGCCGCCGACCGCCCCACCCCGGCCAGGGAAGCCAGGGGGGGAAGCAATTGGCCGGGAGCGGTTAAAAAGCGGACGGCGTGGGACCTGGCCAGGTCCACGCGCTTTAACGTAATGCCGCGGCAAAACATTTCTCGGGCCACCTCTAAGATGGAGAGGAAGTTCTTATCCCGCGCGCTGGCCTCGTTGCCCTTACGCTCTAGGGACCTGATTTCTTCCTGCACCCGGTCCAGGCCCTGGCAGATGATGTCGGCGTCGAATTCTTCGGCCCGCACGCTGAAAAAGGCGGCGTAGAAGGCTTCGGGGTGGTAAACCTTATAGTAGGCAATGCGAAAGGCCATCATGACGTAGGCCACGGCATGGGCCTTGGGGAATAAGTAGGTTATCTTTTTGCATGATTGAATGAACCATTCGGGCACCCCGGCCGAGCGCATTATATCTTCATATTCCTTCTTTACCCCCTTCCCCTTGCGCACGTCCTCCATCACGCGAAAGGCCACTTCCGGGGGCACTCCCTTATGGAGCAGGTAGTTCATAATATCGTCCCGGGTGGATATGGCCTCGCTGAGGCGGGCGGTCCCGCTCCTGATAAGGTCCTGAGCGTTATTCAGCCATACGTCGGTGCCGTGGGAAAATCCGCTGATGCGCACCAGCTCGGCAAAGGTCCGGGGCCGGGTTTCTTCCAGCATTTGCCGTACAAAGCGGGTCCCGAATTCAGGGATCCCTAAGGTGCCCACCTGGGTGCCTATATCCTCCGGCCTCACCCCCAGAGCTTCCACGCTGGAAAAGAGGGACATGGTTTTTTTCTCGTCCAGGGGGATCTCCCGGGCAGGTACCCCGGTTAAATCCTCCAGCACCTTAATGACCGTAGGATCATCATGGCCTAGCAAGTCTAACTTCACCAGGCGCTCACTCAAAGCCTCATAATCAAAGTGGGTGGTGATAACGGTGCTGGACTGGTCGTCTGCCGGGTGCTGGAGGGGTGTAAATAAATGTATGTCAGTTCCCCGGGGTACCACCATCAATCCCCCGGGATGCTGCCCGGTGGTCCGCTTCACCCCGGTACACCCGCGCACCAGGCGGTTGACCTCCGCCTGCCTCAGCTTCAAATTATGCTCTTCTAGATATTTTTGTACAAAGCCGTAGGCGGTTCGTTCGGCTATGGTAGCGATGGTACCGGCGCGGAAAACGTGATCCTTGCCGAACATCTCTTCGGCGTAACGGTGGGCCTGGGCCTGGTATTCGCCGGAAAAATTCAGGTCGATGTCTGGGACTTTGTCCCCTTTAAAGCCCAGAAAGACTTCAAAGGGTATGTCATGGCCGTCCTTGACCAGACTTTCCCCGCACCGCGGGCAGCATTTGTCGGGGAGATCCGCCCCGCAGTTAACGCTGCCGTCCTGGACAAACTGGGTATAGCGGCAACCGGGGCACCGATAATGGGGGGGCAACGGATTTACCTCGGTGATTCCAGCCATGGTGGCCACCAGGGAGGAACCTACCGACCCCCGGGAGCCAACCAAGTAGCCGTCTTCATTGGATTTTTTGACTAACCTGTGGGCAATGAGGTAGAGCACCGCAAAACCGTGCTGAATAATGGCCTTGAGTTCCTTGTAGAGCCGACCCTGAACTTCGGGCGGGAGGGGGTCACCGTACCATTCCCGCGCCCGCCGGAGGACGATGTCGGTTAGCTCTTCCTCGGCTCCCGGGATCTCGGGAGGATAGAACTCGTCGGGAATGGGTTTAAGGTCCTCCACCTGGGTGGCCAGGAGCCGGGGGTTTTCGATTACCACTTCCCGGGCCGTCTCTTCCCCCAAATAGGCGAATTCGGCCAGCATTTCCTCCGTAGTACGGTAATAAAGGGGAGCCTGAACCTCGTCTTCATAGCCCTGGCCGTGCAGGAGGATCTGGCGGAAGATAGCATCCTCCGGCTCCACAAAATGGACGTCCCCGGTGGCCACCACCGGCTTGCCCAGTTTTTTGCCCAGGGCCACGATGCGGCGGTTCATCTCTTCCAGAGCCCGCCGGTCGGGCATTTTACCCTCCCGGATTAAAAACTCATTGTTGGCCAGGGGTTGAATTTCCAGATAGTCGTAAAAGGCCGCTATGGCCGCCAGCTGCTCTTCGTCAGCCCCGGCCAAATAGCTGCGGATGAGTTCACCGGCCTCACAGGCAGTGCCGAGAAGCAGCCCCTGCCTGTACTGCTGGAGCAGGCGGCGGGGTATGCGGGGTTTGCGGTAAAAAAACTGGAGGTGGGAAGCCGATACCAAACGGTAAAGGTTGAGCAGGCCCTCCCGGTCCTTGACGAGGATCACAATATGATAGGTTTTCTGCTGGTCCGGGGGGGAACCGTCGTCATCGAAGAGGTATCCTTCCAGGCCATAGATTATCTTGACCCCGTAGCGGCGGCCGGCCTCGGCCGCCACCGGAAAGGCCTGGAGTACCCCGTGATCCGTTATGGCCACCGCCCCATGCTGCCAGCGGGCGGCACACCGGACCACTTCTTCCACTTCCGCCACTCCGTCCATGGCGCTCATTTTGGTATGAAGGTGCAGCTCCACTCTTTTGACCGGCGCCAGGTCCTGACGGCAAAGGGGGTCGGCCATTTCCATATCCCGGGCCAGGAGTATTAGTTCCTGACTGTAGAGATCGTATTGCACATCCCCCCTGACCCGGACCCACTGGCCCGGTTGCAGAGATTTATCCTTCAGGGGGCCTTCGGTTACAAAGGCCTTCACCGTGATGCTGTCCGTCCGGTCGGTAATGTCCAGGGTCACTAGCAGGCGGCCGCTCCGCAGCTGGCGGCTGCTAAAGTTCAGGACCTCTCCCCGCACTACTACTTGCCGCTCTTCATCCTGTATACCGATAAGGGCCCGCTCCTGACCCTTAATTTTATGGCCCAACAACACCCCGCCGTTTTCCTGCTCACCGCTTTCCCCTTCATTTCCTCGGGGGGCGGAGTCCTTAAGGGGCTGGCATATTTTCTGAAGGTGTTCAACCTGCAACTCCCGGGAAACCCTGGACAGCTCCCGGCAGTAGTCTTCATCCGTTATTACCTCTACCGTTACCTCTTGCCCCAGATCCTCTTGCAGGATCTCGGCCAGTACGGCAGCGCATCCCGACCGGCGCAGCACCTCCAGGGGCAGCTTTCCCGGCAAGATGAGCTGCCAACTGTTTCCCCCGTCCCTGGCTAAACGGGCTCCCGCCAGCCAGGCGCGGCTTCCCGGGCCCAGGCGGGCGGTCAACTGCTGCAAAATACCCTCTTCCCACCCGAGCTGCCCTTCCCCCTCTTCCATGGTTTCCAACCGGATCTCCAGCCCGGGGAATTCCTCCCCCAGCCTGGCCTGCCATGTAAGCTCCTCTCCGGGTGCCAGTCCTCGACGGAGCCATATCCGGCACTCGCCCCGCCGACGAAACACCTCTACGCGTGCAATCGCCTCGCGGTCGACAGCCATTCAACTGTTCCCCCATGAACTTCATCCTCGGCCAGGTTTAAAGTCCGGGATATCCCCGGTAGAACTCGTCGGGCGTCTGCAAGGCCGCCGTAATGGCCTCCTTTACCCTCCGCGCCACTCCTTCTCGGGGCACCGCCTTTTCTTCCTTACTCCAGCGCCACTTCCAGTCCACAGTGCCTTCAGCCACGGTTTTCTTCCCGATGGTGAGGCGCAGGGGGTAACCGATGAGGTCTGCTTCGACGAATTTAACCCCCGCCCGCTCATCGCGGTCATCCAGGACTACTTCGATGCCTTCTGCCCGGAGCTCGGCATAGATTCTTTCCGCTTCTTCCCTCTGGGCCGCATCCCGGACCGCCACGGGTATAATTACCACCTGATACGGCGCAATGGACACCGGCCAAACGATGCCGTGCTCATCGTGGTGCTGCTCCACGGCGGCGGCCATGGTACGGCTTATGCCTATTCCGTAGCAGCCCATAACAACGGGCCGTTCCTCACCCTTGTCGTCTTTATAGAGGGCGCCTAAGGCAAGGCTATATTTGGTACCGAGCTTGAAAATCTGCCCCACTTCAATACCCCGGGCCTCTTCCAGGGGTGAGCCGCACTGGGGACATGGTTCCCCGGCGCCGGCCTGCCGGAGATCTGCCACCTTGAGGGGCACGAAGTCCCGGCCCGGATTTACGTGGAGGTAGTGATAATCCTTCTCGTTGGCTCCAGCCACTCCGTTGACCAGGTAGGGGATCTCCAGATCCGCATAAATGGGTATTCGGCCCAGTCCCACGGGGCCCACGAAGCCCACCGGTACGCCCAGCACCTCTTCCACCTTGTCCGGTTCCGCCAGGTTCAAGCGGGCTGATTCCAGGACCTTCTGCAGCTTCACCTCATTGAGCTCCCGGTCTCCACGCACCAGGGCGGCCACCAGTTGCCCGTCGGCTTCATATAAAATCGTTTTTATCAGACGCCGGGAGTCAACGCCTAAATAAGCGCATACTTCTTCCACCGTCCGCCGGCCGGGAGTATGTACTTTTTCTAGAGGCAGGGGTTGGGCGTCTCCGGCCACCGGACTGGGGGCCGCCGGGGCTATTTCTACGTTGGCGGCATAATCGCAATGGTGGCAGAAGAGCACCAGGGCCTCGCCAGCTTCCGCCAATACCATGAATTCGTGGCTGAAATTGCCTCCAATGGCCCCGGTATCCGCCTCGACCGCCCTGAACTTCAGCCCGCACCGGCGGAAAACATTGCTATAAGCCACGTACATTTTATTATAGCTTTCCTGCAGGCCTGCTTCGTCCCGATCGAAGGAATAGAGGTCTTTCATGATAAACTCCCGCCCCCGCAGGAGCCCGAAGCGGGGCCGGCGCTCGTCCCGGTATTTATTTTGGATCTGGTACAGGCGGAGGGGGAGCTGTTTATAGGAGTTCACCTCGGCCCGCACCAGGGCGGTAATGATTTCTTCGTGGGTGGGCCCCAGACAAAAGGAACGGCCGTGGCGATCCTTAAGGCGGAACATTTCCTCTCCGTAAAGCTCCCAGCGGCCGCTCTCCTGCCAAACTTCGGCCGGCTGGATAATGGGCAAGAGCAGCTCCTGGCCCCCCGCCCGGTCCATTTCTTCGCGGACGATCCCTTCGATTTTATGGATAACCCTCCAGCCCAAAGGAAGAAAGGTATAAATTCCGGCCGCGGCCTTACGGATAAATCCGGCCCGCAGCAACAGTTGGTGGCTGGCTATTTCCGCCTCGGCAGGTGTTTCCCGTAACGTTGGAGTGAAGAGTTCACTGGCGCGCATGGCGTTCCTCCCGTTCCTGCAAGATTTTATCGATTTCTTCCCAGAGGGCGTCTACCAAGTGTTCTTCCGGCACCCGGCGGACGGGTTCTCCCTGCCGGAAGACCATGCCCCACCCCCGCCCGCCGGCTATTCCTACATCGGCCTGCCTGGCTTCCCCGGGTCCGTTCACGGCGCACCCCATTACGGCCACCTTGAGGGGCACCTGCAGCCCTTTAAGTTTCTCTTCCACCCGGGCTGCCAGCCCTTCCAGGTCGATCTGGCAGCGCCCGCAGGTGGGACAGGAGATGAGCTCAACTCCCCGTTTTCTTAGGCCCAGGGACCGCAGGATGGTGTAGGCTACTTCTACTTCCAGAACGGGGTCCCCGGTTAAGGACACCCGGATGGTATCTCCTATCCCTTCGCTCAGCAGGATTCCCAATCCCACGGCCGATTTTACCGCCCCCGTCAGCAGAGGACCGGCCTCGGTAACGCCCAGGTGCAGGGGGTAATCCACCCTTTGGGCCAGAAGACGGTAGGCATCTACCATCAGCGGAACCTCCGAAGCCTTTAGGGAAACTTTGATATTAAAGAAGCCCAGGTTTTCCAGCAACCGTATGGAACGCAGGGCACTTTCTACCATGGCCTCGGCCGTAATGCCGCCGTGGGCCTCCATGACTTCCCGCTCCAAGGAGCCCGCATTAACCCCTACACGGATGGGAACGCCCCTTTCCCCCGCTTCCCGGGCGACCCGCTCTAGGGCCCGGGCGCCTCCGATATTGCCGGGGTTTATCCGCAGGCCGTCGGCGCCGGCCGCCAGGGCCTCCAAGGCCAGCCGGTGATCGAAATGGATGTCGGCAATGAGGGGTAAATTCGTCTGGGCCTTTATGGACCGCAAGGCCCGGGCCGCCTCACGGTCCGGCACGGCCACCCGCACTATCTCGCAGCCGGCCGCCTCCAGGCGCCTGATTTGATCTACGGTGGCGGCCACATCCCGCGTGTCGGTGTTAGTCATGGACTGGACCACTATGGGGGCCCCGCCGCCAACGGCTACTTTACCCACGTAAATGCGCCGCGTCTGACGCCGCCTAACCTCCACCTCTTCCACCTCAGCTAAAAAGGCGTAATATGTCGCGGTAGGTTATCAACAGCAGGAGCCCCATGAGCAGGGCAAAGCCTATGAGGTGAATTATGTTTTCCTTGGCCGGATCGAGGGGCCGGCCCCGGACGCCCTCCCACGTTAAAAACACCAGCCGGCTGCCGTCCAGGGCCGGGATGGGCAGGAGATTGATAAGCCCCAGATCGAGGCTTAAAACAGCGGTAAAACTCAGGACGTTGGCCAGGCCGAAGGAAGCTGCCTGCCCCACCATCTGGACAATGCCCACCGGTCCGACTACATCGGGGGCTATCTTTCCCGTAATCATCTCAATTAAACTTACCACTATCGCTGCCGTGATGCTGACGGCCTGGGAAAAGCCCAGGTACAGGGAGCGCCACAACCCCTGCCTTTCCCAGGAAGGCCCAATGCCTATTAGCCCCACTCCGGTGCCGGGGTCCCGCTCGCTCTGCACGGAAACGACCATTCTTCGTCCCGCCCGCTCGATCTCTAGCGAGAGGTTTTCCTCGGGCCGCCGGTTGATCTCCTGCACCATGTCCATCCAGCTATCCACCGGCACGCCGTTTATGGAGATAACCCTGTCTCCCGGTTGGAGGCCGGCTGCAGCCGCCGGCCTTCCGGGCTCCACCCGGCCGATGACATTTTTATCCACCGGGATCCCTAACACCATAAAGACAAAGATAAAGAGGGCCACTGCCAGGACGAAGTTCATGAGGGAGCCGGCGGCAATAACCGCCATCCGGACCAATACTGGCTGCCGGTTAAAGCCGCGAGGGTCGTCCTGGTCGTCGCCCTCCATTCCGGCCATACGGTTAAAACCGCCCAGGGGAAGCGCGCGCAGGGAGTACACCGTCTCACCACGCTTAAATTGAACCAGGGCGGGACCCATCCCGATGGCAAACTCTTCTACCTTAATGCCGGCCTTCTTGGCCACCAGGAAGTGGCCCAGCTCGTGGGCGACGATCAAGAGGCTGAAAACAAATAAGGCCCAAACAATCGTCAAGCTAACTTACACCTTCCTTTCCATCCGGCGGCCAGGGATAAAGCCTCCCGGCGGGCCCAATGGTCTGCCGCCAGTATATCCTGCAGCCCCGGTGCCTCTACAGGGTGGTGGCGGGCTAGAACCCCCTCTACCAGCCGCGGGATGTCCAGGAAACCGATTTTCCTCTGTAAGAACAGGTCTACTGCCACTTCGTCGGCCGCGTTCAAGGCTGCCGGGAATGTGGCCCCCCGGCGCCCGGCTTCAAGGGCTAACCCGAGGCAAGGAAACCGGTCCCAGTCGGGCTCTTCGAAGGTAAGGGATCCCAGGGCCGTCAAATCCAGGCGGGGATACGCGTTTGCCCACCTCTCCGGCCAGGTGAGGGCATACTGGATGGGCAGCCGCATATCGGGCAGGCTCATGTGGGCCAAGGAACTGCCATCATTATATGTAACTATGGCGTGAACAATGCTCTGGGGATGGATGACCACCTCGATATCTCGATAATCCAGCTGAAAAAGGTGTTTGGCTTCCAACACCTCTAATCCCTTATTCATGAGGGTGGCCGAATCAACGGTGACCCGCGGCCCCATCCGCCAGTTGGGGTGGGCCAGGGCCATATCCGGAGTTACCTTCTCCATTTCCTTCACGGAAAGTTTCCTGAAAGGGCCGCCGGAAGCCGTGAGGATGACCTTATGGATGCCTTCACCCGGCCGCCAGCACTGGAAGACGGCCGAATGTTCACTGTCCACGGGTAGAATACGGACGCCCCTGCGCCGGGCCTCTTCCATAACCAGGTCTCCGGCCGTCACCAGGATCTCTTTGTTGGCCAGGGCTACGTTCTTCCCGGCCTCTATGGCCGCCAGCACGGCCGGCAGGCTCGTGGTGCCCACCATGGCCGCCAGCACCAGGTCGGCCTCGGGGAGGGTGGCCGCCGCCAGCAGGCCCTCCGCTCCGGCCAGGACCTCCACCCCCAGCCCGCGAACTCGTTCCCTTAACTCTCGCTGTCTTGCCGCCTCCAGGACCACCGCCATCCGGGGCCGGTGGCGCCTTATCTGCTTCTCCAGCCGCTCTATATTGCGGGCCGCGGCCAGGGCCAGGACCTCAAACTTCTCCCGGAAGTTTTCGATGACTTCCAGGGCCTGTCGTCCGATGGACCCGGTAGACCCCAGGATAACTATGCCTTTGCTCATCAGGTGCCTCCTGTCTCTCTGTTACTGTAAATAATGGCTTTGACCACCAGTACGGTTAGCGGCCCGATAATGATCCCCGCAATGCCCAGGAGCTTCAGTCCGGCATAAAGGGCCACCAAGGTGGTTAAGGGATGCAATCCCAGGCTTACAGCCACCAATTTAGGCTGTAGGAGCTGTCGCAGGATGATAATAAAACTATAAAGGACTAGCAGAGCGATACCCAGGCCGTATCTGCCCTGGATAAACTCCCACACGGCCCACGGAATATAAATGGTGCCCGGACCCACAATAGGTAAAAGATCGGCCAGGCCGATTACAAAGGCCAGGGTCAGGGCGTAGTCCACCTTCAAAATCAGCAGCCCGATAACCGTCTGGACGATCTGCAAGCTGATCAGGACGGTTTCCGCCCGCAAAACGCCGATGATGGCCTTGCCGAGGAAAACGCCTGTGCGCTCCACCCGTTCGGCCCACACGGCGGGCAAAACGCTGCGCAGGCCGGCCAGTATGGTATCCTTATCCCGGCTGAAGAAGAAGGTGGCCACCAGGATGATGATCACTACTACAAAGAGTTCGGGCAGGGAGCGCAGGAAGGTTATCAACCATTGGGCGAGGGAAGTCAACCACTCCCTCAGAGTAGCAATACCGGTATCCACGAGATTCTGCAGGGAACTTAAAATATCCGACGGCCAATTGCCGGAAAAATAAAAGGCCTGCAGCCGGTTAATCCACTCGGCCAGGACTCCCCCCAGATTCCGGGCCTGAGCCGGCAGGCTGGCCACCAGCGCTTCCAGTTCTACTACCAGGCTGGAGATCAGCATAAAAAGGAGAATGCTGGCCACACCCAGGCAAACCAACAGGGCGATAAGCACAGCTAGGGTACGGCTAACCCTGCCCCGGTACTGGATAAAGTTTACCACCGGGTCGATGAGGGCCGCCAGTAAAGCCGCCAGGGCAAAAGGTAATACCACGGAGGATATCTTGTGGTAAATAACCGCTACCGCGGGCAAAATATAATAAAAAACCAGCAAGCAGATAACTGTCAAAACCAGGACAAAGATCAGGGTCTGGAAAGCCCGGTTAAAGCGTTCAGGCGCCGACAATCATTTCACCTCTATTTAAGTAACAAATCTCCAAAAATAGTATACCACTGGTCCTACTAGAAACAAACTATCAAATCGGTCGAGGATTCCGCCGTGGCCGGGAAGAAAGCGGCCGCTGTCTTTAGCTCCGGCCATCCGCTTAATACCGGACTCTATCAGGTCGCCTGCCTGCCCGGCCGCGGCCACCAGCACCGCCAGAGGGACTAGGTGCCAGGGGCTCAGCGGCAGTAGCCGGGGGCCCACCAGCACGCCGGTGACGACCACCCCCACCAGACCGCTTGAAGCCCCTTCCCACGTCTTGGCCGGGCTCAAGCCGGGACACAATTTCCTCCTGCCCCAGAAGCGCCCGCCCAGGTAAGCGGCCGTATCGTTCACCCAGGTCAGGATCAGGCTGTACAAGAGGAGGGGGAAACCCCACTCAGGGATAAAGCGAAGGAGCAACAGGTGGCTTAAGGATCCGGACACATAGAGGAGCCCGGTGTAACTGGCAGCCGTGTCCACCAGGGAGTAGCGAGGATAAGCGAATAAGAAGACCAAAAGGAAGAGGAAGAGCGCCCCTTGCGGAAAAAAAGTGGGGAAATCACGCCCCCAGTACACCATGAGGAGCAGGGCCAGGCCGCCCAGTTGACCCCAAACCCTTAAAGGGTTGATGCCCATGCGCTGCAGCAAGTCATAATACTCCCTTAACCCCCAAAAGGATATCAGGGTTAAGAGGACCCACAGCCATAGACCCCCGGCATATGCCAAACCGATCAGGAGGGGAATGCCCACGACGGCCACCAATACCCGCTGTATCAGCACTTATTTTAATCCCCCAAAGCGCCGCTCCCGCCGGGCATAATCCTCCAGGGCCGCGAGCAGGTCTTCCCGGCGGAAATCCGGCCACAAAGTAGAAGTAACCCATAATTCCGTATAGGCCGCCTGCCACAGCAGAAAGTTGCTGAGGCGCATCTCCCCGGCCGCCCGGATCAGGAGATCAGGGTCGGGCAAACCGGCCGTGTAGAGGTATCTCTCCAGGGTATCCTCTCGGACCTCTTCCGCCCTTAACTTTCCTGCCTCTACGTCCTTAACCAGGGCCGCACAGGCGTCCACGAGCTCCGCCCGGCCGCCATAATTCAGGGCCAGATTCAAAACGAGGCGGCCATTGCCGGCCGTGGTTTGCATAGCCTGCTGTAACTTCTGCCGGGCCTCCGGCGGGAGTTCATGCAACCTGCCGATGGCCCGTATTTGCACGCCCTGTTCGTGCAGTTCCCTCACTTCCCGCTCCAAGTATTCCACCAGCAGGTTCATCAGAGCCTCTACTTCCGACCGGGGGCGCTTCCAATTTTCAGTAGAAAAGGCGTACACCGTCAGGATTTGAATGCCCCATTCCAGACAGGCCTTAACCACTTCCCGCAGAGCTTCTACTCCGGCCCGGTGGCCGGCCGCCCGGGGCAGGCCCCGCCTCAGGGCCCATCGTCCGTTCCCGTCCATAATGATGGCCACATGGCGGGGCAGGCGCTCGGGAAGGGGCTCTGCCTTTTGGTCGTCCCTCTTCTCCTTGCGCCGTCGAGGAAACAATGCCGTCAGCACTCACCCGTTACCTCCCAGGGAACACACTATAAAACAAACCCCCTCCAGGGGAGGGGGATGACCGCCATCACTCTTCTACGATGGCTTCATTGGGGCAAACTTCCATACACGTACCGCAATTAGTGCAGACATCAGGGTCGATCACAAAGATGTTATCTCCCTCCGAAATCGCCCCGCTGGGGCACTCATCTGCACATACGCCGCATGCCAGGCACTCCTCGGTAATCCGGTAGGCCATCCTTTCTTCCACCTCCTTTCGCCGGTGGCTCGATATACACAGGGGCCAGTACCAGTTCCACCTGGCCGGCTCCCACCACCCGCACCCTCACAATCCGGTTTTCACCTTCTGAGGTGGAACCTTGTTTTCGACCGGTAAACCTGATATCCACCACCCGGTAACCGGCTTCGGCAAGATCCGCTTCCGCTTCCTCGGGGGGCAGTCCCAGGTACTCCTCCCACAATTGCCCCTTAAACCTCCATAATTTCTTCTTCTTTCACGGCCAGGGCTTTATCTATAGCCTGAATATACTTGTCGGTCAACTTTTGCACTTTATCCTGGGCCCGGCGGACCTCGTCTTCCGAGGCTTCACCGCTCTTTTCTTTGGTCCTAAGCTTATCGTTGGCCTCCCGCCGGATGTTCCGCACCATTACCCGGAACTCTTCGGCCTTCTTGCGGGCTACCTTAACGAGTTCGGCCCGCCTCTCCTCGGTTAATTGGGGCAGCACAATCCGCAGCACGGAGCCGTCGTTGGTGGGGGTCAAGCCCAGATCGGACTTCAGGATGGCCTTCTCCATCTCTCCCAGGACCGAACGATCCCAGGGCTGCACCACCAGCAACCTGGCCTCCGGGGCCGAGATAGTGGCCAGCTGGTTGATGGGCGTAGGCGTACCGTAGTAGTTCACCTGTACCTTCTCCAGCAAGGCAGGGTTGGCCCTTCCCGCACGAATGGTAGCCAGCTCCCGCCGCAGTCCTTCCACGGTTTTCTGCATCTTACTTTCCGCTTCCCTGAGGATATCTTCCAATGCCACCTACCTCCCAACGTAGGTCCCTATTTCTTCGCCCATAACGGCCTTAAAGATATTACCCTTTTGTTTAATGCCGAACACGATAAGGGGAATATTATTATCCATACAGAGAGAGGTAGCGGTAGAATCCATCACACCCAACTTGCCGTTCAAAACATCCAGATAGTCCAACCCCGTGTATCTCTTGGCATCCGGATTCTCCTCCGGATCGGAATCGTAAACCCCATCTACCTTCTTGGCCATGAGTATAACCTCAGCCTCGATTTCCGCTGCCCGCAAGGCCGCCGTGGTATCCGTGGAAAAATACGGGTTGCCCGTTCCGGCGGCAAAGATGACCACCCGCCCCTTCTCGAGGTGCCGGATGGCCCGGCGCCGGATGTAGGGCTCGGCAATCTGCCGCATCTCAATGGCCGTCTGCACCCTCGTGTCCACCCCGATACGTTCCAGGGCGTCCTGGAGGGCCAGGGCATTGATGACTGTGGCCAGCATACCCATATAATCGGCCGTGGCTCGGTCCATACCTTTGGCGCTGCCCTTCACACCGCGCCAAATATTGCCGCCGCCCACCACTACGGCCACATCTACGCCTAAATCCCGAACTTCCTTGATCTGCTCCGCAATGGAGCTGATGGTGTCCTGGTCAATACCAAAACCCTGGTTCCCCGCCAGGGCCTCTCCGCTTAACTTCAATACCACCCTCTTATACTTGGGTTTGCCCATGAAGTCAATACCTCCATGACTCCCCATAATGTTTCTACACAGGCACTAAAATTCCTTTCACCGGCGGAAAAAAAGAGCACTTTCGTGCTCTTTCTTCCTTACCCCTCTATCCCTCCTTCCCCCAATTCGAACCGTACAAAGCGGCGTACCTCTATGTTCTCTCCCAGCTTGGCTATTTTTTCAGCAATCAAATCCTTTACGGTGCGCTCCATATCCTTGATGAAGGGCTGTTCCATAAGACAAGCTTCTTGATAAAACTTTTCCAGCCTGCCTTCTACGATTTTATCGAGAACCTTTTCCGGCCTGCCTTCATTGAGGGCTTGGGCTCGGAGAATACTTTTCTCTTTTTCGATGACTTCCTGGGGAACATCCTCCCGTCGCACGTACTGAGGCCGGGCAGCGGCTACCTGCATGGCCAGATCGTGGACCAGTTGTTTAAATTCGTCGGTCCGGGCCACAAAATCGGTTTCACAGTTGACCTCGATTAGGACCCCAATGCGGCCTCCGCCGTGGATGTAGGCATCCACAATGCCTTCGCTAGTAGCGCGTCCAGCCTTTTTGGCGGCTGCCGCCAAGCCCTTCATACGCAGGTATTCGATGGCCTTATCCATGTCTCCCCCGGTTTCTTCCAGGGCCCTCTTGCAGTCCATCATACCGGCCCCGGTACGGCTACGCAGCTCCTTAACGTCCGCAGCAGAGATCATAGCTCTCCTCCTTTACTCACCAACGGCTTCCGGCTGGTCCTGTCCCTGCAGGCCTTCCAACACGGCATCGGCTATCTTGCTGGTCAACAGCCGGATGGCGCGGATGGCGTCATCGTTACCCGGGATTACATAATCGATTTCATCGGGATTGCAGTTGGTATCCACAATGGCCACTACGGGTATGCCTAAACGACGGGCCTCGGCCACGGCAATGCGCTCTTTGCGCGGGTCAACCACATAAAGGGCATCCGGCAACTGCCTCATTTCCTTAATGCCGCCCAGAAAACGCTCGAGCCTCTCCCTCTCCTTGCGCAGGGTCATGGCCTCCTTCTTGGGCAGCACTTCCAGGGTCCCGTCCTCCTCCATGCGCTCCAGTTCCTTAAGGCGCTCAATGCGCCTCCGGATGGTGGCGAAATTGGTCAGGGTTCCTCCCAGCCAGCGCACGTTTACGTAGAACATCCCGCACCGCTGGGCCTCTTCCTTGATGGATTCCTGGGCTTGCTTCTTGGTGCCTACAAAGAGAATCTTGCCCCCGTTGCTGGCTGTTTCCCGGACGAAGTTGTAGGCTTCCTCAATTTTTTTCACCGTACGCTGCAGGTCAATGATATAAATACCGTTGCGCTCGGTGAAGATGTAAGGGGCCATCTTCGGATTCCAGCGCCTCGTCTGATGGCCAAAGTGGACTCCGGCTTCCAACAACTGCTTCATGGAAATAATCGCCATTAATGCTAACCTCCCCGTGGTTTTTGTACCTCCGCCGTCATCACCGGCCCAAAAGACCTTATCCGGCACCCTTTTGGGCCTCCGCCAGCGTGTGTAGTAGTACACCAGCGGTAGTATAGCATAATCCAGAGTCTACCGCAAGTTTAACCCCCCATAATAAGTAAAACCGGGGAATATCTCTCCCCGGCTTTACTGCTCCCTTGGAGACACCGATGGGCCTTGCCTAGCGGCGCAGTTTTTGCAACTCCTCCAGCAGGTTGTCGTTCAGAATGCGGATATAGGTCCCCTTCATGCCCAGGGACTTGGACTCGATGACACCGGCGCTTTCGAACTTCCGCAGGGCATTCACAATAACCGAACGGGTAATCCCGGCCCGATCGGCTATTTTGCTGGCTACCAGGATTCCTTCATCGCCGTCCAGTTCGGCAAAAATGTGCTCGACTGCTTCCAGCTCGGAATAAGACAGGGTAGCCAGCGCCACCTGCACGGCAGCACGCTTGCGCGCCTCCTCTTCAATCTTTTCGGCTTTAGAACGCAGGATCTCCATACCCACTACGGTGGCCCCATATTCGGCCAAAATCAAGTCTTCATCGGTAAACCTGATGTTAAACTTGGACAACACCAGGGAACCAAGGCGCTGGCCGCCGCTGACGATGGGTACCACGGTCGTCAACTTGTTGTTGAAAACACACCTCTTCTCGGCGTCGAACACGCAGGCATTACCCACCTGGCAGAAGTTGGCCTGGGTTTCATCAATACGGAGGAGTTGTTCGTTGTATTTCTCCGGGAAGCGCTCCGATTGGAACACTATCTCCTCCATAATGTCGCAGGTGAAACCCTCCACAAAAGCATAACCCAGGACCCGCCCGTGGCGGCCGACGATATAGGTGTTAGCTCCGAGGACGTCCCGGAGTACGCTGGCCATTTCTTGGAAATCCACTGGGTTGCCCGCGGTCTTTTGCAGAAGACGGTTGATACTGCGCGTTTTTTCCAGCAAGGTTTGCATAAATGCCAATTCCTCCTTTCAGTTGATTCTACAAGATGTAGGCCCTTACATCGGCATTCTGCAGAATATCTCCTAGTTTCTCCCGGACGTAGTTACGGTCGATAACTACCCGGTTGGGCTGCCGGTCGGGAGCTTCAAATAAGAGATCCTGCAACACCTTTTCCAGGATGGTATGGAGACGGCGTGCGCCGATGTCTTCTCCTTGAGTATTTACAGTATAAGCAATATCGGCAATTTCCGCAATAGCATCACCAGTAAATTCTAATTCTAAACCTTCTGTAGCCAGGAGAGCAGCATACTGCCGCAGTAGAGAGTTCTCCGGCTCCGTTAAGATGCGCCGGAAGTCCTCCCGGCTCAGGCTCTTGAGTTCCACCCTGATGGGGAAACGGCCCTGTAGCTCGGGAATCAGATCGGAAGGCTTGGCTATATGAAAGGCGCCGGCGGCAATGAACAAAATATGATCGGTCCTCACCGGGCCATACTTGGTCTGTACGGTAGCACCTTCCACAATGGGTAGGATGTCCCTCTGTACGCCTTCCCGGGACACATCGGGTCCCACGCCGCCGTTACGCCCGGCAATCTTATCGATTTCGTCGATAAATATAATACCATTTTGTTCTACCCTCTGTACAGCTTCTGCCGCTACTTCGTCCATATCTATGAGCTTATCCGCTTCTTCCTGGGTGAGAATCCGGCGTGCCTCGGCGACAGTTACCCGCCGCTTGCGTTTACGCCGGGGTAAAAAGTTACTTAAGGCATCCTGGAGATTGACGCCCAGCTCTTCCAGACCCAGGGCACCAAACATGAGGCCCGGGGCCGCGCTCTCTTCCACCTCTATCTCTATAACCATATCCTCCAGTTCTTTTCTCCGCAGTTTCTCCCGCAGAATGGCCCTCTCGTCTTCCGTAACCCCAGGAGCCTCTCCGGCCGGTGTCTCGCCCTCGGCCACGCCTCCGAAAATCAGCTCCCACGGGTTGCGTCCCTCCCGGCCCCGGCGCGGGCGCGGAGCTAAAAGGTCCAGGAGCCTTCTTTCCGCCAGCTTAGCGGCTTCTTTTTCCACTTCGGCCCGTTTCTCTTCCTTCACCATTCTTACGGCCTTCTCCACGAGCTCCCGGACCATGGACTCTACGTCCCGGCCCACATACCCTACCTCGGTAAACCGCGTGGCCTCCACCTTGACGAAAGGGGCCCCAACTAGACGGGCCAGGCGCCGAGCAATTTCCGTCTTTCCGACACCCGTCGGGCCGATCATCAGGATATTCTTGGGCAGAACTTCATCCCGTATCTCGGGCGGGAGTTTTTGCCGCCTGTAGCGGTTACGCAAAGCAACGGCCACGCATTTCTTGGCCTCTTCCTGGCCTATGATGTATTTATCCAGTTCGCGCACTATTTCACGAGGTGTAAGGACAGACACCCCGCCACCTCCTTACCCCTTGGCGCCGCCTCAGTCTGTTTGCGGCTTCACCCGCTCTTATGATATTCTATAATTCTTCCACTACTATATTATCGTTAGTATAAATGCAAATTGAAGCAGCAATTTTCAAGGCTTCCCGGGCAATGGTAGCGGCATCGAGCCCCGTATGGGTAAGGAGGGCCCGGGCCGCTGCCAGGGCATAGGGTCCCCCGGAGCCGATGGCCACCAGCCCATCATCGGGCTCCAGGATCTCGCCGCTGCCGGAAATGAGGAGGAGGCCCTCCCGGTCGGCTACCACCAGCAGGGCCTCCAGGCGCCTGAGCATGCGGTCGGTACGCCAATCTTTACCCAGTTCCACGGCCGCCCGCCATAGGTTGCCGTGGTATTCCTCTAGTTTGCCTTCGAATTTTTCAAAGAGGGCGAGGGCATCGGCCACGCTGCCGGCGAAGCCAGCCAGAACCTGTCCCCGGTAAAGGCGCCGTACCTTCCGCGCCCCGTGCTTAATCACGGTGTTTCCCAGGGTTACCTGCCCGTCGCTGCCCATGGCCACTCTGCCATCCCGTCTAACGGCGACCACCGTGGTCCCTTCCACTTAGGTTTCCTCCTCGGTTAAGGCTTTGCCGGCCCGGGGATGGGCCAGATCGTAAACTTCCCGCAGGCGATGGGGATTAACATGGGTGTAAACCTGGGTGCTGCTCAGCCTAGCGTGGCCCAGCAGTTCCTGCACCGCCCGCAGATCGGCGCCGCGCTCCAGCATATGGGTAGCAAAACAGTGGCGCAGGGTATGCGGGCATATACCGGCAGACAGGGAGGCCTTTCTAACATAATGCTCCAGCCGTTCCCGGATGCCCCGGCTGCTCAGCCGGCCACCCCGGTAGTTGAGGAAAAGGGCCCTCTCCGGCCGCCGTCCTTTACGCTCCAAGAGCGGACGCGCAGAACGGAGATACTCCTCCAGGGCCGCCCGGGCTGCCGCTCCCAGGGGCGCCAACCGCTCCCGCCGGCCCTTGCCCATTACCCTTAAATGGCCACCCTTTAAGTCTAAATCATCCAGGTCGAGGTTGACAAGCTCCCCTACCCGTACCCCGGACGCATAAAGGGTTTCCAGGATAGCCCGGTCCCGCAAGCCCAGGGGAGTGTGAACTGGGATTTCTAGAAGCCTCAGGAGGTCGGGATAACTAATGTACTGCGGTAGACGTTTAGGCTGCCGGGGGGCTTTGATGGTGTCTACGGGGTTGCGGTCGACTATGCCTTCCCTCAGAAGATAGCGATAAAACACCCTCAGGGACACCAGTTTCCGCGCCATGCTGCTCCTCTGTTGTCTTTGCCCGTTGAGCCAGCCTAAAAAGCGGCGGACCAGAAGGTGGTCGACCTCATTGGGATGGGCTGTGGGGCCCAGGTTTTTTTCGATAAAAGAAGCAAATTGTCTTAAATCAGTCAAATAGGCCTTCAAGGTGCCCGGCGCCGCGTTTTTCTCCCCCGTCAGGTAAGAGGCAAACTCCTCCAGGGCTTCGGCAAAGGTATTAACCCTCATTTAAGGAGGGCCTCCTTACTTAATGTATATCTTATATCAAAAAGCGCCAAAAGTGCAAGTCAATTGAGCGAAAATTCGCCGAGAATCTTCTGCCAGCTACTGATGGCCCGCCGGGAAAGAAGGAGATTTCGCTGCCGTCGCGACCGGACCCGGCGATCCAGCGGGGGCAGTAGGCCGAAATTAATGTTCATTGGCTGGAAGCGGGCCGGGTCGGCCGTGGTAATATAATGTATCAGGGCACCGTGGGCCGTATCCAGGGGCAAATCCAGGGGCTCCAGACCCTTTATTAACCTCACGGCATTGATCCCGGCCACCAGCCCCATGGCGGCTGATTCAATGTATCCTTCCACCCCTATGAGCTGGCCTGCCAGAAAGATTTCCGGGCGCCCCTTAAGCTGCAACGTGGGCGTCAGCAAGCGGGGAGCATTAATGTAGGTGTTCCGGTGCATTACGCCGTAACGCACGAATTCGGCCCGGGCCAGGGCGGGAATCAGGCGAAAAACCCGCTCCTGTTCTCCCCACTTAAGGCTGGTCTGAAAGCCCACCAAGTTATACAGCGTGCCCTCACGATTGTCCTGGCGCAGCTGGACCACGGCAAAGGGCCGCTTCCCCGAAACGGGGTCCACCAGGCCCGTGGGCCGCATGGGCCCGTAGCGCAGGGTTTCAGGCCCTCGCCTGGCCATCTCTTCCACCGGCATGCACCCTTCGAAATAGATTTCTTGTTCAAAGGGGTGGGGGGTATGGCGCTCTGCACGAAGGAGGGCCTGGTAAAAAGTATAGTATTCTTCCTCCGACAGGGGGCAGTTTAAATAATCCCCCTCTCCCCCGCCGTAACGGGAGCCCCGGAAGACCTTGCTCCAATCCAGGGAATCGGCGGTAACAATGGGAGCCGCCGCGTCATAAAAATAGAGATATTCCTCTCCGGTCAGATCCTTAAGGGCCTCCGTAAGGGCTGGCGAGGTCAAGGGGCCGGTGGCCATGATGACCACCCGTCCGGCGGGTATCTCCTTTACTTCTTCCCGGATTACTTCAATGGAAGGGTGACCTTCTATGCGGGCCGTGACCTCCCGGCTGAACCCTTCCCGGTCCACGGCCAGGGCCTTACCAGCCGGAACCCGATGCCTGGCAGCCACTTCCATCAAGAGGGAACCTGCCTGACGCATTTCCTCTTTCAGCAGGCCAGCCGCATTCTCCAGCTCGTCGGAGCGGAGGGAATTGGAGCAAACCAGCTCGGCCAAATAGCCGGTCTGGTGGGCGGGAGTGGTCTTGGCAGGGCGCATCTCCCAGAGCTCCACCTTTATTCCCCGCGAGGCGGCCTGCCAGGCCGCCTCACTGCCGGCCAAGCCCCCGCCTATGATCATAAGGGTATCCGATTTCACGGTTGTCCTTCCCCCTGCCTTGGCATCTTTTCTTCGTAGCCACAGCCCTGTTGGGGGCAGACCAGGCGGACCTCGCGTCGGTTGGCCTTTTCCACCAGGCGGCTGCCGCACCGGGGGCAGGAGCTCTCACTTGGTTTGTCCCAGGAAATATAATCGCACTGGGGGTAATTCCTGCAGCTGTAAAAGCGGCGCCCCTTTTTGCTGCGCCTTTCTACAACCTCCCCGCCGCACCGGGGACAGGATACACCTATAGCCGTAAGCAGGGGCTTGGTAAAACGGCACTCGGGAAAACCCGGGCACGCCAGGAACTTGCCGAACCGGCCCTGTTTTACCACCAAATTGCGGCCGCATATCTCGCACTTTTCCTCGCTGACCTCTTCCGGCAGTTCAATAACCCCGATCTTGGCCTCGGCCTGTTCCAAGACCCGGCTGAAGGGAAGATAGAATTCCTCCACCACCTGCCGCCAGGATAGCCTGCCTTCTTCGATCTGGTCTAACTTGGCCTCCATGTGAGCTGTAAATTCCACGTCGATGATATCGGGGAAATGCTCCTTTAAAAGGTCTACCACTACGCGCCCCAGTTCGGTGGGGACCAACTGTTTCTGCTCCCGCACCACGTAGCCCCTGCTCAAAATAGTCTCAATGGTGGGGGCATAGGTGCTGGGCCGGCCGATGCCCAGCTCTTCCATGGTTTTCACCAGGGTTGCCTCGGTATAGCGGGGAGGCGGCTGGGTAAAATGCTGCTTGGGATCGAGGGAAACCAGGGTCAGGATCTGGCCCGGTACCAGCTCCGGTAAGCGCTCCTCTTTCTCCCCTTCTTCCCCGTCCCTGTCCTCCCTGTATAGCTTTAGGAAACCAGGGAACTTAACCACCGAGCCGCTGGCGCGAAAGAGGTATTCCCCGGCGGCAATGTCCAGGGTAACGGTATCCAGCACCGCCGCTTCCATCTGGCTAGCCAAAAAGCGTTCCCATACCAGGGCATACAGGCGGTACTGGTCCCGCGTAAGATACCCTTTAATGGATTCGGGGTCCAGCCCCACGGAGGTCGGCCTAATGGCCTCATGGGCGTCCTGGACGTTGTCCTTGCGGGCGCTGTATTGCCGCCTTTCCCGCGGAACATAATCGGGCCCGAAATGCTCCTGCAGGTAGTGGCGGGCTTCCTCCTGGGCCACCTGGGCTACACGGGTGGAATCCGTGCGAATGTAAGTGATGAGGCCCACCCTACCCCATTCCGGGCCTAGATCGACGCCTTCGTAAAGCTGTTGGGCCACCTGCATGGTGCGCCGGGTAGTAAAATTCAGCCGCCGCGAGGCTTCCTGCTGCAGAGTGCTGGTGGTGAAAGGCGCCGGTGGATTCTTGCGCCGTTCCTTTTTCTTGACCTCCACCACTTTAAAGGGTACACCGGCCAGGGCGGCCAGCACCCGGTCCATGGCCTCTTTGTTAGGGATGCTAACGGCCTCGTCCCGGTATTTGTGGAGCTTTGCCGCAAAGGCGGGCCCTTCTTCCCCTTTCAGCCACGCCGTTAGGCTCCAATATTCCTCGGGTTGAAAACTTTGGATCTCCCTCTCCCGGTCCACGATTAACCGAACGGCCACCGACTGCACCCTTCCGGCGCTCAACCCCTTCTTAATTTTTCGCCAGAGAAGGGGGCTAAGTTTGTAGCCCACCAAGCGGTCCAAAACCCGGCGGGCCTGCTGGGCCGCTACGCGATCCTGGTCAATAGCCCGTGGTTTCTTAATGGCCTCCAAGATGGCCTGGCGCGTAATTTCGTTGAATTCTATCCTGCACTGGCCGTCCGGCAGGCCTAGAAGGTGCTGCAGGTGCCAGGCAATGGCTTCCCCTTCTCGGTCCGGATCCGGCGCCAAAAGCACCTTGTCGGTCTTCTGGGCCGCCTGCCTCAACTCCTTGACGATCTCCCCTTTGCCACGGATGGTAATATAATGGGGTTCAAAGCCGTTTTCGATGTCGATACCGAATTGGCTTTTGGGCAGGTCCCTTATGTGGCCCATGGACGACTTGACTAAATAGCCGCGGCCCAAAAATTTGCTTATAGTCTTGGCCTTGGCCGGTGATTCTACTATGACCAGCGTTTTAGCCACTTTTTTCACCTCTGCTGACACCGGGCTAACAACGCGAATATAGTCCCCCTGGCATCCTCGTGACGAGGCCCTGCAATTCTAAGAAGGTGAGGGCGACGTTTATTTCTCGGGCAGGCAACCCCACAGCGGCCACCAGCTCTTCCACCGCTGCCGGCACGTCACCCAGGGCGGCCAGAACCTTCTCCTCTGTGGGGGACAGCTTAAAGCCGCCTGTCCTTTCCCTCCGTTCCGGGAGAGCCGGAGGGCCGTAATCGGAAAAATATTCCTCCAGGATGTCCTCTACACCCGTGACCAGTTTCGCTCCCTGTTTAATCAAGTTCAGAGTTCCCTTGCTCTGAAGGCTGGTAATGGGCCCCGGTACGGCAAATACATCCCGCCCCTGCTCCAGGGCAAAATCGGCCGTTATAAGGGCCCCGCTCCTTTCCCCTGCCTCCACCACCACCGTTCCCGGGCAAAGACCGCTTATAATGCGGTTGCGGGCCGGAAAGTGATGCCTCTCTGGAGGCGTTCCCGGCGGCAGTTCCGACAATATAAGCCCCTCCCGGGCTATCTGTTGGAAGAGGGACGTATTTTGACGGGGATAGATTACATCCACCCCGCACCCTAAAACGGCTATAGTCTTGCCTTTGCCCTGGAGGGCACCTCGATGGGCGGCGGCGTCTATACCTACCGCGAGTCCGCTCACCACGGACACCCCTTGTTCCGCCAGTTCCCGGGCCAAAGCCTGGGCCACTTTTAACCCATAGGCTGTAGCCCGCCTGGTGCCCACGACGGCCACTTTAAGGTTTTCCAGGAAATCTAAACTTCCACGATAATACAACACCGGAGGCGGATTGTAAATGTTTTTTAGCTCCTGGGGATAAACAGGGTCGGAAAATAGGAGAACTCCCACCCCCGAACCGGTGAGATTATCCCATAGCTCTGCCGGACGGACTTTACTCCGCCAGTCCAGCAGTCTTCCGGCCCCTTCTCCCAACCAGGTCAGGCTGCGGAGTTCCTCCTCACCCGCCCTCCAGGCTGCTTCCGCGCTGCCGAAGTGTTCGATAAGCTGCAACATTCTGCGTCCTCGCAGCCCGGGGCATTGATGTAAGGCTACCCAGTAACCCCGGTCTACATTTTCATAACTCAACTTTCCCTGTTCCCCCTACCGAATATTCGCCTTACGGGGCCGAGCCCTGCAGAAAAAACGGGTCCCGCACTTGCCTAAGGGCCTCCACCGGCGGGCTTGCCCTCCTGTTCCTTACCGCCCTTTTTCTTATCACCAATGGCCATTAAGAGGAGAACGAGGAAAAAAACCTGTAACACTAGTGAACTCAGGGCCGCCAACATTTTAAGCATCAATCCCACCCCCTGTTAAAGGATGCTGCTCGCCATACCGCACCCGGCTTATAGAAGAGCCACCGCTCCCGGTAGCCGCAGCCTACGGTATGTTAACCTCCCTTCCTCCTACCCCGGCCGAACCGCCGCAGAAGATTCTCGTTGGCCTCCCACTCCAGTTCATCATTCAGAGGAGCTAAAGGGACCTCGCCGTAACGCTTCTGCAGCGCCAGGGCCAAAACGTAATCGGCCAGATGGGGATTCTTGGCCAGAAGCGGTCCGTGAAGATAAGTGCCGATGACCCTCCCGGAAATGCAACCTTCGGTGCCGTCTGCCCCATTATTTCCAAAACCGAACACCACGTGGCCCAGGGGTTCTGCCTGCCCGTCACCTTCGAGAAAAGTGCGGCCCCCGTGGTTTTCAAATCCGACCACCGGCCTAGGGTCGCCCAGGCGCGGAGCGCGAATAGCTATGTTACCCTTCAGGCGCCGGTTTCCCGCTTCCGTATATACCGGCAATAGGCCCAGTCCCGGAAGAATATTACCTCCTGCGGTGCGGTAATAGCGACCGAAGAGCTGGTACCCACCGCATATAGCCAGCACCGCAGCTCCTTCTTCCACGGCTTCCCTCAGCCAGGGTCCTTTGGTGAGCAGATCCCTGGCCGCTACACCCTGCTCCTGATCGGGGCCTCCTCCCAGGAAAAACAAGTCGTATAGTTTGGGATCCAAAGGGTCCCCTAAGGAGAGACCGGTTATTTCTACTGCTATACCCCGCCACCGGGCGCGACGGTAAAGGACGAGGATATTGCCGCGGTCCCCGTAGAGATTAAGCAGGTCGGGATAAAGGTGGCATATATGCAGCTTCACTGTGAGCTCCCATCCCCTTGAGCAAACGGCGGCAAAGGGCGAGATTAGTATAGGTACACAGTATAATAAGGTTATCAACCGGTTCCCGGGTGGCCTCGCGCAGGGCGGACTCCAGGTCGGGAATCACTTTTAAGGCCTCAAGGCTTACCCCGCTGTATTTCAGACAAACGGCCATATCCCACGCCCTAAGGCCGGAACAAATAATCCGCGAGTAGAGGGATTTGAGCAGGGGTTCCAGGTCCACGTCCCAAAGCCAGGATACGTCGCGACCGTCGGCCGCCAGGTCGTTGATGGCCACGATATATGCCGCCGGCCGATTCCCCGCGACCGTCCGCAGGGCTTCAGCCATCCCCACGGGATTCTTGACTAGAACCAGAACACCCTTCTTGCCTGCCAGCCGGAAACCTTCTATGCGTCCCCGCCCCGGGCGAAAATCCTTCACTACTTCCCGTATTACCGAAGGCTCTACTCCCAAAAGCATTCCTGCACTGCTGGCCGTCAAGACGTTATAAGCATTATAGACACCGGGAAGGGCACTCGTCAACCTTATACGGCCGCCGTTAAAAACAAAATGGAAAGAAGAACCGTTTTCATCCCAGAGGAAGTCCTCGGCCCGGAAGGCCGTTTCCGGACGCGCCCAGTCACAGCGGGGGCAGCGATAGGATCCCAAGTGCCCGTAATGGTAATAGGCGTACTCCAAAGGCACCCGGCAGGAGGGGCAGAGGTGCCCCTCCTGCACATCAGCCGGGCGGGTTCGGCTAAGGGGGGTGCGCTCCAACCCGTAATAAAAAACTCCCTTTCTGCCGCGCCCCAAAGAGGCAACTAATGAGTCGTCCGCATTAAGGAGCAGCCGGGCCTCGGGCACCTGAGCCAGGGCCCCCTTTATCGATGCGGCCAACTGTTCTAATTCATGGTACCGGTCCAGCTGATCCCGTAGAAGATTGGTAACTACCACCAGGTGAGCGGGCACTTGTCCCAAAACTATACCCAAGCTACCTTCATCCACCTCTAAAACCGCTGCGCGGCCGTAACCTTTAGCTTTTGCCCCTTTGAGCATGGCCGTAGCCACCCCAGCCGGCATATTGGCTCCTTCGCCATTGTACACCACCTGCCAGCCCTGGGCGGTCAAGAGCTGAGCCAGCAAGTTGGAGGTGGTAGTTTTGCCGTTGGTACCGGTAACGATGACAATGGGGTTTAAGCCCCGGGCGAGGTGGCGCAAGAGGCCCGGGAACACCTTGAGCGCTATACAGCCCGGCAGGGACGTGGCATCCCGACCTGCCAGGCGACAAAGGAGGGCCGCCAGGCGGCCCAGGAATACTGCCAGCGAACAAAGTAGAAGATTAAACATCGCGAGTTTTCTGCCCCCCTACCGGCCGGGTACGGCGGACGCGCCGCCTAAGTATTCTCCATAAGTGTTCTAATTCCTCCATGCGCCAAACCCAGGCCAAACCCAAGTAAAGAACGGCCCCCAGCCCTATCATAACTAAAAGTCCAAGCCCTTCCCGTACAACTTCGAAGTCCGGCCAGCCCAGGGAGATCCGCCCGGCCAGGAGCTTTAAGACCACACCCATTACCAAAGCGGCTCCCAGGCTGCGCGCCAGGGTGCGTCCTACGGCGCTGAAGTCCACGGGTACAAAACCCCGCCGGCGTAGATAGTAGTAAAGGAGGAAAGCATTAAACCAGCCGGCTAGGGAATAAGCCAGGGCCAGGCCCCTGACCCCCCACAGGGGGCCTAAAGTAAAATTAAGGCCGGTGCCCAAGGCGAGGGTGAGGAGACTGGTTTTCAAGGGCGTCCTCGTGTCATGCAGGGCATAAAAGGCGCGGGCCAAAATCTCATAGGCACCGTAGGCGGTAATACCTAAAGCATAATAAGTAAGGGCGCCGGCGGTGAGGAGGGTATCCTGGCGCGTAAAACGCCCGTGCTCAAAAAGCACCCTGATCACCGGCTCTCCTAATACCGCCAGCCCTACCGTGGCCGGCAGGGCCAGAAAAACAATCGTCCTCAAGGACGTGACCAGGTAGCTGCTGAAGGTTTCACGTTCCTCCTGTGCCGCCAGCCGGGTTAGGGCCGGTAGCAAAGTAATGCCTATGGAAGTGGCAAAAAGCATGGGAACCATGACCACCCGGCTGGAAATAGTCAGGGCGTTAATGGAGCCCTGAGGCAGAAAAGAAGCGATGAAGGTCTGGTTGATAAAAAGATTGATCTGGGCGATGGACAGACCCAGGGCCACCGGTAACATAAGGTGCCCGATCCGCCTGATGGCCGGATGGTGAAAGTTAAGGGACCATGTGTAACGTGGCTTAAGGCGCCCCACACCCCAGATCTGTACCAGGAAGTTAAGAAAGGCGCCTATCAGAGTGGAAACCGCGAAGGCCGCAATACCTAAAGGCTGGGCCAGGGCAATGCCGAAAATAATAATGGCCGCATTATATACGAGAGGCCCGATAACCGTCCCGATAAAGGACTGGTAGGCGTATTCGGTTCCCATGAGGACCCCATTCAGGGAGTGGAACATTATACTGATCAGACCGATGCGGGTCAAAAAGGCGGTGTAGGCTACTTGCTGGTCGTCGAAACCGGGGGCCACCAGGCGCACCAGGGACGGCGTAAGGGACATGCAGAAGAGGATGGCCAGGCCCACCAGGACCAGCACTATATTGAAGGCGATACTTACAACTTCCCAGACCTCTTTCTCTCTTTTCTCAGCCAAATAAGTGGACAGCACGGGGATAAAGGCAGAGCTTATCCCCCCTCCCACTAAAACCAGGTAAATGGTGTCCGGAATAACGAAGGAAGTATTGAGCATATCCGTCAGGCGGTTCTGGCCAAAGAGGGTGGAGATAGCCGTGTTACGCAGAAAGCCCAGTATGCGGGACACCATCGACGCAGCGGTCATTACCATGGCCCAATGGGCCAAACCCAGTTCCACTCGGGCCGTCACTTTTTCTGTCACCAGCCAACCTTCCCTCGACTTCTACCTGAAGTACCGCCTTCATTTTTGCCGGGCTAAAGGTATTTTAACCCCTTTGAGGCCGCAAAAAAAGAGGGGGCTGGCTGAAAGGTTCAGCCTCCCCATACGGAACGGTATTGAAGGGCCTCGGCCAGGTGGTGTTCCTCAATCATCTCCGCTCCCTCCAGATCGGCAATGGTGCGGGCCACCTTGAGGAGGCGGTCATGGCCCCGCATGGACAAGGCGAGCTTGTTAAAGGCCGAACGCAACAGAAGGCGGGCTCCACGGGTAAGGCTACAGCACTCACGCACCTGGTGCCCGCTCATTTCGGCATTGCAGCTGAGGCCCCAGGGGGCCAGGCGTCGACGCTGCCGCTCCCTGGCTTCCGTCACCCTATGGCGGACCACCCCGGATGGTTCCGCCCACTGTTGGGTTTCAATTTCCCGGTACTCGAGGCGCCGCACTTCTATGTGGAGGTCAATACGATCCAGCAGAGGGCCGGACAAGCGTTTGCGATACTGGGCTATCTGGTAGGGGGTACAAGTGCAGGTGTTCCTCTCATCAGCGAAGTAGCCGCAGGGACACGGATTCATACTTCCCACAAGGATAAAATTGGCAGGGTAGGTAATAGCTGCCGCCACCCGCGCCACGGTGACCACCCGGTCTTCCAGGGGCTGGCGCAGGGCTTCCAGGACATCCCGGCGAAACTCCGCCATCTCGTCCAAGAAAAGAACACCGTAGGTGGCCAAACTAACCTCACCGGGCTTGGGAATCCGGCCGCCGCCGATAATACTGGCCGTGGAAGCAGTATGGTGAGGGGTGCGGAAGGGCCGCTCTGTCACGAGCCCCTGGCCCGGGGCCAGGAGTCCGGCTGCGCTGTAAATCTTGGTCACCGTTAAGGCTTCTTCGTAGGTTAAGGGCGGCAGAATGGAAGGTAGACTCCGGGCCAGCATGGTCTTCCCGGCCCCGGGGCTTCCGATAAGAAGCACGTTATGGCCGCCGGCTGCGGCTATCTCTAAGCCCCTCTTGGCGGCTTCCTGCCCCTTGATTTCCGCCATGTCAACCCCGGCGGTAACCCCAATTGGCCCGGCCGGATCTGCCGCCTCGACTACGGGAAGGTCTCCCTCTCCCCGCAGGTAGGCCACAACCTCCACCAGAGTCTCGGCCGCCATTACCCTCAAACGGCTGGCCAAGGCGGCTTCGTTAGCATTGGCCGACGGCACAATAAAAGTAGCCCCCGGCTCAATCTCCTGCAGTGCCAGGGCCATAGGCAAGACTCCGGGAACGGGCCGCAGGCTTCCTTCCAAGGAAAGCTCGCCGACGGCATAGACAGCCGTTGCCTTCTCGCCGCTCAGCTCACCTGCGGCGGCTAGAATACCTAGAGCTATCGGAAGGTCATAGATGGGGCCCTCTTTTTTTATGTCGCCGGGGGCCAAGTTAACAATAATGCGCCGTAGAGGAAACTCGAAACCGGAGTTTTTGAGGGCTGCTCTAACTCTCTCCCGGGCCTCCCTCACGGAAGGGTCGGGGAGGCCTACAATCTCAAAAAGGGGCAGGCCGTTGCTAATATCGACCTCTACCCTTACCTTTTGCCCCTCCAGGCCCACCAGGACTACGGAGTTAACAATGGCCAGCATTTGGAACCCCCGATAAGTCGGCAAATGTACCGGTTATATATCCAACATTTGCTATTCGCCGGCAGACGCGGGAGTTCCTGCTCAAGGTGGTAAAAAAAGAAGAGACCCCGTTTGGGGTTCTTCCGCTATCCCTGTTTCCGGCTTACTTACGCCCCCTTCTCCGTTCGATTTTCCGCCTTTTTTCAGTTCCTGCCCGGTACCGCTCCATAGTACCGTCGCTGGAAGCTTAAGGCTACGTTAACCAACCCGATCATCACCGGCACCTCAATCAGGGGACCGATGACCGCCGCAAAGGCCTGGCCGGAGTTGATGCCGAATACGGCCACGGCCACGGCGATGGCCAGCTCAAAGTTGTTGCTGGCGGCGGTAAAGGAAAGGGTTGTCGTCTGTTCATAGTTGACCCCCAGCCGCATGCTGAGGAAAAATGAAATCAAGAACATGAGGACAAAGTAGCAGATCAGGGGAATGGCTACCCTGACTACATCCATGGGCAAGGAAACAATGTACTGACCCTTAAGGGAAAACATAACCACAATGGTAAACAACAGGGCGATTAGCGCTAAGGGGCTGATCTTGGGGACAAAGGTTTTTTCGTACCATTCCTTGCCGTGGGCCGGCATCAGGGTAAAACGGGTGATGACCCCGGCCACGAAGGGGATGCCCAGGTAGATAGCCACGCTGGTGGCCACTTCGCCGATGGAGACGTGGACTTGCATCCCCTGGAAGCCCAGCCATCCCGGTAGAAGGGTGATGAAAATATAGGCGTAAATTGAATAAAAGATAACCTGGAAGATGGAGTTCAGGGCCACCAGGGCGGCGGCGTACTCGGCATCGCCCCTGGCCAGGCTGTTCCAGACGATGACCATGGCGATACAGCGCGCCAGGCCGATTAATATTAGCCCGGCCATGTATTCCGGGTAATTGTGTAAGAAGATAATGGCCAGGATAAACATGAGAATGGGGCCGATAATCCAATTCTGGACGAGGGACAGGGCCATAACTTTGCCGTTGCGGAATACCTTGCCTATTTCCTCGTATTTCACCTTGGCCAGGGGCGGGTACATCATCACGATAAGGCCGATGGCGATGGGGATGGAAGTTGTGCCCACCGACATTTTATTCAGCGCATCCGCGACCCCGGGTACCATGTAACCCAAGGTCACACCAAAGGCCATGGCCAAGAAGATCCAGAGAGTTAAAAAGCGATCCAGCAGGGATAACCTCGCCACAGGTTGACTGTTGTTTACCGCTGCCATTAACTATTAAACCTCCTCGTAGCTTTTATTTTGCACAACTAACCATCCATCTCTTTACTGCTCATCTTCCGGAACGAGCGGCAGGCAACCTTGGGGTTTTCAAGGAGCTGCTGCAGTTTCTCGTAATCAACCCTAAACTCCTTCTTATCCGCAAGGGGTACATCCAGGTAGTCCAGCCAGCCCTGAAGGACTGCGGCCAGTTTTTCCTTATTGAGGTGGTAGAACACCCACTGGCTCACTTTTTCCTCCCAGACCAGGTCGGCTTCCTTTAGTACCCGCAGGTGCTGTGATATTGCCGGCTGGGTAATTCCTAAAATCTCTTCCAGCTCGCAGACGCACAGCTCCCCTTCGGTCAGCAAGGCGATAATCCTGAGCCGCAGATGCTGTCCCAGGGCTTTAAAGACCTTTTCCCAATCCTTTAATGTCACCCCCTTCACCCCCCTCTAAATAAGCTATTAATTATATAATATTGGGGTTCATTATCCTTGTCAATACGGGGTTCCCGGCCCTATTGGCATCCTTGCCGATAGGGCCGGTCTTGGGCATCATATACTAAAATAATAAAGCAGCATACATTACTCCTCTATGTATCGGGGTTAAAGGTAGGGTAGATTATGAATTATATTGATCGAGTACTGGAACGGCTACATCAGGATGTGCCTGTCGAGGTTTTTTATCCTGCGCGTCCTCTACGTCCAACCCACGCCTGGGGCCCCTCATGGCCCTGATCATCGGCGGCGCCGGGGCCAGTATACCCGAGGTTGCCCTGCTGGCAAGCATCTTTAAGCCCCGCCTGGTGGCGGTGTTCGTTCTCACCATCTTTACCATCGCCGTCCTGGCCGGGTATGCTCTTGATATTATCTTTGCATAAGGAGGCACTGTATTATGGCGGAAAAGAAAGGACTGCTGGCCAGGGTCTTCGGCCGGCAGGGAAGCTCTTGCTGCTCTATTCAAATTGAAGAGATCTCTGAAAGGGAAAACCAAACCGCCAACAGCTGTTGCTGCTGCGGCGTTCCTGCGCCGGGCAGTCCGGAAAAAACTGCGGGGCATGAGAAAAGAACATCGCCCGATACCCAGGATAACCAGCGTACCCTCGACATTGATTTCCTCTACCTGGACCTGGATGCCTGCACCAGGTGCCAGGGAACGGCGCGAAACCTGGAAGAGGCTCTTAACGAAGTAGCCGGTATCTTGGAAGCAACCGGAATCAAGGTCAACCTGCGCAAGATCCACGTCCAGACGGAAGAACAGGCCCTGGCCCTGGGATTTGTCAGTTCACCCACCATCCGCATCAACGGGCGGGACATCCAGCTGGACGTGAGGGAAAGCCTTTGTGAATCCTGCGGCGACCTTTGCGGCGAGGATGTTGACTGCCGTGTCTGGGTATACCAGGGCAAGGAATATACCGAGGCTCCCAAAGGGATGATCATTGAGGCCATCCTGAAACATGTTTACGGCGGCGGTATGGAAACCCCGGCAGAAAGGGAAACATTGAGGGAACTACCTGCTAATCTAAAGCGCTTCTTTGCCGCCAAACGCAAGAAAGAAGAAAACAGGTGTTGCGATTAACGCCCTTTTGCCCGTCCTGCCATTAAAAGAGCAACAAACGCGACCTTCAAATTAAACTTGACCCGGGGCCACGGGAAATATAACCCGTGGCCCGCCTGTTACCGGCCTATTTCCTCCTGGATCCACTTCTTGATCTCTTCTTTGTTGGGCACCCTGCCGAACACCTTAACCTTTTCGTTAACTACCAGACCCGGCGTCATCATAACACCATAATCGGTGATCTTGTTGAGGTCCGTCACCTTTTCCACATCGGCGGCCACGCCCAGCTCAGCCAGGGCGTTCATCACGTTTTGCTCTAGCGTCTTGCACCGGGCGCATCCCGTACCTAGAACTTTGATTACCACGGAGTTTCATCACCCCTTTTCTTACTTTTTTGCCTTAATTCTAGCCCACTATGGTACCAAATACCATCCCTGTCAGGGTAGCCATGATGACTACCAGGGAGACGTAGGCAAAGGTTTTCTTGAAACCCAGCACGCTGTTGATCACGAGCATGCTGGGCAGACTCAAGGCCGGGCCCGCCAGCAGGAGGGCTAAAGCCGGCCCCTGTCCCATCCCGGACCCGATAAGTCCCTGGACGACCGGCACTTCCGTAAGGGTGGCAAAGTACATAAAGGCGCCGACAATAGAAGCGGTAAAGTTGGCCAGGAGGCTGTTGCCCCCTACCACCAAAGCAACATATCTGGCCGGGATAATGCCGGTATCGACGCCGGGTCTCCCCATCAGGAAGCCGGCCACCAGCACGCCGCCGAAAAGGAGGGGCAGGATTTTAATGCTGAAATCCCAAGTGGAATTCACCCAGGCCGACAGCTCTTCCCGCTTGAACCAGGCCTTTAAAATAACAGACAAGGCTAAGAGCAGCGCGATAACCAAATACCATTTGGCGCTGTATACCGCGTGCCAGAAACCCGCCTGTTCCGCCGGCTTGCTCCAGGAGGCAAAGATAAGGACCAGGACAAGGACCAGGAAATAAAGAACCGTCTGCCTGAGAGTACGAGAGGATTCTTCTCCTTCCGGCATGAGCAGTCCTTTGGCCCGCTCCTTCTCTTCGCCCCTGAAGAGCAGGGCCATGATGAGGCCGATTATTACCGAAAAGAGTACGGCGCCCAGGGCCCTGGCCAGGCCGATCTGCCAGCCCAGCACCCGGGCCGAGAGGATAATGGCCAGGACGTTTATCGCCGGCCCGGAAACAGGAAGGCTATGGCCGGTCCCAGCCCGGCGCCACGTTTGTATATCCCCATAAACAAGGATAAGACGGTGCAGGAGCAGACGGCGAGAATAGCACCCGATACGGCTCCCACGCCATAGGCCGTAACTTTGGGGCTTTCCGGTCCCAGGTATTTCATGACCGCCCGAGAAGAAAGGAAATTGCTCATGGCCCCGGCGATAAAGAGGGCGGGCACCAGACAGAACAGCACATGTTCCCTAGCGTATTCCTGCAGCATGTAGAAGGCCTCCAGGATGGCGCTCTGCATACGGGGATGCTGGAAGGGCAGGAAATAGGCAGCCGCAAACACGGTGACAATCAATAACAATTTGGCCCACTTGCTCACAGGAAACATCTCCTCTTATATCCATTAGTTTATTATAATTTACCTATATGTTAATTTATAGGCGACTAATGGTCTTGTCAATAAAGAACAAAGGAAGGACCCATCACCCCTCTTCGCTTTTTGGTGGAAACTTTAGAGACGATAAACTTCTTAGCCGAATGAATGCCCTGGTGTCTATAGTTGAGGATTTAACTGCGGTGAGGGCAGGAACAATCCTAGCTAGATTCCAATCTTGTTGGTATTTAAAGACGAAAAAGCTCCTACCGATCACTGGTCGCTTTCAGTAGGAGCTATTAGCTCATTGAGCATTAGACGAGTTCCATCGCCGTTGTATTTAAGTCATTATCATATATGCTATATTATAGCAACGACGTCTAATTTGCCCTTCAATAGCTTCCGTTCAAGGTAGACATATCGTATATAAAATTTAACCAACAATCTCACAAACCGGCAAACCATTGCTAATGTCGACCTCTACCCGTACGCTCTGCCCTTCCAGGCCCACGAGGACGACGGAATTGACAATGGCCAGCATGCGGAACCCCCGATAAGTCGGCAAATGTGCCGGTTATCTACCCAACATTTGCTATTCGCCGGGAGACAGGGAGTTCCTGCTAAGGTGGTGAAAAAAGAAGAGGCCCCGTTTGGGGTCTTCCGTTATCCCTTTTTCCGGCGCGGGTTTTTTAACTTTTATCCCTATTTCCTTTTAAAACATTACGCAATTCTCAATTACCTATTCTGTTATACATATCCCCTCTTCGCTTGGGTTGAGACTATAAAAGAACAGTATGCGCCCGTCTGCCAGAACCCCCAGGATATACGTTTGGGCAGCCTTCACCGAAACTATTTTCGCTTCCACCGTTAATGTTTCTAAATCAATGCGGTTTAGATAGGACATGTTGTTGGCATAATCATTATCGGACTCAAACGTTAGAAATGCAGCGTGGTTCTGGCCGACATAATAAGCTTCAGGAAAAATAATGTTGCCTGTTTCGCCGGGATCATCAAGCTTGATTTCCTTCACCTCTCCGCTCTTAAAATCCAGGAACAGGGTCTTATATCTCCCCCCTCCGGCCAAGTTATGGTCATTAGTTCATTTATATTGTATTCCTATTATGGCCATATGTCAATAAAATTATCGTCTTAACGGTCAAAAAAACGGCCGCCTTCCCTGGCCCGGCCTTCAAGAGGGGGATACCCGGGGCTCTGCCCGGTTCAAAGTCGGCCGGAAAACCGGAGATACATGGGGTTCAGGAGGCTTCGGCGGTCCGGGGGGGCAAGACAAAATGAAAGGTAGTCCCCCTTAAAAGCAGAACCGTATTCCGCGCCATTACTTCCTGGACCTGGCGGAAGAAGGCCTCCTGCCTGCCGAACAGCGACTGGAGTACCGTCCTCGTGATTTCTGCCACCGTTAAAGCGTCGCCCTCCAGTGGGTTGAACCGCGGGGTATCCGGGTCTTCCGAGTTGATAAACGTGACCGGGATGCCCATGCTGCGGGCCATCTCAGCTACGTCCGCGCTAAAATCGCCCTTCGGTTCTACAACCGTGATACCCAGCCGTTCCCCCTTTTTATTCTCATGAGATCCTGCTCTATCATCGATGTTAGTACCCGGCTGCTCTTTCCTGTCCCGGTCGTGCCCACCACCAGCGTGTGCAAGAAACGGTCTTCCCCCGAAATTACTGCCCCCGGGGCTATGCGCACATCAAACCCCTTTTTGCCGAATTCAAATCGCCCCTTAAAGCAGCTGCCCACCCTTTCGAATACTGTTGCCAGGAAGTTTTGACCCCCGGTTCCCCTAAACGTTTTCCCGGCAGCTGCCACAAATGCAATGGTCTTACGATTCTGGGAATAGGAAGTGCATCGACAAAAGGGGTGAGAGCCATACCTATTCACTCCTCCAAAATATTATTACTCAATCTATGTAAACAAGCGGTAAACAGTTCCCACACTTCTTCAAAGTTGCAGTTAATTATCCTTTAGCCTGGCCTTGTTAAATTATCTACTTGGTGGTAAGGGTAAGCTCTTATTATTTCCTCCACATGAACATTAAGCCGGGATGGGTCCCGGCATAACTCGTTTATGTTGCTGTTTGAAAATCAATCCACCAGGCGCCCTACTACGGGGTAACCGGCCAGGACTGCAGGGACATGCTGGCGGAGAAAGGCTCCGGTTAAATCCTGGCCAGCCTGGTGTTCAAAGTGCCGTCCCTGCAGGAAAACGGTGGTGACATCGAAGACAAGGCCGTTGACCGCTACATATGCCGGTTTTCCTCCGGTCCCGTTATACCGGGACAGTTCCGCCCGGGTAAAAACCCGTTCCTGTCGGACCAAAGGTAACACTCCTTCCAAAATATGTTCTATCCATTACTGGTTTCTCTATGTTCCAGTCCTCCAGCCTGCCCCGTTTCATAGTTCAGGGCGGTGGTCGTCAGCCCTCCACCGGGCTTCTTCTACGAAGCCTATTAATAATAAAGATCAACCCTGCAAGTTAATGCTTATTAACCTTTGCCCCTCGCTGTTGATTACATGGGCCGCGCAACTCAAACAGGGATCAAAGGCTCGTACCACCCGCCCTACTTCCACCAGGTCGGTAGAAGAGCTAACCCTGGTACCCACCAGTGCTTCCTCGACAGGGCCCCGCTTGCCGGTATCGTCTTTGGGAGAAAAGTTCCAGGTTGAGGGGGTGATGACATCGTATTTCTCCACCTGGTCATTGTTGATCTTCATACTATGCAAAAGAGGGCCCCTCGGCGCGTCGTTGATCTGAGTCGCCTGAAGGCGAGCAGGGGCGGCCAGTTCGGTAATATATTTTCCTTTCGCGGGCAGTTCGCGTACCCATTGCTCCATCCAGGTAGCTATGAGCGCCGCCTCCTCGGCCCGGGCAATAATCCGGCTCATTGTTCCCGGAGCCGTCACCAAAGACCTGGAAGAGATTATTTTCCGGGCCAGCGGCCCGCCCTCAAGGGCTAATCCCCGGTAGCGGGGAGCCTTGACCCAGGTGTAAGCTGCCGGTTTGTCTGGAGCGGGAACGGTCTCTCCTTCCGGAGTAGCGGTAAACCAGGCGAAGAGGATACTTTCGTCAATTTCTTGCGGCTGCACCGGCAAGAATTTTTCACCGTCATAGATCCCGGCAGGGAAATGACCGCCGAATTCCGGTTCAAAAAGGCCGAAGGAAATAAACCGGGGTGGCCTTGTTCCGATATGAAAATAGTCCGGGTAGACTTCGGCCAGGAGATAAGCATCGGGGACCATTACCTGGGTTAGGAAATCTTGAACCTGTTTTAACAGGGATAAAAACTGCATTTTCTTGTCGGCTGTGGGAACAACGGTCACTCCCTGGGCGACCAGGCCGTGCTGGTGGGGTATTTTGCCCCCGAAAACGGCCAGCATGTCGTGGCATTTGCGACTGTACTCCATGGCGGCGAAATAATGGTCGACAAGCAGCCTGGTTTGAGCGTCGGTGAAACGCCGGTCTTTTAGGCCCGTGCCCGACCCCGGCAGAGAAGAAGATTCGAGATAATCAGGTAAAACGAGGAGGTAAAAATGGCGGATATGATTCTGCAAAAATTCTGCTCCCAGCATGGCTTGTTGTAGCATTCTGGCTTCCGGGGCAAGTCTTGCATTGTAAATTTTATTTACCAGGCGGGCGGCGGTATAACCGTGGGCCATGGAACAGATACCGCAGATACGCTGGGTGAAATAAACGGCGTCTAGAATTTTTCTACCCTTCATCATCAGCTCGAAACCGCGGAACTGTTCACCTATACAATTGGCTTCACTGATAATTTGGCCGGGTCCCAGATAGATGTCGATGCTTAGTAACCCGCTAATTCTTGTTACCGGGCTTAAACTGATCGCCTTCATAATTTCTTTCCGTCCTTTGTCCCACCCGGAATTTTCCCGGGGAGAGGGGTATAAAAAGGAGTCGCTTTGTCGGGAAAGCCAGCCTTGGTGCAGCCGATGCAGGGGGTACTGGCTTTCACCGGCCAGTTTAAATGATCGTTCCAGAGACGGTAGGGGCAGTCAGCCCCGGTGACCGGCCCCATGCAACCCAGGGAAAACATGCATTCCCGGTCGCCCAGGTTCCGGGCCAGGGCCCCGGTATCAAAATATGAACGTCGCTGGCAGTGAACATGAATGGTTTGCCCGTAGAACAAAGTGGGTCGTTGATAACGGTCAACTTCGGGAAAACCGTACAATAATAAATGAAGAAGGGTTCCTACCAACCAGTCAGGGTTGATGGGACAACCGGATACATTTACCACCGGCTCCCGGATAACCTCCCATACCCCCTTGCTCCCGCTGGGATTGGGCCGGGCGGCGGAAGGCCCGCCGAAAGCGGCGCAAGTCCCCACGGCCACAATGTATTTGGCCCGGGGGGCCATCCAGCGGATTAATTCTTCAGAAGTGAAAAGGCGCTCCTCTGTTTTGAAGGGGATGGTGAATTTACCCCCGGCGCGTGTGGCAATGGCCCCTTCTACAATTAAGATAAAATTTCCGGCTTCCACTGTTGCCAAAAGGGACTCTATCGCCTCAGCCCCCTGGCCGGGCATCAAGGCATTCCAAAATCTTATATCCAGCAGAGAACAGATGACCTGGCCCAGCCCGGGTTTTACCGTATTTAAAGTAGATATGGAATCACCCGAGCAGGCATTGGCTTCCAACCAGACAAGAGGGGTTTTGGGGACGGAAGCAATTAAATCTTTTCCGAATAGTTCAGCCAGCTGCCGCGAAAAGCCGGGGGTGTGTTTATGAAGACGGCAGAAAACGGCAAACTGTTCTTTTTCGGTCATAACGCTTCTTTCTTTCCCATAAATTTAAGATAGCTATTCTATCTTATGCCCGTTGGGAGAAAAAATGAATAGAGGAGTTAAAGATGGAAGTTTGCGTAATCGGGCTCGGCAACGAACTGCGGCGGGATGACGGGGTGGGGGTGAAGGTGGTCGACAGGTTACGGAGTTGCTACGGCACGATTAAAGAGTGTGACTTTTTCATCCTGGCGAATGATTTGTTTAGTCTGCCGGTTCTACTAGAACCCTATAAGAAGGCGGTGATTGTTGACGCTTTTCCTCCCGGGCCCCACCCGGGGAAATTAGTAATCTCACGGTTTGTACCAGGAATAGTGGAGCGGGGACCAACAGCCGTGTATTCTCTCCATGATCTGGACCTTTACTGGCATTTGCAATATGCCTTACACCGGGGATATAAAGGCGACATTTTTCTCGTGGGAATTGAAACGGCTTCATTAGAACCGGGGATTGGATTGTCGCCCGCTTTAAAGGAGAAATTACCAGCCTTGACAAAGCAGATACGAGGTTTTTTAGCAAAACTGGTTAAGGGTTTGCCGGAAGAAGACTGTGGGTATGAATTGAAATAACTGTTGCCCAGCCGGAAGCCATAGACGGAGGATGAACTGTATGCATGAGCTGGCAATAATGCAAGAAATCTTAGAGATTGTCACCCAAAACGCCCATGATCATGGTTTACACCGGGTCACGAAAATAAAGCTGGTTATAGGTAAGCTAAGGGCAGTTGAACCTGAATGCCTGGACTTCTGCTTTAATGTACTAAAAGAAGATATGCCCCTCATAACAAAAGCGGCACTGGAGATTGAAATAAAGGAAATAGGGAATGAACTCTATGTTGACTGTATTGAGGGCGATTAGGGTACTGGGGAGCTATTCATAGCTTTCGGGTATCTGCCCTGAAAGATGAAGGGTGGAGGCCTGGTGTCTGTGGCTTACTTAACTCGTGGGGAGGAAGCGGGAAAAACAATTAGTTACCAGGTCAAAATTCGAGGTATTGTCCAGGGAGTAGGATTTCGCCCTTATGTTTTTAACCTGGCACGTAGATACAGTCTCAAGGGGTGGGTGCTCAACTCCACGTCAGGGGTAACTCTGGAAATTGAAGGAGAAACGGATGGTGTTTCTTCATTCTTGAAGGAACTATCTCAATAATTTGCTTCTAACTTGTTAAATCGCCTGCTCTCTTAGATTTTCATTTTTTATGATGCAGTCCAAGAGGGCAGACTAAGCCTCCAGCATCATTCACGATAACAAGACGATGGCTTAATCTTTAAGTCTTGGGTAGTACCCTCACCACTTCCTGGCCCTCGGCTACCCTATCATGTCTCCCGGGGTCTATGCCCTGTTTCATTCCTTCGTTCGGCCTTTTGAGGGCGGGTGGGGTGTGCCTGGTACTTAAATGCAGGGTCTATGCCCTTATGGTAGGGATTAAGGCTTCCCCCACCCAAGACTTTTTACCTTGTGTTTGGGGTTTTACTTCTTAAGCTGCTTGCTGCAATTGGGCGCGGCGATAGTCGCCTAATACTTTGTCAGGATCGTAGTTTTCTTTCTTCCTGGCCAGGCCGTACATCACCCGCAGTAATTTTACGGATATGGCTATTAAGGCCTGCTTTTTCTTCAACGGGTTTTTCCGCCTGGTCAAGAAGTAGTGGTACAGCGCTTTAAATTCACGGTTTTTGGCTACCAAAGTTATACTGGCCTGGTATAAAAGGTTCCTTAATTCGGCTCGCCCGCGTTTGGATATCTTGCTTTGCCCGTTCTTTTTCCCGGAACTTTGTTCGCTTAAGTTCAGCCCGGCAAGTTTTTGGATTTGCTTCCAGTGCTCGTAATTTTGGGGATCGCCTATTTCGCCTAAAAAGCCGGCTACTGTTACCAGGCCTATACCGGGGATGCTTAATAAATTGCCTGCGATATCTATCCCTGCCAAAATATCGGCCATCGCTGCTTCTGTTTGCTCAATCTGCTTCTGGTAAAAGGCTATTTCGTCCAGGCAAGCGTTTAATCTGTGTCGGGCCCCGAATAATCCTTCGGTTACTCCTATGGTCTCCTGGGCCGTCTGGTAAAGGGCCTGGGCCCTTTTCATCCCTACCCGGTGGTTACTGGCCTCTTTTAATGCAGTGGCTAATTCTTCGAGTTTATAGGCTAATATTAACCTGGGGAAGGGACAGTTCCTTAAGACCCATTGGGCTGCTTTGCCTAACAGGTTTTTGAATACTTGCCCCAGCTCGGGGAAGTATTCGTCCAGGATGGCCTTAAGTTGGTTTAAGGCGCTGTTTAGTTTCCGGCGTTGTTGCCGCCGGGTTACGGTCAGGTTCCTTAGTTCGGCATATTTTCCTTTGGGCAAAAGGCAGTGGAGGAAATTCCCGTCCTTGACTACTTTGGCTATTATCCCGGCGTCTTTGCGGTCGTTCTTGGTGGGGGAGTTGCCTACTTCCTCTTTCCGCCTTTTGACGTGATAGGGATTGACTATCACTACTGTATACCCCTGCTCCTTAAGAAACCATGCTAAGGGTTTCCAGTAGTGGCCTGTGGGTTCCATGCCGATTACTACCCTTTTTGCCCTGGCTTTTTCTTTGGCTTCTTCCATTTTTGCCACTAGACGATAATAGCCTTCTTTGCTATTATGAAACTTGAAGGGTTTGACCACATCCAGTTCCATTTGGTTATAGATACGTGCCCAGTGATTGTGTTTGGCTACGTCGATACCGACTATTATCACATCACCATGGACCAGTAATTTCTTTTCCACTTCATTCATACGGTTTCTCGCCTCCTGGTGAGTTTGTTGCGGCTTATTACCTTTTTACCAGGAGGCTTTTTTATTGGCAACACCTACCTTAATTCATTACAGGAATGCTTATGTTTCTTTAGGGCCTCAAGGCCTTAAGGAGATAATCTTAAAGGGGTGACATTAGGCATTCGAAGGAATTAACGCGAAATCGCCTGGGGGATAGCAGGCAGGCTATTAATAAATTCCTCGGTGGTCATTAAGTTTACGCCGATGTTCTGCATATCGAACAAATTGGCGGCGTGCACTTCTGGGGTTTGCGCCCCGGTGGCGTCGGTCAAGACAATAACCCCATAACCCAGGGAATTGGCATCCCAAACAGTAGCCCTTATACAATTTGGGGTCTGGACGCCGGTTACGACTACCTGGTCTACTCCCAGGCGTCTCAATAACAAATCCAGCTCCGTCTGGAAGAAGGCGCTCCACCGGCGCTTAACGATTATGTACTCACCCTGCAGGGGCTTTAACTCCTCGATGATTTCCGCCCCCTTACTACCCGCTACTACTGCCCCGCCCGCCTTTATAAAAGCCTCATACCTGGTGATTTCAACATCGCTGCCGTCAGGCCGGTATTGGCGGATGACGTGGATGATAGGCAGGCCGTGTTGGCGGCAGGCTTGCAGCGCCTCCTTTATCCTGGCCGCCACCTGCAGAGCTCCGGTAACCTCGAAGGGCGCCCCCGGCAAACAAAAATCGTTTTGCATGTCGATGATCAATAGGGCAGTCTTACCCATAGTCACACCCCCAAACCCTTAGGTTTTTCCCCCGGGTAACACTTTAATTAGTCTTGAGGCCCCTCACGACAGAAACCTGCGCTTTATTAGGAGAACTCCTGCCAACAAAGCGGCCAACAATAAGAAAGCAGCCGCCACCATGGAATAAAAATTAAAATACATGGCAATGGTTTCCCAGGCATGGCCCGCTAATCTGCCCAAGTAAACAAGTACGCTATTCCAGATAAGAGTACCAAGGATTGTTAAAGGTAGGAACACCCCTAACTTCATTCCCGAGCTTCCGGCAGGGATAGAAATTAGCGTCCGCGCAATGGGCACAAACCTGCATAACAATACCGCCATACCACCGTATCGGTCGAACCATTTTTCGGCCTTTCTAACGTCCTCCCTTCTCAACCCCATCATTCTTCCCCATTTGCTTCCGCAGAGCCTCTCCAGGCGAGGGATATTCAGCACCCGTCCCAGGTTGTACAAGACTATGGCGCCGAAGACCGATCCCAGGGTGGCCGCCAGGACAACACCCCCTACCTTTAAGTTGCTGAAGGTAGTCATGAATCCCCCAAAGGTCAAAATTACCTCGGAGGGTATCGGCGGAAAAAGGTTCTCCAGAGTAATTAGCAGGAACACGCCGATATAGCCATACCGATTGATGATTGCTAAGATAATATCCTGCATGTCCTTCCCCCATTATACAAATCTATGGTGGTCGTCGGGCGCCGGTAAACCCCACATTCTCTCCTAGCAATTCTACTCACTTCAAAGCGCCTTAAGCGCAGTTGGAGCTTGCCACTACCTTTAATCTTGGCGAACTCAGCCCGGCGGTACGGTGAGAGCAATAGACTAGTGGCGTGAGGCTACCCTTAATCCCTAGTATAAGGAGTTTTTTTCTGCAAGGCCAGGCCATTTTAGGGATTTGGCTGTTTTTCGGGCGCTATCATCCTTGATATGTTGGTACAAAGGGACCGATACAGGGCTATAAGTTGAGGAGGCTGGCTAGATCAGGCAAGATCAATTGTACGCGGCCCGAGGGACAAAAAGCCCTGGTCGGGTTGGTGAATTACTCAACTCGAGGCACACATCAGTAAAGGGTACCCCGAAAGGTACCCGCACCCCCTGAGCAGGCTGGCCCGGGAAAAGGTGAGCAGCAAAACAGCACGGTCCCCTATCTTTGCAACGTAAGCGTCAAATACTACCCACCTTGTTGGGTTGCGGTAGTAAGCATAAAAGAACCCCTACCGAAATCATCTAAGGGGTAGGGGCTAAAACAAGCTTAATTGTTCATCCGGCAAACGGGGGGCAGAGTTTCCGACCACGGCAGGAGTTGATCCAGGGCTTCTTTATCCTGCGTGTCCAGGTTGGGCAGACTTTCGAAGAGGTAGGTAAGGTAGTGGAAGGGGTTTAACCCGTTTTCCTTGGCCGTTTCTATGATACTGTAGACAATAGCGCTGGCTTTAGCACCCCGCGGGGTGTTGGCAAATAACCAGTTCTTGCGCCCAATAACAAAGGGTTTTATAGAACGCTCGCTGCGGTTGTTATCGAGTTCCAAACGCCCGTCCTGCAGGAAGGCGACAAGTTTATCCCATTGGCTAAGGCAATAGTAAACCGCCTGCCCAAAGGTGCTTTTGGGCAGTACGTGGGATTTCTGCTTCTTAAGCCATGCCCAAAATTCGTCCAGCACGGGCCGGCTGCGCTCCTGGCGGATTTGATACCGTTCTTCCGGGGTTTTGTCTTTAAGCTCGCTCTCTATGGCAAAGAGCCGGTTGCAGAACTTAAGCCCCTCCCGGGCAGCCACTGCTTTGTTGCGTTTATCTTGCGGCAGGGCTTTTAAAGCTTCGTCAAACTTGCGCCGGGCATGAGCCCAGCAGCCTACCAGGGTGACATCCACAAGCTCATGGTAGCCGGCATAGCCGTCAACGTGTAAATAGCCCTTAAAACCTTTCAGGAACCGGCGGGGGTGTTTGCCGGCCCGGGTGGTCTGGTACTCGTAAAGAATTATGGGAGGGCCGTCCCGCCCGGTACGGTAGAGCCAAAGGAATGATTTGGTGGTAGCTTCCCTTCCCGGTTCATGAAGTACCTGTAACGTAGTTTCGTCGGCATGGAGGATGTCTCTTTTGAGGAGGTGTTCATGGAGACGGTCGTAAATAAGGGTTAAGTAGGTGTTAGCTCCATGGAGCACCCAGTTGGCCATGGTCTGCCGGGAAAGGTCTATCCCCCAACTTTTAAACTGCTGCTCCTGGCGGTAGAGGGGCAGCCCCGCCCCATATTTCTGGCTCATGATGTAGCTAAGAAGCGAGGGAGATACCGGGCTTCCGGGAAGTACAGGAGCAGGCATGGGTGCTGTGATAACCGGGGTGGTTATTTCCTCTTTCTCGCAGCGGCGGCAGGAATAAACGTATTGAGCACAGTGCTCTCGCAGTTCTTCTATGGTCATGGTAGCTATAGACTTAGCAGCCATGCTTTAATAATTCGACGAATCAGCCCAAATTCCTCTAGAATAAACCATAAGGTGAAAATATTTCTTCCTGATGCTTTATATTACAAGATGGTGCGTGCTTTTACCTCGGGATGGTCTTTGGGCTGGTTCAGGGGAAGGCCGTCAAGCAGCCAGCGCAGCTCCCGGCGGCTTATGGTGATGGTGGAAGAAGTATTTCCCACAGGCCATATGAATTTGCCCTTCTCCAGCCGGCGGTAATAAAGCCAGAACCCGTTGTGTTCCCAGTGGAGGATCTTTAGTTTGTCCCTCTTACGGTTGCAGAAAACAAAGAGGCAAGAAGAGAAAGGGTCTAATTCGAAACCTTCCTTGACCAGCACCGCCAGGCCGTCGATAGACTTGCGCAAATCCGTGGCGCCGCAGGCGAGATAAACCCGGTCGATGCTAACTTCGTTTAGCATAAGCCTACCAGCACCCGTACTACCTGGATGAGCAAGGCCGGGTCAAAGCCGGGTCTTACCTCGATGCTGGCCAGTCCTATTTTGACCAGTAGGGACTGTTCTGGGGAACCTTGCTCGCTTATTTCTATTGGCAGCCACCGGTTGGAACTCTCCGGGGGAGCTGTGGTCTGGTTCTTAAACTTCCGCAGCCAGTACCACAGCTGCCTGGGGCTAATGCCCTCATGAGAGGCGCACCATTCTTTAACGCTTTGCCCGCTTTCCCTGTATTCGGCTATACGAGCTTCCCACAGTTGCTGTAATTCGGCTCTGGTCATAAGGGGAAATCCTCCTCAGTTAGTTTTCTGAGGAAGATTATCCCTTAAACTCGAGCACAATGCCAAGGTGGGTTATATTTGACGCTTACGGTAAAGGCATAACCGCAATGGGGATAGACGGCCACTTCGTAAAAGTAAGGGTTTTCGCCCTTAAAATAAGCGCATAAATCGCTATCGCGTTTAATCTGGCGGTTCTTGCTAAAGCGAAGGTTTTTGTTTGGTAAATTCCCTTCCGCAAAACAGACAAAGATACTTTTTGTCGTATAAAGGTTCAATAGATGCTGCCATAATTTACCCTCCAACTCTTTCGCTAGACACCCGGTTCACTTAATTCCACGTAATTCCACGTACGAACGCTTTTTCCTTTAGGGAAAAACCAGTTGAAAATGCTTGCATAATAAAACATATGTACAATACAATTACCTTGGGCGAAAGAACATGAGAGATGAATTACCAGTAGTCCATTTGCGCCAGTTGATAGATGAACTGGCCCATACCCTGCAGTTGCTGGAAAAAAGCGAAGTAGGTTGCTGCGGGATAACACTTTCTCAGTGCCACTTGCTGCTGGAAGTCTCCCGCCGAAAGGAAGGGGAAACCTCCTTAAGTGAGCTGGCGGCAGCACTAAAGCTGGATTTGAGCACCGTTAGCCAGGTAGCCGACGGTCTAGTGCGCCGGGGGCTTTTGAAAAGAGAAGCCGATCCCAAGGATCGCCGCCGATTAGCATTGTTTTTGACCACCGCCGGCCGTGAACTGGTGGAGACTATCAACCGAGGCATGAACGAGTACGTCAAAGAGATTTTTCGACAGATACCTACGGAAAAGCGGCGGACCGTACTGGAGGGCCTGGACCTCCTTGTTGAAGCCACGAAAAAAATAAAAGGAGGCTGTTGTCCATGAGCGATTCTTTGAAAGAAGCCGTAAAGGGAAAATACGCTGCGGCAGCCCGGATGGTCCAATCCGGCAAGGTGGGAAGTTGCTGCACCTCGGGAGGATGCTTCGGAGGCTGTAACTATACCCCAGAGGAAACAATCGGCTTGCCCCGCGAGTTGCTCAATGCTTCCTTTGGTTGCGGTAACCCCACCGCTCTGGCAGATTTAAAAGAGGGAGAAGTAGTCCTCGATCTAGGTAGCGGCGCCGGACTGGACGTTTTGCTGAGCGCCCCGCGAGTGGGGCCAAAGGGGAAGGCGTACGGCCTGGACATGACTGACGAAATGCTAGCTCTGGCCGAAGAATACCGACGGCAGAGTGGACTGACCAATGTAGAGTTCTTAAAGGGTGATATAGAAAATATCCCGCTACCTGACAACCACGTAGACGTAATCATCTCGAACTGTGTCATCAATCTGGCTGCGGACAAAGCCAGGGTACTCAAGGAAGCTTTCCGTGTGCTTAAACCTGGCGGCCGCCTTGCCGTTTCTGATATGGTATGGCGGCGGGAGGTACCCGCATGGCTGCGGCAAAACGTTGAGCTTTGGACTGACTGCATTGCCGGTGCCTTGACGGAGGCAGAATACCGCCAGCTACTGGAAGAGGCGGGTTTTATCGATGTGGAACTGGAAATAACTTGGATCTTCGGCCCGTCCGACCTGCCAGAAGGGTTTCTGACCGCTGATATGGAAAGGCAAGTGGCGTCCCACGCCGATTCTCTCGCTAGCGCCTTTATCCGGGCACGTAAACCCGAGAGGACTTAGTTAACAGTTGGTTGATGAGACCACCTTGCCAAAATTGCTTAAGGGGCGAGGTGGTCCTTTGGCCCAATTTTTGTAGGTTTGCCAGACCAACAGAAACAGCTATACCCAGTGAGCGGAAAACTTAATTACTTAATTAAGGGCCTAGCCACTGACGGGAGGTAAATCAGTCGAGTGGGGTTTTCGGGTTTCCCCGCAGTGTAGTGGTTATAAGTCCCCGCATATATTGAGTGCGGGGGCTTTTAATTTTGGAATTGCATACCTGTACAGGATAATTCTTCTGTCCTGTGCTTTTTCCTGTCCTTATCCCATTCACTCAGCTCTAGCTTCACCAGCCGCGGTACCTGTGGCCTGTCGCCCTCTACTATCTTCACTACACTTGTTCACGGACGTTACCGGTCGAGGGCGTATGGCGGAAGGACACTAGCCTATTCTCTTAAGATTTTTTCCAGGCGGCTTGCATACTGTTTGCTTTCCTTGTCGTCCGTAATTATCTCTATCTGATCAGCATTGCGAACTCCCAGGCCAAGTTCTACCGCCCTCGATATTTGTTCCTGCTTGAATATTGGTACCTCCATAATTTCCCTATTGCTTCCCAAATCTTTCAAAATAGCCAGACCTACGGCATCTAATGCTATACGGTCCCGGGAAAGGAGCATAACGTTAGCTTCCCTACTAGTTCCCCGGTCCGGCCCCCCGTCTACAAAGACATCAACTCCGTCCATCAAAACGAAGTCCGGCGTATATGCCAGATTAATTTCAGCGATCATCTTTCCCATATGGGGTGAACTGTGGAGTTCGCTCATCAAAGAGTAGCCCCTGCGCGGAGTTATTCCTACCGCCAGCTTCAAAGACATACTGAAAACCCCTCCGTAAGCATGGGTCTTCAGGGTACAGGTGCCGATATTCACGTCTGCGTCTAAAACGGGCTTGGCCACATAAAATCCGTCCTTCCAGTGTAAACCTTCTCTCCAGAATTTCACCCAGCCGTCGGGAGAAAGCTTATCGTAGTTAATTAATGTTATCCCTAATTGTTCCCAAAGCTCGATTACTCCTTTCTGCTTGAGTACATTTTCAGTCAGAGGGGGGCCGCTCCTTTCCCCGACGGCGATAGAGGATGGACCAGCCGCCTTCAATTCAATTAATAGCTGCCTGAGAGTATCGTTATGGGTAGAGCCTGGCGCAGGATCGGCGGTGTTAAAGTTGGGCTTCACAAGTATAGTCTTACCTTCGTATGCTAAAGGCCCCAGGAGCGTCAACAACCTCTTAACCCCTTCTTCCCTGTTCCGGGTCTTTACCATAAATACCTTTGATGTATCTGTCGGTTCTTTACCAGCCAAACCCGGTTCAGTGTTGGCGTAATAACTCGACTCTGAATTTCTCTCCATTTGCTGTTCCGTTTCCGTCCAGCTTCCAGGCCAGGCGCACGAGGCAAGCCCCGAGGCCGTCATGCCTAAACCAGTATAATAGCACATTCGTATAAATTCCCTACGATTTAATGCTCTATCTCCCAAAGTTAACCCCCTCACATATTCCGGAGCTACTGGTCACCTGACGGCCGTTATCTTGTATATGCCCACCAGGTCCGCACGACCTGCCCCTGTCCTTCTGGCTGGTGGAACTGGCCCGGGACAATAACTGACCGCCGGTTTATCATGCAACCAAATCGCCTTTAATCTTGCGGAACTCAGCCCAGCGGTACGGTGAGAGCAAGAGACTAATGGCGGTGGAGGCTATCCTTAGTCCCTAGTATAACGAGTTTTTTCCTGCAAGGCCATGCAATTTTAGGGAGTTGGCCGTTTTTGGGCCGCTATCATCCTTGATATGTTGGTACAAGGGGCCGATACAGGGCTACTGTTGAGGAGGCTGGCAATATCAATTATACGCGGCCTGAAGGAGCAAAAAGCCTCGGTAGGGTTGGTGAACTATTCAATTGCGAGGCACACATCAGTAAAGGGTACCCCTAAGGGTACCCTTTACTTTAACCTCTACTCTACTGAGCTGGTCGCCGGCAGTCAACGTTTTCTGTCCTGTTAGTCATATCCTCCCTCTGGTGTCGGCAGCTGCTTGAATTCCTCTTTTGCTTCAATCATACCTATAATCTTATCAATCAGGTTGCGTAATTGCACGGCCTCCTGTGGCTGTGCACTCATGTTCTGCCCGCCAGTAATGTCCTCCCAGTAGATCTCCTTGACCTTCCCGTCCATCCGTACCTTGAGGTAATAGGTGGGATAGGGGGTGACGTAGACCTGGCCGAGCTTCTTCTGCCCAGGGGGAAATTCCTCGGGGTAGGCCAAAATGTTTATACGGCGCATTTCAGCGTACACGGCAGCCATTTCTTCCGGAGTGAGGGTAAGCCTGGTGGTCACCCTTCCAGCATTGATCAAGTCCTTGGTAAACGTGCCGGCAAAGGTATCCAGGACGTTTTTCGCCTCCACCCCGTATTTGAGGATGAAGTTAAAGTCTTCCGGGGGCGAGGTTTCAGCGGACTTGCCGCCGGAACCGCAGCCGGTAGCCAACAGGAGCCCGGCTGCCAGAACAATAGCGGCGAAAATCCTCATCTGCAGACTCTCACCTTCCTCCCCTACTTATAACTGTTCTCTTTTATAGACGGGAGTAACTACTATTTGGTTCCCTCCGCTAAAATCTTCTCCGTTTCCGTTACCCCGTAAGATGGGGAGTCAGTTCCGGCAAGCCGCTACTAATGTCCACCTCTATCCGTACGCTCTGCCCCTTCAGGCTACCAGGGCGACGGAATTGACAATGGCCAGCATGGTTAACCACCCTTGAGGTCTTATACCCAACTTCTGCTCTTCATCGTAAGTAAACTTGCCGGATACCACCATTTGCCAGGGCCTACCCACTAGTTCATGGAACGACCGGTAACTTCCCTGAGGCGTGACTAATATTATATACCAGTGATTTCTAGTTGCCGCTCATACCTCCATAGGCTGTCTAATCAGGAAGTAATGCCAGGCAAATAGATAACATATTTCGGGAGCTTCTGCCCAAGGCTCAAGAAGACTATCCGGCTCCAGCGGTGGCGGCAGGGGCAATGGTACGGAAACAAGAACGGGGGGATATGTGTTTCAATGACCTGTTCCTGGACTTATGAGCACTACCGTTTCTGTATAGCCAAAGCCCAGGACCAAGGCTATATCCTGCTTCCGTTTAAAGAGGTTGCCAGTTACCCGGAGTCGCAACCTTTGATTATTCTAAGGCATGATATCGACCGTTCCCTCACTAGAGCTTTGGCCATGGCCAGGATAGAAAGAGAATTAGGGGTGAGGGCTACCTATTTTGTCAGGGTGCACGCACCCACATATAACGTTTTTGAGTATAACGCTTACCGGGCCCTGAAGGAAATACAATCCCTGGGGCATGAAATCGGTCTGCACTTTGAAGCCGTGGATTTCGGCCACATTAACGGCGAAGCCCCGCTGGAAGTCTTCCGGCGGGAAAAGGCGGTGCTGGAAACGGCCCTCGATATAACCGTCGTTTCGGCGGCTGCTCATGGTGAACACAGCCGGTCAGGCCCCGGGCATAACCGCGATTTCTTCCAGTGCTTCACCAAGGAACAGGTTGGTATCAAGTACGATGCCTATGATACCGCATTCACAAAGGAAATGAAGTACATCTCCGATAGTTACGGCATCTGGCAAGAAGGTTGTATGTGTAACCATATCGGTAAATACCCGCGCCTGCAGATCCTGGTCCACCCCTGCTGGTGGTTCAAGGATCACCCCTTTGAATAGCCCTGCCGGCTTTTGCCCAATTAGTAGGGATTTAGACAAATAAAAGGAGCGTAGAAACAATGAAGCATGTTCTGGTAACCGGGGGGGCAGGGTTCATAGGTTCCAACTTGGTGCGGATGCTGGTTAATGATTACGGGTGCGAGGTCACGGTCCTCGATAACATGTATACAGGTTGCCCGGAAAATTTAGGGCAACAGGGAATTGCCACCGGCGTCCAGCTTGTTACCGGCACCGTGTTGGACCAACCCCTCGTCAGAAAGCTTATCCAGGGAAAGGACACCATCTTTCACCTGGCGGCCGTGAACATTACTGCTTCAATGGAGAATGCAAGGGCAGATTTAGAAACCAATATTATCGGCACCTATAACGTCTTAGAAGCGGCGCACCAGGCGGGTGTTGCCAGGGTCGTTTACGCCTCGACTGCATCCGTATACGGCAACCCGGAGTATCTGCCGGTATGCGAAGAAGATAGGGTACGATTTCTCAACTTTTATGCCGCCAGCAAGTACGCCGGCGAATGTTACGCCCAGGTATTTTACGAACAATACGACTTGCCGGTTACGGTGGTGCGCTATTCAAATGTTTATGGTTACAACCAGCGGCCTGAGAACCCTTATGCGGGTGTGGTAGCCAGGTTTATCAACTGGGCACTGCACGATGCACCTTTAAGAATCTACGGCGACGGCAGCCAGACCCGGGACTTTACCTTTATCGCCGATGCCTGCCGGGCGACGGTGCTGGCGGCTTTATGTCCCCAGGCCGTTGGCAAGGTCTACAATATCGCTACCGGTACAGAAACAACCATTAATGAGCTTGCGCGGATAGTTATCGAACTTACCAGCAGTAAAAGCAAAGTCCTTTACGAGGATAGGCGTCCCATTGATAATGTTCACCGCCGGGTGCTAAACGTGGAAAAAGCCAGAAAGGAACTTGGATTCTTCCCTGAATGGACCCTCACCAGGGGGCTACAGGAAACCATCAATTGGGCCCGGAGCCTTGCCATTGATAAAGGCATTTCCGGGGGGTTACCGGCATGACTGCTGAACCAGTTATAACCGGAGCGTTCCAGAAGACACCTAAGGACAGTCTATTGCAGAAGATAAAAGGTAAAAGTGCCGTTGTCGGGATTGTCGGGCTGGGTTATGTTGGGCTCCCTTTAGCCCTGGAAATGGCCAGGGCCGGTTACCAGGTAATCGGCATCGAAGAAAACCCTTTCCGGGTGCAAAAAGTCAACCGTGGTGAAAGTTATATTACCGATGTGCCGGACCAGGAGCTGCAGTTCCTGGTAAAAAGCGGAGCCATAGCTGCGGTTAACGATTTTTCCTGCGTGCCGGCAATAGATATTATCATAATCTGTGTACCTACCCCCTTGACCAGGAACCTCGTGCCAGATTTGCAATACGTGGAAAATGTAACGCGAAGTATTGCTGCCGGGCTCAGGCGCGGCCAGCTGGTAAGCCTGGAGTCAACTACCTATCCTGGAACTGTGGAAGAGGTTATACTGCCAATACTGGAAAGCTCAGGGTTAAAAGCCGAGATAGATTTTTTCCTGGTCCATTCTCCCGAGAGGGTAGACCCCGGGAACAAGCGCTACACCATGAAAAATACGTCCAGGGTCGTAGGAGCCATCGGACCGGCTTCCCTGGAAGTGGCCCTGAGCTTTTACAGTCAAACTGTAGAAAAAGTAGTACCCGTTTCCAGCACAAGGACTGCCGAGCTGGTTAAGGTTTTCGAGAATACCTTCCGGGCGGTCAACATTGCCCTGGTTAACGAGCTGGCCATGCTCTGTGACCTAATGGAACTCAATGTCTGGGAGGTTCTCGATGCCGCTTTTACCAAACCCTTCGGTATCATACCCTTTTATCCCGGTCCGGGGGTGGGCGGTCATTGCATACCCGTTGACCCCCATTACCTGGAATGGAAAGCCAGGGAATTGAATTTCAATACCCACTTTATCGCCCTGGCGGGAGAAATCAACCGCAAAATGCCGGAATTCGTGCAGCGAAAGGCCCTGCGGATTTTGAACAACATGGGCATCCCCGCGTCCCGGGCCCAGATACTGGTTTTAGGGGTCGCCTACAAAAAGGATGTTGCCGACAGCCGTGAATCCCCGGCTATCCAGGTCATTCGCCTCTTACTAAGGGATGGGGCGCGCGTTCTCTACCACGACGAGCTGGTTAAAAGGATCCAAGACCGTGAATTGGATATGGCCTCGACGCCCCTAAGCGAAGAGGTGATCAGGGCCAGTGACCTGGTTATTATCACCACAGATCATTCCCACCTCGATTATCAATGGGTGGTGGAGAAGGCCAAACACGTGCTCGACACCCGCAACGCCACGCGTTACGTTGCTAACAACCGGGAGAGGATAACGCTGCTATGATGGTCGGTGTGATCGGAGCAGGCAACTGGGGCAAAAACCTGGTGCGTACCTTCTTTTCCCTGGGCCGGCTTGCCGGGGTAGCGGAAATAAACCCGGCAACAAGGCAATGGCTGGTGGCTGCATATCCCGGCCTGCCCGTGTACTCAGATTACGGGGACCTGCTGGCCTGCGATATTGCCGCGGTGGCCATTGCCACACCGGCGGCCACCCATTACCAGGTGGCCCGGGAAGCCCTGCTGGCGGGAAAGGACGTATTTGTGGAGAAACCGCTAGCCCTTTCCCGGGCGGAGGCCGAAGAACTGGTTGCCCTGGCGGAAAACAAGAACCGCATCCTGATGGTGGGACATCTCCTGCTCTACCAGCCGGCCGTCCAGTGGTTGAAACGTTACCTCGAGGCAGGGGTTATCGGGCCGGTGGCCTTTCTAACCCAGGAACGCCTCAAACTGGGGCGAGTGCGGTCAGCCGAGAATGTGCTATGGAGTTTCGGCGTTCACGATATCGCCGTGCTCCTCTACCTGGTAGGGCAAAAACCCCAGCAGGTAAAAGCCAGCGGGCAGTGTTTCCTGCAAAAAGAGATTGCAGACGACGTCTACCTGCACCTGAGGTTTCCCGGTGGTATTGCAGCCCACCTGCATGTATCGTGGCTGTGGCCCGAGCAGCGACGCCTCCTTACCATCGCGGGTTCTAAAGCCATGCTTGTTTACGACGAGGTGCAACAGCGATTAACCCTGCACAAGAAGCGGATAACCCCCGACCTGCAGAACGAAGACGCCGGCAGTGAAGTCGTTTTTCAGGGGGAGGGGGAACCCCTATTGCTGGAGTGCCGCCATTTCCTGAATAGGGTTGCGGACCGCCGCCGGCCGCTCTCCGACGGTAAGGGTGCCCTGGAGGTAATCGCCGTGCTGGAAGAAGCAGAAAAACAGTTAAAGGAAGATGGGAAATGGAGCGGAAAGATTATTTCGTCCACGAATCAGCCTGCATCGATGCCGGGGCCAGAATAGGCAAAGGCACAAGAATATGGCACTTCAGCCATGTGATGAGCGGTGCCGAAATAGGAGAAAACTGCACCCTGGGCCAAAACGTCTTTGTGGCCAGTAACGTAAAAATAGGCAACAACGTTAAAATCCAGAATAACGTTTCTGTGTATGAAGGAGTCACCTTGGAAGACGACGTTTTCCTCGGCCCAAGTATGGTCTTTACCAATATCAAGACGCCCCGTGCCGCCTATCCCCGGAACACCAGCGACGACTACGTCCGCACTCTGGTAAAAAGGGGGGCCAGCATCGGTGCCAACGCGACTGTAATCTGCGGGGTGACTATAGGGGAATGGGCTTTCGTAGCAGCAGGGGCGGTGGTGACCAGGGACGTGCCGCCTTACACCCTGGTTGCCGGTGTGCCTGCCAGGCTTTGCGGCTGGGCCTGCGAGTGCGGCCGGCCTTTACGTTTCGAGGGCAGGAGAGCCGCCTGTATTGAATGCGGCAAGAGGTACGAGAAACGCGGCAAGAAAACTATCGTCAGGATAGGCGGGGTGGGCGATGGGTCAGGTTAAAATTCCCCTGCTGGATCTTACCCCGGAGATTGAGACCCTCCGGGAGGAGCTGACGTCTGTCGTCGACCTGATCATGCATCAGGGGCCAGCAAGCCGCCGCTTATTACTTAGCTGAACCGGCTTTGCATGATGAGCCGTTTGCGCGAAGTGGTCCAGCGCCCAGCGCCGATATTTTCCCCGAGCCAGCCCGTTTTGCGGATTGGCACGTGACCTACCGTCCAGCCTTGCCAGCAAGTGCCGGGGCTACCCTCACTTGTTGAAACCAATAGCCGTCGTGCAAGACTTGGCTTTCCATTTCTAGGGAGAGGGGGAAAGAAAAGATAGGACCATCTGTCACTACGGTGTGAAATTCCCCCTGCTCGCCCATGGGATCCACCCCCGAGCGCTCCATCCTATCGATAATTTCCTCGTCCAGGGTTTTCCCCAGAAGGCTTTTGTCCAGGATGTCATCTTTAACCGCGATAATCGTGGCTTTAAAGCCCAGCTCCAGGAACTCTCTCAAAAGTTCGCGATGAGGTTTTTTCCACAGGGGCAGGAAGGGAAAAATGCCCGCCGAAGAACAGGTATTCTCTACCCATTCCCGGTGGGCTTCCAGATCGATATCGCCGAAGACACCGGCCTCAATCCCCTGTTCCTTAAGTTGACGGAGCACCGATATAAATACGGCAGTATAGTCCTCCCACGAAGTTGCCCGGGTAACTAGGGGAATGCCGAGGGCCGCGGATTGACGGTGCAGCAGGTCCAAGGGCAGGCCGTGGGCCCGGGTCTTATCTCCCCCTTCCGCCAGGGTGGTAAATAGCGCCCGCGGCTTCCCACCCTCCCGGATGGCGTAATACAAGGCCAGGCAGGAGTCTTTTCCCCCGCTCCACGAGCAGAAAAAAGGCAAGCCCTTGATGGACACGAAAATGCCCCCTTTGTCTTATTTAGCTTTCATTCCAGTCCACAGATCCACATTACTCGGATAGCGTAATACCCTTAGCGAAATGACTTTGGATGGCCTCTAAGGCGGAGGTCTCGCTCGGCACCGAGCAAGCTCCCTTCTCTATCATTCGCTTATAGACCTTTGTGGCCGCTCCTCCGGTGTAATCCCTTTCCTCAATGGGGCTTTCGTCTACCAGAAATACGGGCAGGCCGCCGGACAGGGCCTCCTCAAGAGCGTAAAGGTTGCGGATATTTCCCTGGCCGAAGGGCACGCTGGCCAAGAGGGCGCAATCCGCCTTCTTCATTAGGGCCAGGTTGCGCCGGTGGTCTTCGTCGCCGATGGGAACAAAGGGGGGTATTTCCACCATCTCAATCCCCAAAAGCCTCCCCTGTTCCCAGTCCCGGTCGCCCCGGTTCAGGACGCCGGCCGTAACCTTCCACCCCCGGCAGAACATGGCCTCCATTAACCCGGCCGCCGTCCCTCCCCCGCCCACCAGGTGCACCGCAGGGCGGGAGTTACCGGACGTCCTCCCTGCGCTTCTACGGGGCAACAAGGTTACAAAAAGCCGCCCGTTCCCGGGGTGACGGCTGAGGAGGATTTCGCTATTGTAAGCCTTCCTTATGTTAGGCGTAGTAATCACCTTCTCCGGGGGACCGACGTCCACAATCTTGCCCCCGCTTAAAAGGATCACCCGCGGGAAATACTGGGCGGCCAGGTTCAAATCGTGGATGACCGCTATGATAGATATATTCTTGATGCGGTTGAGGTAGGCAAGTAAATCCAGTATTTCCACCTGGTAAGTAATATCCAGGTGGGAAGTAGGCTCGTCCAGAAGGAGAACTTCGGGTTCCTGGGCTAAGGCCCGGGCAATAATAACCCGCTGCCTCTCTCCTCCGCTCAGGCTGGACACCGGACGTTCCGCCAGGTGCAGGATCGAAGTAAGTTCCATGGCTTCACGTACAATGGCCAGGTCCCGCCAGCTTTCGCGCCTCAACAGCCCGGACAGGTGGGGCTGGCGGCCCATAAGAACAACTTCAGCCACTGTAAAGTCAAATTCCGTGACCGTTTCCTGGGGCACCACGGCCATACGCTTAGCCGTTTCCCGGGGCGAATACTCCCACAAATCCCGTCCGTCGAGCATAACTGCCCCCCGCTGGGGGCGAAGGGCGCGATCAAGACATTTAATAAGGGTGGATTTACCGGAACCGTTGGGTCCTATCACGGCTATCATTTCCCCCGGCCGCACCCGGAAAGTTATTCCCTCTAAGGCCGGGACGGAACTGTAGCTGTAGGTAATTCCGTGAACATCCAGTAGAACTTGGCCCAAGACCCCCACCTGCCCTAACTAAAGAACCTCATTTTCCTCCGATTGCGGAGGACGTAGATAAAGAAGGGACCTCCTGCCAGGGCCGTTATCAATCCCACGGGAAGCTCCGTAGGAGCCAAGACTGTTCTGGCCAGGGCGTCGGCGGCCACCAGGAGCGTGGCGCCCGCCAGGGCCGAAGCCGGGACCAGGAAACGGTGGTCAGGCCCGGCCATCAGCCGAACGGCATGGGGAACGATCAGCCCTACGAACCCGATCACGCCGCTGGTAGAAACGGCGGTGGCCGTTAAAAGGGTGGCCCCCGTCAGGAGAAGTTTTTTCGCCCGCTCGACTTCAACGCCCAGGTGGCCGGCCGTCTCTTCGCCTAAGAGGAGAAGATTTAGTTCACGGGCATGGAAGGCGACCACACCCGTCCCCAGGATGAAATAGGGAACTGCCACCCGGACGTAGGACCAATTAGAGCCGCTGAACCCCCCCATTAGCCAGAAAACAACCTGGTGCAGCCGTTCACCGGAGAAGTATACCAATAAGGAAACAATGGCCGACAGAAAAGAACCTACGGCGATCCCCGCCAAGAGCAGGGTAAAAATGGAAACGACATTCCCCGTTCTGGCCAGGTGGTAAACGAGGACCACGGTAGCCAGAGCCGCGGCGAAGGCCAGTACGGGCACGGAGCCTACCCCTAGAAGCCGGAAATCCAGGGCCAGTAACATGGCTACTGTAGCTCCCAGGGAAGCACCCGAAGAAACCCCAATAACGTACGGATCGGCCATAGGGTTACGAAACAATGCCTGAAAAGTGGCACCCGCAACTCCCAGGGATGCCCCTACCAGGGCGGCCAACACGACCCGCGGCAGCCGAAGCTCGATGATGATGGCCTTGTTCACCGGGTCATGGGCAAGACCAGAGCCGGAAATCATCCCCAGCGTTCTCAATAAGTCCGTCAGCGGGATGTGGACCGCTCCCACCCGAACGGCTACCATCATGGTGGTGAGCAACAGCACAAGAAGCAGTAAGATGAGGATCCTGGCCTTCCATCTCTTGTGCTCCAGTACCGTGAATGGTGTATCGGGTATTCCGGAGGAGGCCTCAGGACGAGTCGCGAGTTTAATTATTTCCATCCCCCATAATCCTCTCAGCGCTCTTTATGAGTTTCTCCTGGCCGCTCCCTTCACGACGACGGCTCGGCCGGCTCCTCGAACAGTTCCGGGTGGATTATTTTGGCCAGCACCTCCAGGGCCTCAACTATCCGCGGACCCGGACGGGAGATAATGTTGGCGTCCACGCCGAAAACGCGGTTATTCTTGATGGCCCTGACCTGCTGCCACCCATTCCGCGACTTCACCTGTTCAACCGTAAGGGATTCACTGCCGTGCCACTGGGGGAAAATAATCACTTCTGGATTCCGCTCTATGATGGCTTCGACACTGAATTCTGGGTAGTCGGCCTGGGCGTCATAAGCTATATTCCGACCGCCGGCCAGTTCTATTAACTGGCCGATAAGGGTCTGGGGTCCGGCAGTCATAAGGGGGTCCGAGTAGACTTCATAGTAGACCCACGGCCTCTTCTCCCGGGGTATCTCCTTTACCACGGCCTCAACCTTTTGCATTCTGCCCCTTAAATCGGCCACCAACCTGGCGGCGCCCTCGCCCGCGCCGGTCATCTTGCCTATCCATTCGATGCTTTCCAGGACGCCTTCTACCGTTTTAGGAGATACGACGGCAACAGGTATCCCCACTTCCTCCAGCCGCCTTACGGCCTGCTCGTGCATATTGGTGGCCAAGACCAGATCCGGCTGTAGCGCCACGATTTTTTCCACATTGGGGTTAGAAAAACCGCCTACTTTGGGCACTTCCGCGGCCTTTGGCGGATAATCGCTGTAGTCGTCAACTCCTACTACCTTGTCCCCCAAACCCAGGGCGAAAAGAATCTCCGTGTTGCCAGGGGAGAGGGACACCAACCTCTCCGGCCTCGACTCCAGGGTGACTGTTCTACCCATGTCGTCGGCGACAGTCAGGGGATACTCCTCACCACCGGCCGCCGGAGAATTCCTCACCTGTGTCGCTTTTCGGTCGGCACAACCGAATAAAAAGAACCCCAACGCCAGCACTATTATGACCGCCGAAACAACCCGCAACTTTCTCCGTCGTCTTAAGTACACCTCATCATCTCCTCCCGAACATCAAGACGCCGCTTACTTGGAGAGGTCTAGCCGCCATCCCGGAAACAAAAAACCCGGCTACGACGGACCGGGGTATCGTTTCCTCTGCCATTAAGTATAGCGTGGCCCCCTTTCCCCCGAAGGTTGACACCACACCCCCGGACGGGCAGGTCTCCTGACTCCCGGATCATCGCCCCACGGCGCCTTCCCGTTCCCTCACGGTGCTTTTTGAAAGGAGAACAGTGGCTCCTGCCGCAGGCTTCCCGGTCACAGTGGCGGGACCGTTCAGGATTCTCACCTGATTCCCTATTAAGTCTCTTGGACACCCGTCCGCAGAACTAGCTTGTCAGCAGTATTATAACTTATAATCGCTTAAAGGTCGAGGGGGAAATTCGTCTGAGTTATCCCCACTTTTTGCAGGGCAGGCCTGCTTGGGCTTGGAAGCGAGCGACTAAACCTGAGCGGTAGCCAAACTTAGCGAGGCGAAAGGCGGAGGCAGGCCCGAGGCCATGGATGGCCGAGGCCGGCAACTGAGACAGGAGGTCGAATTTGCCGGGAAGCCTGCCGGAGCCTTGAGCCAAGCGCTAGTTTGGCCCGCGAGGGTTTTTGGAGCGAGCGAAAGTCAAGCAGGCCTAGAAGCAAAACTGGGGATGCGCCAGGGAAATTCGTACCCCAGCAACTAGGAGACGCCTGCAACTGGTGATATAATTAAACTGCGACCGGTAAAAATTAAGGGGGATGACCTGATGAGCATAGCTGCGAGGCTCGAGCGCCTCCCCCTCAGCTCCTTTCATTATAAATTGCTCCTTATATGCGGCCTTGGCTGGCTGTTCGATGCCATGGATGTGGGGCTGATATCATTTGTCCTGCCGGCCATAGCTCAAGATTGGCAGCTAGACGCCGCGCAGCTGGGCGCCCTGGGAAGCATCGGTATGGCGGGCCTGGGACTGGGAGCCGTCCTCGGCGGGATCCTGGGTGATTTGTGGGGACGGAAACGGGTATTTACGTGTACTCTAGTAGTGTACGGTGTGGCTACCTTTCTGGCAGGATTGTCCACTAACTATGCCGTGTTAATGTTTACCAGGTTTGTTATCGGATTAGGTTTGGGAGCCGAAATACCTGTGGCCTTCACTTTGGCCAGCGAATTCTCACCGGCCGCACACCGGGGCCGCATGACGGTCCTTCTCGAAAGTTTTTGGGCCTTGGGTTGGATAGCGGCAGCGCTGGTCGGCTACCTCGCGGTTCCTTCCTGGGGGTGGCGAGCAGCCTTTTTCATCGGGGCCCTGCCGGCCCTTTATGCTGCCGTATTGAGGCGCGCCTTGCCCGAATCACCGTCGTATTTGGAAAAGGTCGGGCGCACTTTTGAGGCCGAGGCCATCGTCAGCAACGTAGAAAAGGCCTGCGGGATTTCGCCCGGTCCTGCCGCGGCCAATCTACCCTCACCTAACGGAGCGGGAGTAAACCGCCACGTAACCCGAGCCAAACTCTCTGACCTGTGGTCCCCGCGGTATCTCCGACGAACCCTGTGCCTGTGGATCCTGTGGTTTGGTATTAATGTGGCCTACTACGGGATTGTGACTTGGCTGCCCACCCTCATGGTGGGCAAAGGCTTCACCATCATCAAGAGCTTTGAGTATGTCCTGCTCATGACCATGGCCCAAATACCGGGATATTTCAGCGCCGCCTACCTGGTAGAAGTGATAGGCCGCAAGGCTACTCTAAGCGTATATCTCCTCATGAGCGGGTTAGGTGCCTATATGTTTGCCCAATCGGCTACGGTACATCAAGTAATACTATGGGGTTCCGTGATTTACTTCTTTATGCTCGGTTCCTGGGGGGTACTCTACGCCTACACCCCCGAAATGTATCCTGCCGCCGTGCGGGCCACCGGGTCGGGCTGGGCGTCCTTCTGTGGTCGTATAGGGGCGGTCCTCGCTCCCTACGCCGTCGGCGCGGTACTTTCTTCCCTGGGACAGGCCACCGCCTACCCGGTAATTTTTGCCCTGATAGCTGCCGTTTGCCTCGTAACTTCCCTGGCCATGATTATACTGGGCATTGAAACGAAAGGCAAAACCTGGGAAGAATTGGCCCGGCTTTAGCTGGGCAGACCTATGTAAATAGATTCGTTGTGGCGCCCTCCAGGGGTAAAGGAAAAGGCGATTGCCGGTTGCCAATCCCGCCGACAGAGTAAAACCTTAGGCTTTTGCGGAAATGGAGACCGCCGGCCATGCTTAAATTATATGAAACCTCATGTCAGAGCGCCCTGAACCGCTCCCGCATCCCCGGCATGGACTACTGCCTTAACCCCTATACCGGCTGCAGCCACGGATGCATTTATTGCTACGCCAGCTGCATGACGCGCTTCTGTGGCGGCCGGGAAAAATGGGGCTCCTTCGTAGGCGTCAAGAGGAACTTTGTCGAGGTCTTGGCCCGCCAGCTGCGCCGGCCCAAGACGGGGAGCGTCATGCTGGCCAGCGTTACCGACGCATACCAGCCCATCGAGAAAAAGTACGGCCTGACGCGAAGTTGTTTGGAACTACTAACCCGAAGCAGGCTGCAGGTATCCATCCTCACCAAGTCCGACCTGGTCATTAGGGATATAGACCTCTTGAGGACCATGCCCTCCGCCGAAGTAGGCTTTACCATTACCACTTTGAATGACCGACTGGCCGGGCTACTGGAGCCCGGTGCCTCCCCTCCTTCCCGGCGCCTCAAAGCCCTGGAAAAGCTCGCCGGGTCCGGCATCAAAACCTGGGTTTTTGTTGCTCCGGTGATACCCGGGCTGACGGATGTTCCTGAAAACTTGGCCTCCCTAATAAAGGCGGCCCGGGCGGCAGGTGCCCTGGAGGTGGACTTCGATCCGCTTAACTTTTATCCTTCAGCCGTGGCCGGCATTAGGCACCTTATGGCTCGGTACTGGCCCGGCAGTAGGACTGCTTTTGAGCATGCCTGCCGCGACCCGGCGGCTTACCGGCAGCGGCTGCGGGCTCTAATCAGGCAACTCAATAAATAACCGCCGCCGGCGCCGGTTCTGGCCCCCTGCTCCTTGCCTGCGGGAAGCCCGGACCAACCGCGTTGGTAAATTATGGATGTACCATATCCAAAGGAAATTCGGCGGTTAAAGGGTGGATGTCGGCAGGAATTTTTGAACATATGTAGAAATAAACTCGACAAGAAGCCTCTCCGAGCCGGTTAACCTAAAGGGCAACCCATGGTTAGTCGGCCTGGGTTTTCCAAGCCCACGGGGTATATCTGGAAACGGGTATGCCTTCCGAGGTTTGAAAAGGAGGTGGCTCAGTTAGGGTTATTTTGGGTGTCTTCTTACTAGCCCCACCTCCTAGCGGTGGGGCATTATTTTTGGGGCCCAAACCCGCGGGCCGGAGGCGGGTAACATGTGCCCTCTCGGGCGGGCCAAGCCGGGTCGCAGGCCTTTCCCTGATCCGCAGGTTAAAGTTGTTATGCTCTAGACCCGCTCCGGCCATTGTCGACCTTAACAGTCAAAGCCTCGACTCATTTCAAAAGGGGGAGGAAAATCCTTATGGGAAACTTTTTTAGGACCAAAAGTATACTGGCTATCGGGGTGCTTGTGGTCTTACTGCTGGTCTCTGGGGGTTGCGGCCGCCTAGGCCCAGCGGAAACGGAAAAGAAACAGGAAGAAGCTACAGAAGTTACAGTGGCCGTAGAATATACCGACCATGCGGCCGGGTTTTACGTGGCTCAGGAGAAGGGTTGGTTTGAAGAAGCCGGTCTTAAAGTCCGCAGTTGCAACGTGTACGCCACCGGTACGGCCTTGGCCGCAGCCCTTACCAAAGGAGATATCGATGTAGCCTATATCTGTCTGGTTCCTGCGCTGACCGCTTATGCTCACGGCGGCGTATCCTTAAGAATCGTAGCCGGTACGCACAAAAACGGCTATGCACTGGTTTCGAACCAGGCTCGAGTACGGGAAATAGAGGGCCTGGAAAAAGAAGGAATTAAAATAGCTAATATGCAGCCGGGTTCGACCACCGATTTGCTTTTTGTTTTTCTTCTGAGGCAGAAGGGGTTAAATGAAGCCAAAATACTAGGCCGTACCGCCCGCATGAACCCGTCCAAGCAACTCTTAGCCTTGCAGACAGGCCAGGTAGACGCCATTTTTGTCCCCGAACACTTTGCGACCATGGCCGGCAGTCTACCGGGCATGGGGGTGCTGGCCACAAGTCAAGAGATCTGGCCGGACATGCAGGGTAGCGTGCTCGTGGTCACCGAGAGGCTGCTTAAAAAGGACCCCCAGGCGGTAGAAAAGCTTAAAGCCGTAAATGCTCGCGCTCTCGATTATATCAACCGGCATCCGGAAGAGGCTGCCAACATAGTAGCCGCTCGCCTGAACGAATACCAGTCGGTGGTGAAGAACGAAATGGCTACCCCCGAAGCTTCCCTGGAGGTGACGCCGGAAATAGTACGTCAATCCATGGCCAACCTGCGTTATACCCCGGACCTGGAACCGGGGGAAATCCAGAAGGTAATTGACCTAATGGAGTCCCTAGGCTATCTGAATACTCCGGTACGGGCAGAAGACCTTTGGCCTAAATCATGAACTGGGGAATGGTGAGCAAGATGCAATCATGGCCTAAGGCCTTAAACGGGTTGCCTTTGATATTGGTCGCCATAGCCTGGGAAGCAGGCGGGCGTCTGGCCGACACCCCCCTTGTTCCCCCTTTGAGCAGCGTATTGAGGGCTTTAGGACAGATGCTTTTGCAAGGTATACTGGTTGAGAACCTGGCCTTTTCCTTAACTCGGGTGGCATTGGGGTTTTTGGCAGGGAGTATTGTGGGGTTGTCCATGGGCATTTTGATGGGTTGGAGTGAATTTGCCTATAGATTCTTTAGCCCGCTGTTCAGCCTCCTGTATCCTATTCCGACCCTGGGCTGGATGCCCCTCCTCATGCTCTGGGTTGGTTTAAACGAAACGCTGCCGGTGACCATAATTTTCATCTGCACCTTCATCCCCGTCCTGTACAACACCACAACCGGTATAAAGTCGGTAGACAGGCAGTATATCATCGCCGCCCGGACCCTGGGAGCCCCGCCTCTCATGGTGCTGCGCAGAGTCGTGCTCCCCATGGCCCTGCCTCAAATCTTTACCGGCCTCCGTTTGGAAGCCGGGATGGCCTGGCGCACAGTAGCAGTCGCCGAGATGATAGCCATTCCTACCGGCATAGGTGCCCTGCTGATAAAGGCGGAAAGCCTTATTCGGGTGGACATAATCATGGCCTGCCTCCTCGTCATCGCCTGCATCAGCCTGGGTTGTGAAAAAATGTTCTGTTGGCTGGAAAACAAATTTACGTCAGGGTGGAGGTAAAGCCGAACGCGAACCCCGGCTCTACCGCCCGCAGTCCCGAAACCACGGCCACGCCCTAGTTAAACCTAGGCCGGTCAGGCGCATTGTAGTGCTGGGGGCTATTATATTTATATTATCAGGCGACGATCCACCTCAAGCCTGGCGCTGTTTCTGGCAGCCAGTGCGCCGCGTAGCCTCCAACTCGAAGACACCGGGGGTTCCTGTGAAGTAAAAAAGGCAGCCTTTGAAGGCTGCCGATGTCGTGAGAAATTGCGGCCATTCCATGAGCCAAACCTCCTCCCCGGCAGTATCCCCTGCCGGGGCAGGTAGCCCGGCAGACCGGCTATTCCGGGAGGGCATTGAAGACCACCTAATCCCGTGCAGGCGGCGTACCGTAAACCAGGTCGGCCCCCAGAAACTTGCGGCCCGCAAGCTTGCACGCTTCCAGCACGGAATAACTACCGGCTGCCGGGTCCAGCACCACATCCCCCGGGTTGGTCACCGCCTCTATCAGGCGCTTCTGTAAGCCTACCGGCTTGCAGTGGGGATGCGCGCCGACCACCCTTTCTTCCCACACGTCGGGAATATCATGAACCGCCCAAATACCTTTAGCCCGAATAGGCCTCTTCTGAATGACCACCAGGTACTCGCACTGCCTTCGCGTCCGATACCCCATTCCCATCTTCTGCTTATTCCATACGATCATATCCACTACCTGCAAGTCCCGGGGAAGCCAACCGGAAACTCCCTCACAAAGGTGGAACTTATCTACCCAGAGAAACAGGTGGCCGCTGGGAATGAGGACCCTGCTTATCTCCTGGATAAATTCCCTTATAGTTTCCTCGCTCATCTGGGGCAGCATAGAACGCCGCATACCCCTGCTTACGCCTTCGTTGCCGTAGGCCAACTTGTCGAGCACGCCCCGGTACTGCGGATCAAGGAAGACACAGGGAACTGAACTGTCGTGAACGGCCCTTAAAAGTTCCCTGCCGTCGCACCGGTTCCGATAGTCATACCTGTAACTCTTGTCGCGCAAACCGTCAGTAAACGTTTCTGTACGCCTCGCGTTGGAAAAAACCAGAGACACCTGACCGTCACCCTCCATGGCAAAAGAGCCGGGGCGCGCGCATCCCCGTCAGCCTTCAACCCTTTTAATTTCAGCGGCAACCCGTATAGATACTGTTAATCATTTCTAGGCAGATCCTTGATCAGGTCCTCTAGACCAAGTTCTTTCAGGCGGGCCGGGGTGGGAATGCCTTCTTTGGTCCACCCGCCCAGGGTGTAGTATTCGTCCAGCATGGTATCGAGGTCAACGGTCAGGCCTTGGTAAAGGAGTTCTGCCTCCTGGGGAGAAACCCTTTCAATATCTTCAGGGTGAACGTATACATCTAAGGGTTCCTTTAAAAAGCGCGGCGGGAGGTAATCGTCTTTGCGGCCCAAACCGTGACGCACATTATACATCCGCTCCAGATTTACTATCCGCTGTCCGGCCAGTAAAATCTCTTCATCTTTAATAGGTATCCCTAAGGCCCGCAATCCCTTCGCCAGATCATAGGGAGACAAGGCATAAGTTTCGGTGAAACTAAATTTGCATATTCCTAAGGCATCCGCCAGGGCATTACAAGCCTCGGTAAAGCGGACCATGTGGGCCTTGAACTTCTCAGAAGTTACCTGCATGAGTTCGGGCCCGCACTCAGGCAACCACTCCTCGGCTACATCTGTTTTTCCGGCCAAATCAATAATGGGCAAAGCATAAAGATGATCTGCTCCCCGATTACCAGTAGCATGGGCCAACCCGAAGGCTTTTAAAACCCGGCCTTCTTGGCGCGGGACCTCTACTCCCTTAACATGCAGCGCAAAATCACGGCTTGAACTCCCGAGCTTCATGCTAGCCCCTTTAACTCCCTCGGCAAGAAGCTCTCCCAGCCCTTCGCGGTAAGCTATATCCCTAATGAGTCCCAGGATAGTTTCCGGGTCCCCCCAGGCCAGGCTATATTTTTCCGCCTGCAGCAGCCCTTTTTCCCTGGCTTCCATGGCAAAAGAAATAACCATACCGGTGGAAATAGTATCCAACCCCAGTTCGTTACATAATTTATTAGCATGGATGACCACTTCTATATTGTCATTCCACAAGTTGGAACCCAAGGCATTGGTGGTCTCGTACTCAGGCCCTTCCGCTTCCGGGGTCTTGAAGGGGCCTTCTGGAACACAAGTTATGCGTGAACATCTAATGGGGCAGGCAAAACAGCCCTGGGTGCGGACTGTGTAACGGGCTACAGCTTGAGCATCAATATTTTTACCGCCCGGGAACTGTCCCCAGCGGTGGTTCTTGGAAGGCATGTCGCCTATTTTGTTTTTCGAAGCAATCAGCACCACCGTGCCCCATTGGCGGTACGCCCGGCTACCGGGATGTTCGCGTACCCGGGCCATGGCCTCCCGCGCCGTGGCCACAAATGCAGGAGGAAAGGAAAGTTTCTGAGAGCCTTTTACCACCAAAGCCTTTAAGTTTTTGGAACCCATGACCGCCCCCATGCCGGTGCGGGCGGCAGCCCGGGCATAATCGTTAATAACGGCCGCAAAGTATACCAGATTTTCCCCGGCGGGCCCTATGGAAGCCACCCGGCTTCCCGGATATCTCTGGCGAAGGATAGTTTCAGTTTCGGCGGTGGTTTTTCCCCACAGCTCCCCGGCCGGCAGGATGTCGATCTGCCCATCCAGGAGGGACAAGTATACCGGTTCAGACGCCTTACCGGTAATAACTACCAGATCATAGCCTGCTTTTCTCAATTCAGGACCGAAGAAGCCCGAACTGTTGCCATAACCATAGGCTCCCGTGGCCGGGGATTTGGCGGTGACAGTATAGCGAGCCCCACACGGCCAAGGAGTACCCGTAAAAGGGCCCACCGAAAAGATCAAAAGATTGCGGGGATCAAAGGGAGAAATGTCCGGACCTACGTGGTCATAAAGGATCCTCGCCGCTATCCCCCGGCTTCCCAAATACTTGCCAGTATATTCCTGGGGAACTTCTTCTACCCGGATTTGCCGGGTGGTAAGGTCTACCCATGCCATTTTTCCCATTATCCCAATCCCCTTCCTAAAATTAGCCTCCCACTACGGCGTTGAAAATCTCCACCCTGTCCCCGTCTTCTACCAGAGTCCTATCCCATTCTTCCTGCGGAACCCGCCTGCCGTTTAAACTTAAGCCTAACACATTGGCTAAGGTGGGGTCCTGCAAGAAAGGAAATTGAGAGGACAGAAGTTTAAGCAATGAAGAAATGCTTTGCGGGGAGGGGATATCCAGCTTATATTTACCAGTCTTAAACAACACCTGCCATGAACCGAAAAAAGAAACTTCTACCCCACTAAGGTAGCCCTCCCTTTATGACCTCTTAAATATAAACCCTTTAAGCCTCTCGGCACCAGGGGGCCACCTGGAGCCGGTAGGCGCTGAAATTATAGATTTTCCTCCCCAGCTCCCGCCGCAGGAAATGGGCCGGCTTTTGTTCGGCTATTAACCACCGGTAATGTCCTATGCTCCTTATATCCCCTACTATCACGGCTCCCACCAAGAATTCCTCGCGGAAAACCAGCTTGTGGTAATAACCCTCACGGTTTACCACCACCTCCTCCTCGTCCCCGTCCAGCGGCCGGACACGGCCCACCGATGCGGCCTGAAGGCCCAAAAAGGAAGCGGCGTTTACCCTCGTCCCCGGGCGGCAGGCTACGCGCTGCCCCGCCATGTTAAGACCTGCAGCCTCACCCTGAAATACGGCATTGGGCCACATGGCGTTAACACTGCCCTGCTGCCGGACGGGATCGTAAGCTTCGGCCACATCCCCGGCTGCATAAATCCCCTCCCGGCTGGTCTCTTGATAGGGGTTCACTACTATCCCCTGGTTCACGTGCAGACCAGCTCCTTGAGCCAGCTCAAGGTTAGGACGTACACCTTTAGCTACTATGGCCAGCCTTGCAGCTATCTCTTGCCCGTCCTCTAAGTAAACGGCCTCTAATTCTCCTTCACCCTCATAAGCCCTAAGATCACAACCCAGCCTTATCGTTACGCCGGCGTCTGCCATACGTCTTTGGATAATGCCGGCCGCTCTTTCATCCAGCATCTGGGAAAGAACTTGGGGCGATTTAACTATTAGAGTTGCTTCCCCTCCCCGCCCTATTAGCGCCTCAGTAACCTTAAGACTCACCAGGCCACCGCCTACAACAACTACCGGCAACCCCGGCGTATCTTCGATCCTTTTCGCTACTTCTAAGGCGTCGGCCAAAGTTCGCATACCGGTAATCCCCCGCAAACCGCTACCCGGCACGGAAGGCAGTTGGGGCGAAGCCCCCGTAGCTAAGAGCAGGCGATCAAAGGTAAGCACAGCCCCCTTTTCTAAATAAGCCTCGTGGTTTGCCGGATCTATCTGCACCACCTTTTGCCCCAAAACAGCCTTGATCTGAAACTCCTCGTAAAAGCCCGGCGGCCGCATTAATATGTTTTCTGGCCTCGCCTTGCCGGCCAAGACATTGGTGATAAAAATCCTGGAATAAGCCGGATAAGGCTCGTCGGAGACGATGGTGATCTCTCCCTTAGTGTCTATCTTCCGGATGGCTTCGGCCGCCGTCACCCCTGCCGCACTGTTGCCGATAATAAGGTACCGCATTCCTAACTCACTCACTTCGATCCGGCTTCATGTCTTCCCGGGAATAAATCAACTTTTCGCGTCCGATCCGGTCTACAGCATCCTTGAGGTCCAATTCCTCCAGTTTCTTGATAGTCGGGTATCCAGTACGGGGATCCCAATTCCGCAGGTAATAATACTCCTCAAGCATAGGCTCCAGCCTACACACCAATCCTTTAGCCGCCGCAGAGGGGTTGGGCTCTTCCAGAAATCTACGGGGTAAAGTATCGTCTTTGCGGCTGATGCCGCACAAAACATTGTAGCAGCGCTGGAGGTTGTATATCCTTTCCCCTATTTTCTTTAAACCCTGTACCTCTATCTCCAGCCCGGTAGCATAGCGGATGGCCCTGGCCATATCCTCCCAGTAAATCTCGGCCAGGACAAAAGTGCCTCCCGATTTGCAGTTTCCGGCGCTGTCTACCACTGCTGCAAAGTCTTCCCCATCCTTAACTAAAAACCCTTTATGTTTGATACTGCGCGGGTCTGCCATATCCGGTAAGTATTCCTTACCATACCGGCGCTCCGCTTCGGCAGGATAACCGGTCTCGTCAATAGTGGGAAAACCCTTGAGGTGGTCGGCCCCGCGGTTGGAGGTAACATGGGCCAGGCCCATGGACTGCTGAGCCCTTCCGTCCTGGGCTGCTATCTCCTGGCCCTTCACATGCATGGCATAGTATTCTGCGCCGCGGCCTATCTTCTCGGCAGCCCTCTTTACTCCTTCGGCCAGGAGGTCCCCAAAGCCCTGGCGGTAAGCTATCATGTTAAGGAGCTTAAAAACCGTTTCCATATTGCCCCAGGAAAGATCCATCCCCTCTACTTCGCCGTGGCTCAGTATCCCCTTTTCCCATAACTCCATAGCAAAGGAAATAGCCCGGCTGGCCGATATTACGTCCAGGCCCAATCTATCCGCCATATCGTTGGCCTTAAGGATCGAAGCAAGGTCCCGGTTTAATATATTAGCGCCGAAGCCGTTCAGGGTCTCGTATTCTACACTCCGGCAGGCAAGCCCCCGATACTCTCCTTCTTTTATCTTAAAAAGCTTGTCGCAGGCCACCGGACAGGCGTAGCAGGCCAGGTGCTTCACAAAATGTTTTTTATGCAGAGACTCGGCATTTATGTCATCGGCCCACTCATAGGCCCCGTACTGGAAGTTTTTCGTGGGAAAGCGCCCTATCATGTTCATTATAGACACAATACCCGGGGTGCCGTATTTAGAAACAGCCGGATACACATCATTAGCCCGCAGCCGACGGTGAAACTCTAAAGCCAGGTCGTGAAATTTGTCCGGTTCGGCAATGGCTATACCTTTAGTCCCCCGGACGGCCACGGCTTTGAGGTTTTTAGAGCCCATAACCGCACCCATGCCGCTTCTGCCCAAAGAGCGCTGGGGAGTAACCTGGATGCAGGCGTAGCGCACCATATTCTCCCCGGCCGGACCGATACAGGCCACCTTAACATCCGGGTCCTTCAGCTCATCGCGGAGGATTTCTTCCGTTTCTATGGTGTCCTTGCCCCACAGGTGGGTGGCATCCCGCAATTCCACCAGTTCATCTTCTATATACAGGTATACCGGCTGCGGTGCCCGGCCCCGGAAAACTAACATGTCATAGCCGGCAAATTTTAGCTCTGGGCCAAAGAACCCCCCGGCATTAGAATCTCCGTACATATTAGTCAAGGGAGATTTGGCAATCGCCTCTATCCGGCCGCTGTTAGGGATGAGGGTACCCACTAAAGGCCCCGTGGCAAAGATAAGGAGGTTCACCGGAGAAAGGGGATCTGCCTCCGGAGGCACTTCATCCCATAAGAAACGAATGCCGAAGCCGTTGCCTCCCAGATATTTTTCGGCCAGGCTTTCGGCCAAAGGGATTTTATCTATCTTCTGCCGGTTAAGGTCTACCCGCAGTATATTCCCGGTGTACCCCCGATACTTAAACATGTGTTTCTACCCCCCAGTTTTGAAGCAGGTGAAGCATATTTTGTGTAACCCGACGCCTTTTGGCCAGGACGACTTCAGGCCCCTTCACTAATTTAAGGGCTCCCGGGGCGCACACCTTGACGCATTCAGGATCCCCACCGCACAAATCGCACTTAAATGCCCGGCCCCTATGGGGATCAAAGGCTACTCCGCCCAGAGGGCAGGAGGCCACGCACATCTTACACCCCATGCACTTATTTGCATCTATCTCCCAAGCTCGTGTATGGGCATTGCGCTTTATGGCCTGGACCGGACATACCTCGGCACATATGGCTTTCTCACACTGCTGGCAAGTGAAGGGTATATATAGGGCCTCCCTTTCGTATTTTAAGACCGAAATACAAGATTTGGTGGGCCATATGGCTTTCTCCCGTCGAAAAGAACAAAAAGCCTCACATAGGCTGCAACCCGTACAAAGCTCCGGATTAACATCTAAGTACACGGGCTCCTCCCCCCTCTTCTGTGTTTTTTAATCCTTTATCCTCCCGCTATCGCCGAAAGCAGAGCTATTTCCGCACCCGGTCCTATAAACTGCTGCCCCATCTCTTCTATATTCCCCTCCCCTCTGGTTAGGAGCTGCCCGTTAGCCAATATAAGCAAGCTAGGGTTCACCTTCCGTGGTTCCCGAAACAGCAGTTTACCCATTTCTTTCCCGTATCTTTGTATCAGAAGCTCCAGCAGCTCAGCCAAAGTTAGGCCCTCTTTCCCTTCCGGCAAGGGAAACCTCTCCGTGGTCTTTCCCGTTACCTCGGAAACCAGGTTATAGTATTTTAAGGTTATTTCCATCCACTGCCTCCTTTCCTTCTTCTTCTTCTTGCCTACTTTCCCGGTCACTTATCCTATCCCAGGGCTACCACCATTGCCAAGGAGGTTATCCCGGGGTTAAAGTATACACTGGCATAGCACGCCGGTTGGTCTTCTAAAGTCAGCCACTTTTCCTGCCACCACAATAGGGGTGTCTGCCCGTCGAGCTGAAAAATTTCCGCGGCGGGAGGATAAATCCGGGACTTCATCCGGATGATCATCTTCACCAGCTCTCCCTCACAGTAGTGCTCATAGAACTCCTTCAAAGTAGGGTGGGCCTCCCCTCCGGAAGGTAATTCCTTAAAGCGGTTACGGGGAATCTCGATCTCGGCCAGGATGGCCGGCCGCCCGTCCTGGTAATAGAGGCGATCAAATCTAACAACTTCTTCTCCCTCTCCCAAGGCCAAGTACTTCCGGGCCTCCGCGGTTCCCGCAGTGAACGCCAGGTTCCTGTGCACCACCCGGGCCTCCTTGCCCTCCGCCCTTAAAAGCTCCAAAAAGTCGGTGCTTATATCCAGGCGGGCAGACAGATTCGCGATGGTAGGGTGGCAAAAATTCCCCTTCCCCTGCCTCTTAGTAATCACTCCCAGCTGAACTAACGAATATAACGCCTCCCTTACCGTAGCCCTGCTGACCCCCATCCTGCGCGCCAGCTCTTCTTCTGCCGGTAATCGGTTGCCGGGGAACTTCCTTTCTTTAATCATATTAAAGAGTATCTCCGCCGCCTGACTGCGGAGGGTGCTGCGGTCAAGCTTCACGTTTAAACTCATAAGCCGTCCTCCATCTACTTGTACGTACGTCTATCAACGTCGTTTATGGATATATTCTACCTGAAGGTTAATTTTCCTTCAAAACCCGCCGGAAAATTTATTAGGGGTTTACACGAAAGACTTCTTACGTGATATTTTATTGTTAAATTCACATAACTCTTAAAATACTAACCCGCATTTCTGTCCCGGTGGACTCCTCCTCTACATTTTTCTTTCAGCAATGTTGATTGGCAACTTGCCAAGATAGAATGACTTCTCGACAGCCAAGGTGAACCTCTCCCGCCGAGAAGCCGGGCCCTAGGCAACCATACCATCTGACAAGCAAGAAGCTTCTAATGTATATAGACCGGCGCTCCCTGGGGGATATGGTCGTAGATCCACTTCGCGTTTTCGGTGGCCAACCTCACACAGCCGTGGGAGGCCGGGGTTCCCAGCCGGGCCGCCTCTGCTTCAATAATGTTCTGCTGCCGGTCCATGGGTACACTATGAAAGAGGTAAACACCCCAATCCTTAAAGGATACCCACCACCGGCCGCCTTGCTGGTACTTTTCACTGAAAAACCACTCCCCCCGGTTCTGGATAGCAAAAACCCCCGTAGGAGTAGGCTTGTCCGGGGTACCGGTGGAAGCGGGCCAGTCCTTGATTAAGTCCCCATCGTGGTAAATACGGACTCTTTGCTCTGCTATAATTACTTCAATCCAGTAACCCCGTGATGGGGGGACAAATACCTGGGAGGTACTACTTTTACTCGCCTGTGGGTTGGTGCTTTCACTTCCCGCCGGGTAGTTACCCCCGCCTGAGCCTGCCGCCGGCTGGATGACCTCACTTTCGTTTTGGGAGGCCGTAGTCCCCGGCTCCTGTTCCGCGTCGGCCACGTCTTTCTCCTGTTCTTCCCCGTGTTGTGCTCCCTGTTGCGCTACCTGCGCCCCGGCAATTTCGCGGCTTCCATTTCCCGCGACGGTAACTAAAATGATGCCCAAAAATATCGCCAGGATGCCCAACGAAAAAGTTATCACCTTGCGCACTATCGTTTCCCCCGAACTTCCGGCTCGGCATTTATTGTCTTTCTATGCAGTTATTCGCCGGATTTCGGGATTTCCCTGCAAAGCCGCAATAGGACCATAAAAAAACCCCATTCCAGGCTTGACTGCCTGAGTGGGGCCCAATCCGTTTACCCTTCCCTAATCCATATAAAAGGAGTGGGTAAGCTTTATAAGTTCCACCTTGTCTTCGTCTTTCAGTGTTTCATTTACATAAGTACCGTCATCCTTGTTGAAATCAAAGATTAAGTAGGCGCCGTCTTCAACCTCAAACCATCCCTGCAGAGTACCTGACCCATGCCTGCTCTGCGGCTCCTTGTACAGGGTCCGGTATTTTGCCAGGACATCCTTGGCGCTGTCCCCCACTTTGGCCCCCAGGTTGGTTGCAAAAGAGGGGCTGTAGGCCACTATATCCAGAACTTTCCGGGTATCTTTCCCTATTACGATTTCTATTCCCGCATCATACTTCCATATGTATTGCCCCTCACCGTAATAACCTTCCTCTTCTACAACGATTTGTTGGTATCTGCTGCCCAAAATCCTCAGGACGTCCTCCGGGGTATCCCATAAATGGATACCTGCTATATTGGTCCTGGTATCGGCTTTATTTTCCTGCCCGGCAGGCGGACTGTGGACCGGCGTATCGGGACTCGAACCTGGATTCTCATTTGCATGGCCCCCAGGCTCCAGGCTCTCACTAAGGGAACCTTCCTGCGCCGTTTCCGTGTTCGCTGGAAGGGTGCTGCCCTTCACCTTCTCCCCCTCCCCGCGACCGCAGCCGGTAAACATTAGAGACACCACGACCATAAGCATCAGCAAAAGAATTCTCGGCCTCACCAGCACCAACTCCTTAAAATAATTTACATATCCCCTCGCAACCAGTTTAGCCCCCAGGCCCAGCCCACGAAAAGGCACCCCTTCCCTTGAGCAAGGTCAGGGGTGCCTGGGTTAGTTCACACAAGTATCTGTCCCACCCGGGTCAAAAAAAGAGCCGAAACCCTTATCTTCCACCAGTGTGCCGGCCACATAGGAAGATACCCTTTCTTTAACCTCGTCGGGTGCTACAATAATCAACAGATCCCCCGCGCAAATCGGAGTCTCGGCCCCAGGGGAAAATATAATTCGGTTATCCCGCTGTATTCCCACCACTGTTGCCCCGGTGCGTGCCCTAAACTCCGAACTGGCTAAAGTCTTGCCCACCAGGGGAGAAGTGCTGGGGATGGAGATTTCGTGAATTTTTTGCAGGCGCATACTGGCTCTAAAGGTATAATCCAGCAGCTCCTCCAGCAAGCGGTTGATCTCTGTTTCCAATTTGCTCTTTTCCCGCAAAAGGACGGATAACCTCTCCTGGATCTCCTGGAGGGCATGGTGTTCTCCAACCCGGGCCAGGTAGGCTTTGGCTGCTTCCCTGGACTTTACAACTACTCCAACGCCGGCTATAACCTGGACTACGCCCATTTCTTCCAGCAACGATACAGCCCGGCGGATGGTTTCCGGCGACACGCTGTACCTTCCGGCTAAAGAGGACCGGCCCAGTACTTTTTCCCCTTCTTTGTATTCCCCCCTGGCAATACGGGCTGCCAAATCGCTAGCAATGGCTACGTAACGCGCAGAAGATGTCCAGCCTTGCCCCTGTTCCATAACCCTTGTCTCCTTTTCTTGGTGCAAGCATATTTCTTCCAAACATGGCTAACCACAATTATACTCTATTATCTACAAAACACAACGTTTAACAGAGCAGACCGGACAAAATCTCTTCGCCCACACCACCCGGCGGGAACTAACCGTTACCATGGAGTCCAGCGTCCTACCAACCGGTCCAGCTCGGGCTGGGGATAAAACTCTTTAAAGATGCGATAATAATAAAGTTCTTCCTTGGAATGGAGGGTAACTCCCGAAGTGACCCGGCCCTCGGCAGCAAACTCCTCGTCGGATATCTTACCGGCGGCCATCTCGGCCATTAACTCCGCCGACCCAGCGCCTTGGCTGAATTCGTCTTTGCGCCGGTCAACTATCTCTGGAGGTAACTCGGCCCTGAAGGCCTCCCGCAAAATCCACTTTTCTACCCCATCCCGGCTGATCTTCCATTCCACCGGCAAAGAAGCTGCCAGCTCTACCACCTTATAGTCCATAAAAGGTAAAATACTGGTTAGGCCATAGGCCGACGTCATGCGGTCCGCCCGCTGCAGTCCCATAGTGTGGGCGCTTTCCAGCAATCTTTTCATTTCTTGCTGCTGCTCCTGTCGGGTTTTGTTCTTTAAATAATGATAACCGCCAAAGAGTTCATCACCGCCTTCTCCCATGAGCACATAATCCAGTCCGTGCTGCCTTGCCAAGCGGGCGGCCAGGTAATTGGGTACTGCACTTCGTACTAGGGACCAATCGAAGGACTCGAGGTGGTAAATTACCCTGGGAAGAACATCTTCTACTTCTTTCCTGCCGTAAACATACTCGTGATGCTCCAGCCCAAGATTCTGGGCCATCAACCTCGCATATTCCAGGTCCAAGCTTCCCTCGTAACCGACGGCAATGCTCCGGATATCCGCACCCAAGCTCCGGGCTACAGCGGCTACAATGCTGCTGTCGAGGCCACCGCTGAGTAAAATACCGACTTTGCCCTTGGCAGGCAAACATCTAGCTACGGCTTCTCTTAGAACATCACGCAGGCGGGAACAGGCTTCCTGCCAAGAAAACGGTGTAGCCGCATTTCCTTCTTCACCTTCTTCAGGGTTAAAACGTACCAGGCCTTCCCGCGGGTGAAAATAGTGGCCGGGAGGGAAAACTCCTATCCCCTCGCACCTGTTGATCAGAGCTTTTATCTCGGAGGCGAAGTATAAGGCCTGGCCTTTCCGCCCCCAATAAAGGGGCTTTATGCCGAACCGGTCCCTGGCCACAAGGAATTCCCGGGTCGGCAAATCCATACAAAGGGCGAACATCCCCCTTAACCGGCAGGAAAACCGGGGGCCCTCCCCTCGGTACAGGGTGAGAAGTTCCTGGGCCCTTAATCGGCGGTCAAAGGAACCCCCGTTATCACAACACGATAATAGTCCATCCAGCGCGATTATCGCGTCCCCTGCAGCATAAAAATTATCTTCTTCACCGCTATGACCAGTAGACGCATAACCTACTGCCCTCGGGGGAAATTCTGAATTCCCCACGCGCTGCCCGGCAGGTCCCCGGTGTTTTATGGCCGCTAACATTTCTAAAGCTCTACCCGCACCGCATTCTCCGTAAACTGCCACCAGCCCGCTCAAGGGAATCATCCTTCCTTCCCGTAAGTTATTCCTTTAAAAACCGGAGCCATTTCTCCCACCCGAGAATTACAAAAAAAAGGGGCTATCTATTTCTTCCTAATCTCTTTCCTTCGTTAATCACCCGCGCCAGGTCGCTAATGGTCTTAATGCCTAATGCTTCAGCGTCGGCCTTGCGCATCATGATGGTATAAGTGTTATCAAAGGGAGCGTAATCAAGCCAGACCAGGTGGTGCTTGGCAAGGTCTTCCTCCTTCACCCGGTTAAAACATTCTTCGGAATCCGTCAGGGGTTCCTCGTGCCCTAAGTGAACCAACCATGCCGTGCCGGTGTACTCCCAGTAAACATCAATCTCCCCGGTGGTCAGCGCTTTGCGTACAACTTCTGAACCGGCCAGGCCAGTGTTATCCACGGCTTCAAATCCTGCATCAGTAAGGACCTGCAGGGTCATGGCCCCAAGGATCAGCTGTTCAGTGAACTCCTTGGAGCCCACCACAATCTTACCTTTCGTGGGCGCCGGGGCCTCTTCCTTTATGAGGCCCTTCTCCAATAGCCACTGCCTCGCCACCTCTTTGGGGTCCTTGTTTTCTACATCCACCTGGGCGTTCAGGTTTATCATGGTCTCGGTATCAAGGAGGGGGCTAATCTTACCCAAAATTTCTTCCAGTTCCGGGTAGCGATCTATAACCTCCTTGCGCAACACCGGCGCAGGGTTGTACACGGGGAAAAATTTCTTGTCGTCCTCCAGGTTAACCAGATTAAAGGCAGCTATGCGTCCGTCAGTGGCAAACCCCATGGCCGCAGCTACTTGACCATCTTTTAATGCGCCATAGGTAACACCCAAATCCATAATCTTAATGTCGTCAAATTCAAAGCCGTAAATTTTAAGTAACTCGGGTAGACCGTCGGGCCGAACCGAGAACTCGTGATCAGTAGCAAAACTCCACTTGTCAATGGACCCCGGGGCCTGCTGCCCCTGCCCCCCGCTGCATCCGGACAATGTTCCGAGTACAAGCAATAGGGCCATTAGCCATATTATTCCATATCTTGACATTAGTCGTCTCATTAATAATTACCCCCCTTAAAGATCGGTACTTCCGAAGCATTCCCCATGCCGGCGTGCTGGCGCCGAAGGACCAAGGATCTGCTTTATGGGTAAAGAGAAATAGCTCCGGCCCCCTTACGTGGAAGCCCTAACCTTATCTTCCACCATACCCAGGAGATGATCACAAAGCATGGCCAGAAGGGCACTTAAAATACAACCCGTCAGCAGTAACTGAAGTCTGCGTACCACAATTCCGGTTACTATAAGGTGCCCAAACCCACCGGCTCCAATGAAGGTAGCCAGCGTGGCCGTTCCCACATTTACGACTACTGCCGTGCGGATACCAGCCATAATAATAGGGAAGGCCAAAGGTAGCTCAATGCGGAGCAGGACACGCCAGGGACGCATACCCATCCCCACGGCGGCCTCCCGAACTCCTTCCGGTACACTCATGATGCCGGCGTACGTATTGCGCAGGATGGGCAAAAGGGAGTAGAGCCAGAGGGCAAAGAGGGCTGTGTTAAATCCCAGACCCAACACGGTAAAGGACAGAGCGATAACCGCAATACTGGGAATTGTTTGCCCTATATTCACCAGGTTCTCCAGGACCAGGCCCAGAAGGCGCAGCCGAGGCCGGCTAATAAGGATACCAAGGGGCAACGCCGTAGCCGTCGCCAGAAGGGAAGATATGACAACCATGCTTACGTGCTGTACAGCCAGGACGGCGAGGTGATCATAGGTGAGCACACGGGCGGCCATGGCGCTCCCAGGATTTTCCACAAAGTACACGGCTGCAGCAACACAGCCCCCTACGAACAGCAGGGGTGGCAACAACTTTCGAACCCAAGACAGCTTAAGACCCATTTTCCTTCATCAACTCCAAGAGATAGCCAAAGGTAATGACTCCTTGAAATTCCTTATTCCGGTTTAAAACTACTACATAACGCTCGCCGTAATTTAACATCGTGGAAAGGGCGTCGTAAAGGGTTGCATCCTCATCGGCCACGCTTTCCAGCGGATTTATGAGGTCCTTGAGGGCAGCCTGCCTGTTCTGGCGCAACAGTTCCTCCCTGTTGACAACCCCCTTGGGGCGGTTCAAGCCGTCCACTATAACGATTACCGGTAAGTTACCACCCTGTAGAATCTTTTTAGCTTCATCAAGGGAACAATTGGTTTGGGCCACGGGCACATCCTGCCGGGCCACATCCCCTGCTTTGACCAGGTGTAGCCTTTTCAGGGCACGATTGTGGCCGACCAGGGCTGCTACAAAGTCATCTGCCGGTGCGCTCAGGAGCCGGTCCGGCGTATCATACTGCACCAGCTCGCCAGCCCGCATAACAGCAATCCTGTCACCCATTTTTATAGCTTCGTCTATATCGTGGGTCACAAAGATGACAGTTTTATGCATTTTTTTTTGCAGGGAAAGAAATTCGTTCTGCAAGTGGGCCCTGGTAATGGGGTCTACCGCGCCGAAGGGCTCATCCATAAGCAATATGGGAGGATCGGCCGCCAATGCCCTGGCCACGCCTACCCGCTGTCGTTGCCCACCGCTTAAGTCCGCAGGTTTACGGTGCCGGTATACGGCAGGATCTAGCCCCACCAATTCCAGTAGCACGTCTACCCGCTGTTGTATTTTATCCGCCGCCCAACCCTTTTCCCTGGGCACAGTAGCAATATTCTCGGCAATGGTCATGTGAGGGAACAGCCCTATTTCCTGAATAACGTAGCCAATATCTTGACGCAATTTAATGGGGTCCACGGCGGTCACATCCTGGCCGTTCACATATATCTTCCCTTCAGTAGGCTCAATCAACCGGTTGATCATTTTCATAGTAGTAGTTTTACCGCAACCGGAAGGACCTACCAGTACACATATTTCTCCTTCCCCGACTTCCATACTCAAATTTTTTACCGCCGGAACTTTTTGACGGGGAAACACCTTAGTAACACCTTCAAGCCTGATCAATCCCGTCCTCCCTCCTTCAAGCCTCTGGGGCCGTCTCCTTTAGCGGCGGGCCCGGCTTTCCGCTCGTTTCAGTAAGCCGTCGGCAAGTACGGCTAATACAGAGACACAAAGGGCTCCCAGCAGAACAAGCTGCAGATTCCATTGGGAAATACCCCGGAAGATAAATTCACCTAACCCGCCGGCCCCAATATAAGAAGCGATTGCCGCAATCCCGACGATCATGACCACTGCGGTACGTATACCGGCCAGAATTACAGGCCAGGCCAGGGGAAGTTTTATGCGGCGTAAAATAGTAGTTTCCCTCATTCCCATGCCCTTCGCCGCCTCAATTATTGCCGGTTCGATTCCCTGGATACCTGCGTACGTGTTGCGCACAATGGGTAAAAGAGAGTAGAGGATTAGAGTGGCCACTCCCGTCTTGTAACCAATGCCAAACACCGGCAGTAAAAGGCCTAGCATGGCCAGACTGGGTATGGTCATAACGACCTGACAAAAGTACAGGACGGGGCCCGCCAGAAAGCGCCAATAAGTAATCATTACCCCCAGCGCCACCCCGACTATAACAGCAATACACACTGCCACAAGAACAATTAAGACATGTTCGCCCGTGGATTCCAGGATGTTATTCCACCGGCTGATGACTAATGACCAGAAACTCATGCCATCACCGTCTCCCCCAAAATAAAAAAGCCCTATAGTTATTCTATAGGAATTCGCACCGGGATGCAACAACTTATTGCATTTAATTAAGATGCCGGCAAATCGTTTGTGAGAGTACTTTAGATGAGAAACTTTAGCACGCCTTTATCGCCTTCGCCGGATTGCCGGCAAAGGTTATACGTTTTTGAGAATAGAACAATTTACATCTTGTAAAGTTCCGCACCCTGTTAACCGCATAGCTGCCTGCAATTCGCTGGCCATATCTAGAAGTTTTTTATGGACACCTTCAGCCCCACCTCCGCACGCAGCTATGCACAACGGACGGCCCACCAATACCGCCTCGGCCCCTAGAGCAAGCATTTTCAGGACATCCACCCCTGTACGTATGCCTCCATCGGCTAGAATGGCTATCTTCCCCTTAACTTTGCCGGCAATCCCCGGTAGGGCTTCAGCAGTCCCCAAAGTATGGTCCAGGGCGCGTCCCCCATGGTTGGAGACTACAATGGCTGCTGCCCCGCCCTCTACTGCCGCTTCGGCATCCGCTACCGTCATTATGCCCTTTAAAATTACCGGTAAAGAGGTAGCCCGCACAATTTCTCTTATATCCGCCACACTCTTGGGTTCAACCAGCTGACCCGCCCTCACCATATTGATAAACCCTGCTGCATCTACATCGATACCCACAGCCGTGGCTCCTGCTTCTTCCGCCTGCCGTATTAAGGCGATAATCTCTTTGTTCGCTCTCGGTTTAATAACGGGAATACCCCAACCCCCGGCTTCGCGTACGGCAATAAGGCCCGCCTTAAAAACCTCTGGGTCCGGCGCATCGCCCGTCATGGCTAGGGTCCCCGCCAGTTTGGCACCCTGGACCATAGCCCTAGCCAGGTCAGTCTCTTTCATGCGACCTCCAAAATTTACTTTAGTACCGGTCACCGGGGCAGCCAGTATGGGAAAGGGTAGACTGCAACCTAAAAATTTCAGACAAGTATCTTGCTCTTTTTTATCATGCAAAACTCTTAAATTTACTTTCCATCCCTTCAAAGCTTCGATATTGCGGCGGAAGGCCTCTCCCGTTCCTACGCCGCCCATGCCGGGCACACCAGTAGGGCAACGGCGTCCGTCGCATACGGGACAAACGCTGCAGATGCCTTTTAAAATCTCGAAGGCCTTCCGCTTAATCTTTTTTTCCATCTCTTCGTCGGGCACCCCCTTTAGGCCGCTCTTCTAAAATCGTAAAAACATTGGGCTTGAGCGCCACCCATGAAAAATCCCACCTATGAAAAACCGCAACCCTGATTTTAGGTGATTTAGGCTGCAGGAGAAGGTATTCCTGTAATCCTTTGCTCTTCTTCTACGAGAGACGTAATTTTTTGCGGTAGAGCAGCCCGGTCAACTTTACGATAACGCCCTTTTGTGCATGCGGCGTATCTTCTTCTGCCTTAAGTCTTCCTTAGAGGTAGCGATACCCCGTGTTCTTGGTCAGCAGGGCCTAGATGATGGTGAGTAGCTTCCTTGCCGCTGCTATGATAGCGATCTTATGGCCTTTGCGCTTCTTAAGCCTTAAGTAGAAGTCCCGCAGAGCACCGGGCCTAACCGCCGTCTGGGCAACCTGAATGAGGATCCAGCGCAGCATACTCCGACCAGCCTTGGTGATGTGTCCGGTTTACCTGATCTTGCCCGATTGGTGCACCGAAGGAACCAGACCGGAAAAACTAGCAAACTTCTTCGCCCCGGAAAAGCGCTTGATATCGCCTATCTCGGCCAGGATGGTCAAGGCGGCTATGGCGTCTATACCAGTAGGCCTAGAGGGATGTTCATCCCAGGTAGAACAGTAGCTCTTAGGTTCCGCTCTTTCTCAATGGTCGCAATTTCCGCCTCCAAGACTTCAAGGATTTTAAGGTTCGAGGTGAGGACTATTTTCTCTACCTCCGGAAGTTCCTCAAGCTCACTCCTGGAGGAACTTCCTGCCCTTTACTCCGAACAGGTCGCTTACCTGCCGACTTATGGCGTGCCTGGCCAGAACCGCGTGGATCCTATTCTTAATACCCTCTAGCCCACTTGGGCGAGTCGAGGGGCGGCCAAACAGTTTGTCGGGCTTTTGATTGCCAATAGCGCTCAACGACTGCCCTGCCTGCGCCCCGCCTTTGCTTTGATCCCCCAAGCCCTAATTGTTTAATCCGCCAGGGTTGCGGTTTTATCATGCCAACAGTTAAATTTCTCGCCACTTTCGTCGGGTTCCACTTCTTTTGCTTGCATGGTAGTATTTCCGGGAGGGCTAAGTGTGTTAATGATTCGCCATGGAGCCTGGAATTCCTTCGATATTGTAACAACCAAAAATCGAAGCCTGGTGGATTTCGCTTATGTTCGTGTTAATTAATTCTTAACCCCGTCTTTTACAAAGTTTGTAATTGGCCCATACCCAACCGTAATGGAGAACACAAATTTTGGCAACATGTGTGGTGCCGCAACGCTTCCTTCAGATAAAACCTTTTCTAATTCCCCGGAGTAGCTGAAGAAAGGTAAAACCCCAGCCTTACTTGTACAGGTAGCCAGTAAGGGTGAGGTTTTACCTACAATTTTACCTCATTATTTCAAAAGGGATTATAGTACGCAGAAGGAGCCAAATTTGAGCCTTCTTATTCAACGAGCACCGTCTTGCCATCCACCACTCTAACCAGATACATCTGCACCTCACTCTGGCCCTTTTCATTGAACTTAATCCGGCTGGCTATTCCGTTAAAATCGAGGCTGCGCAATGCCGGCACCAGGTCTTTAGGATCGTCGCTTCCTTTAGCTACCTTAACAGCTTCCGCAATCGTATAGATTCCGTCGAAACCTCTTACTCCTTCTTGCACTCCAAGCCACGGATAATTGGCCTTAGTCCAGCTTTCCAAAAAGACTCTAGCTCGCTCAGGGTTTGCGGTCTTGTCGGGTATCCACGGGACAGAATGCTGTACTGACCATACCCCTTCAGCCGCTTCTTTTCCTGCCAATTCAATAAGGGCGTCTGAAAAATTGCTGCCGCCGATGGAAATTATGTTCTGAGGTAATTTAAGTTCTCTAACTTGCTTAACAACTAGAGCAATTTGGCTTATCTCGCTATTAATAAAGATAGTGTCGGCACCCGAATCCCTAATCTTAGTAAGTTGGGCATAAAATTCTGTCACTTCCTCCCCCACATATTCAACTGAAACCACTTCACCACCCAGTTCCTTAATTATGGTAGAATATGCTTCTACGCCACCGCGTCCCCAATCGTTGTTAACCGCAATGAAAGCTGCCCTACGAATATCGATGTTCTTAAACAAAGTATCTTTAATCCCTTCCGCCTCCTGCACGCTGGTTGCGGCAATTCTGAATACCATTTTGTACCCTTGCTCTGTTATTTTGGGAGAGCTTGACGTTTCTACCACTATAGGTATTCCAGCCTTTTCTACAATGGGTAAGACGGCCAGCGTAGGAGAGCTACCCCAGCAACCCATTATTACGTTAACTCTGTCACCCGTGATGAGTTTCTGGGCAGCGTTAACGGCGTCGGCGGGGTCGTTCTTGGAATCATACACTACTAGCTCAATTGGTCGCCCTAATACGCCTCCTTCCGCATTAATGTTGTCAACGGCTATTTCGGCTCCCCAGAGCACATTTTGACCAGATTGGGCTACGGGACCTGATAGGGGTTGTATTACGCCCACTCGCAGGGGTGCGGCCGAAAAACTTTCTTTCTCGCCTGTAACCTGTCCCGAATCCTGCCTATTAGTTTCACCTCCGCAGCCTGTTACCGCTAACATCAGGACTAACACACCCACCATTAACCCCAGAACTCGCCTAGCCAACTTTTTCGCCTCCCTTCTCAAGGTTTGTAGTATTTTTGGGGGAACTAAGTAATTTCCTTGTTTACTGCACTAGAACCGATTCATGAGTTGCCCTGTTATCCCATAGCGCAAATTTTCAGTTCGCAACCCCAAGGTAAACCTTTTTCACTCTACTATCCACTATCAAATCTTTGGCCCGTCCCTCCAACACCACCTCCCCATTCTGAATCAAGTATCCCCTATCGGCAATTTGCAAAGCTATATTAGCGTTTTGTTCTACCAGTAAGATACTTATACCTTCTCTTTTCAAAGACAAGATGGCCTCCGCGATGCGCTGGACCATAATAGGTGCTAGACCTAAGGAAGGCTCGTCGAGGAGTAGCAACTTGGGTCTAGCCATCAAGGCTCTTCCTATAGCTAACATTTGCTGTTCTCCTCCACTTAAAGTCCCAGCTTTCTGTTTCCATCTCTCTTTAAGGACTGGAAACAGTTTGAAAACTTTCTCTATCTGTTCCTGCACTATGGTACGGTCTTGGACACTAAATGCGCCAATTTCAAGATTCTCCAGTACGGTCATACGAGGAAAAACTCGTCTTCCCTCGGGAGATAAACCGGCGTTGTCCCAAAAATCGTGGAAAATGAAGGTGGCGGTCCCTCAATCCTCTGTGATATAACAGAGGTGGACAATCCATACAAAAGGAGGTAACCGCCACCAATGCCAGTATATCACAAGTCAAAAGAAAACCCAATATCCTCCGGAGGCTTTCCTAACTTACCTGACCATGTACAAGTATCCTTAAGGGAGATCATAGGTAAAGCCAAGGAAGGGCTCTTAGCCCTTTCCGTTGCCGTAGGCTTGGATGTGGTTCAATCCATGATGGAGGCCGAAGTAACTGAGATAGCGGGACCCAAAGGAAAGCACAATCCGGAGCGCACAGCTAGACGTCATGGGAGCGAGAAAGGTAGCGTGGTGTTAGGGGGGCGAAAGGTGGCGATCCGGCGTCCCCGGGTGCGCGCCATAAACGGCAGAGAAGTAAAACTTAAAACCTATGAAGCCTTCCAGGATGAAAGGTTCATAACTGAGACAGTTCTAGAGCATATACTTTACGGGTTATCCATAAGGCACTATAAGCATAGCCTTGAACCCATAGGAGAAGAATTACCTGTTCATGGGACTTCCAAGAGCACCATAAGCCGGCGATTTATCTACGCTACCCGTAAGGCCTTAGAGGAGCTGCTAAGCAGGCCTTTGGGAGACAAACGTTTCTTGGTTCTGGTAATTGATGGGGTTGTGTTTGCCGGGCATACAGTGGTAGCTGCTTTAGGCATCACTGACAAAGGCGAAAAAGAGGTCTTGGGCTTATGGGAAGGGGCTACAGAGAATGCTGCAGTCTGTAGGTCTCTTCTTACCAACCTTGTAGAACGCGGCCTAAAGGTGGAAGAGGGTATACTGGTGGTCATAGACGGCTCCAAAGCTTTAAGGGCGGCGGTTAAAGAAGTTTTTGGTAATCGGGCCGTAGTACAGAGGTGCCAGGTGCATAAGAAGCGGAACGTCTTAGAACACCTGCCCAAAGGAGCCCAAGAATGGGTGGGTAAGAAGCTAGAGCAAGCCTGGTCAGAAAAGGATTATCATAAGGCTTTAACGGAACTAAATAGGCTAGCTGATGCCCTTGAAGATAAGTACCCTGGGGCAGCGAGGAGCCTGCGGGAGGGATTAGAGGAGACGCTGACCGTTACCCGTCTAGGTCTACCCGAAACCCTGTGGAAAACTTTACGGTCAACGAATGTAATAGAGACGGCCTTTGACAAGGTCAGGGTTGTTACCCGGAACGTAAAGAGGTGGCGAAATGGGATGCAGGTTTTGCGCTGGGCTGCAGCTGGACTGCTTCAGGCCGAGAAGGGCCTGACTTTATCAGATGAGAATCTAGAAGTCGCATAAAATCTAGGAAGATAGAAACCAAGGCGTGCATTTTGCCACTACGCCTGGCCCTGCCAGCGAGAAGCAAACTCTTCTACACGAGTGATATTGGCAGGGGGAGCGATTCGCATCAGGCGCAGGATCTTTTTGCTTAACTCTGTACCCTTGGTCTTAATAAAGAAGGTTTCTCCTTCGATTTCCACCTCGGCAAAGTTGAGGGAGTTTAACGCTTCCCGGATCTCTACCGGCGAGGCGTTTTCTCCAGCTTGCCGGAGCTTGGATTCCAGGGTGCGTTCGAGAAGAAAGGCCAGGAAACAGATTACAAAGTGCCCCTTAATCCGCCTTTCGGTCCAATGGAAAACCGGTCGTACTTCCAGGGTGCTTTTCATGACGCGGAAGGATTCTTCAATCCGCCACAGGTTGTGGTAAGCATCCAGAATGTCTTTGGCGCTCATCTCTTTCTCGTTGGTCTGGATGCCGTAGTAGCCGTCAAATTGTTGGTCCCAGTTAATTGCTTCTTCGTCCAGCACCCAGGTGCCGGTACAATCTACTTCTTTGAGGTATTTCTTGCCGCCGCGTTTATTGCTGGCCCGGATTTTAGCCTTGCTTTCTAAAAGGCTTTGGGCCTTCTCGATTAACCTTTCCCGGTCGGACCGGTCTTTCTCCGCCCGCCGGCTGGAGTAGGTGACGATCAGTTTTTCGGGTAATTGGTATTTTTCTCCTTCAGCGGTGAACTCGTTTATGTATTCGATAACCTTGTAGCGAAGGACTTCTCCTTCTTCGTCGTCCTTGATCTCCTGATAGCCGTCTTCGTCCAGGATCATATCGGTAATCTCTTTCTTCATCTTCTTAATGCGGGCGGCAAAAATGTAGCTGTAGTTACGTTCTACTATGCGCTTTAAATTGAGCTTGCTGTTAATCCCCCGGTCCGCCACGATAATTACCCGGCGCAGGCCAAAACGTTTTTCCAGCTTTTCTAAGGCTGCTTCCAGGGTTTTACCGTCAAAGGTATTGCCGGGGAAAAGCTCATAGCCTATGGGCCGACCTTCGCAATCAATAAGTAAACCCAGTACCACCTGGACTTCGTTGTACTTGCCGTCTTTACTGAAGCCAAAATCTCGTAAAGTATCGGCTTTGACGCTGGCAAAGGAAAAGGTCGTTACGTCGTAAAATACCACATCTACTTTCATGTTGAAAAGGTGGCGGTTCTTCCGGAACATCTCTTCTTCCAGCAATTCTTTGTGCTCACTGAGTAAATCCAGGGAGCGATAGAGGTGGTTCAAAGCCACGTCGGGCAAACTGGCATAACGTTGCTGGTGGTTGTAGGTGCCCAGTTTGCTCCTGGGCTCAAGGAGGTGCTGGACGACCATCAGAAAACTCGCGTCACTTAAGCTGAATTGGACCTTGTGTTTGGCACTAATCTCTTTCAGCAGTTCGGGTAGTTCAAATTGGTTCCAGATCTTCCGGTAGACCACATAACCCCAGTTCTTGATCTGCGCCTCAGAGAAGTTCGCTAAACTGGTCACCTCCCTGGCCTTGGACAATTCTAAAAGGCGCTTTCCCAATCTTTGAAAGCTGGGGTTGTTTTCAATCTCATCCAGGCGGCCGAGATTTAAAAGGACCTTGTGTTTGACAACACCGTTTTCCCGGTAAGACCGAACCAACTGAACGTACTGGTGGTCCCTAGATTTAGTTATCTTGATGAACATGTTTTTATGATACCACTATTTACACCTATTGTCTAGCTATATAACCATTATTACCGCTAATGTTGCCACTACACTTTTCGCTTTCTGACCGGCTTTGAGCCCGCAAACCTAGATTTTATGCGGGTCCCCGTTTCGAAAACGAGTTGTAACTGATAAAGTCAGGATATTCTACGCCTAAAAACTAACCTCCTCCCCGACTCCCTTTTAAATGATGCCGGAGACGGTTATTCTAAAAACTGGGAGGATTTTATGGCCCCTCGCCGAAATATAAAAGTCGGCTTCCGATAATGCCCAAATTTTTTTCAAGAGGTGATCAGTTAATGCCCAACATTATGTATACCGCTGCCGAACTTATGGCGGTAGCCGCCCGTACGGCTCCCAAGGCGGCCGGCAAGGACTTTGTGGTCTTAGAAATCCTGCAAGGAGACCAGTTGCAGAAGCTGGCCGATGCCATGGTTGACTACGGGCGTCAGACTAATCGCAAGAATTTCGACCGGGACGGGGAAAATGTAAGACGTTCCGAAGCAGTCCTGCTGATAGGGTTAAAAAACGCCCAAAAGGCCGGATTGGACTGTGGCGCTTGCGGAGAGCCTCGGTGCGCAGAGCTGAAGGATTTACAGCCGGGCCCGGAGTTTGCCGGCCCTATATGCGCCTGGCGTCTCCTGGACTTAGGCATCGCCATAGGCTCGGCGGTCAAGACGGCCAGCATCCTCAATATTGACAATCGCATTATGTATCGCATTGGGGTCCTGGCCAGGCGTCTGGGCCTCATCGATGCGGACATGGCAGTGGGCATACCCCTCTCGGCTACCGGCAAAAACATTTATTTCGACCGTTAAACGTAAAGGTCCCTCACCATTTGAGGGACCTTGTTAGTTTAGCTGCGCCGGCCGGAAGGCCAGGTGGTCTCCCGACACCAAATGAAATTCCATTCCCCAGTGGTTTCCCTCCAGGGCTCTTAGGCGGTCCTGGCCGTGGAGATGGGCGTAATAACAACGTTGGACGCCATACTCCCGCATGAGGTCCACGAAGGCAGAAGGCTCGCCCGTAAGAGCCGGGGGAAAATGCAGCATTACAATTATGGGTTCGGTTCCCTGCCTTATTCTGGCCAGCTCCTGCAGGGCCCTTTCCAGCCGCAGGGTTTCCCTCCGGTAAACCCTCTCATCGGTTTCCGGATTAAAAAGGGGGTGCCCCGGCACCAGCCATCCGCGGGTACCGCAGATGGCCAACCCTTCCACCACTTCGGGTTTCAAGAGGTCGAAATCCGCGTCTAGAATGGCAGCCCGCATCTTCCTTTCGGTTTGCCACCAGTAATCGTGGTTGCCCTTAAGAATCCTCTTGCGGCCGGGCAAGCTCTTTAAAAGCTGTAAGTGGGGAAGGGCTTCCTCCAGGCGCATGGCCCAGCTGAGATCTCCCAGCAGGTAAACGGTATCCTGCGGTCGAACGGCTTTCTTCCATTCCTCCACTATTCTATGCTCGTGATGATCCCATTCCGGTCCGAAAAGGGACATGTCGCGACCCAGATGGAGATCGCCTAGGGCAAAAAGGGCCATTTTTATCCTCCCGTGCTCTGTTCCAGCCTCCGCACAATGGCCTCCGCCATCTCCTGGGTTCCTGCCGTCCCGCCCAGGTCGTAGGTTAAATATTTGCCTTCCAGCAAAACCTCGTTGACGGCCTGCCGGACCCGCGCGGCAGGTTCATCCTCACCTAGGTGCTCCAGCATCATAACTCCGGAAAGGATAGTAGCCAGAGGATTAACCTTGTTCTGCCCGGCGTACTTCGGCGCGCTGCCGTGGATGGGCTCAAAAACCGCAGCCGCCTCCCCCAGGTTGGCTCCGGGAGCTACCCCCAGGCCGCCCACTAGGCCGGCGCAGAGGTCGGAAAGGATGTCGCCGTACAGGTTGGGCAATACCAGCACATCGTACTGTTCCGGCTTCTGTACCAGTTGCATGCTGAGATTATCCACAATCCGGTCGTCGGCTTCGATTTCAGGATAATCCTTGGCCACTTCGTAAAAGCAGTGCAGGAAAAGACCGTCGGTGAGTTTCAAAATATTGGCCTTGTGACCCGCGGTGACCCGTCGGCGGCCTTTCTTCCGCGCATACTCAAAGGCCGCCCGGGCTATCCTTTCCGAGCCCTTGCGGGTAATGATCTTGATACTCTCCGCCGCATCCTCGCCTACCGTATGTTCCACCCCGGCGTAAAGGTCTTCGGTATTCTCTCGGAAGATTACCAGGTCGATGTTCTGGTACCGGGAAGGTACGTTGGGTAAATTCTTAACCGGCCGAACGTTGGCGTAAAGGTCCAGTTCCTTGCGCAGGGCCACATTGACGCTGCGAAATCCGGTGCCTACAGGAGTGGTAATGGGTCCTTTAAGGGCCACCCTGTTCCGCCTGATGGATTCCAGCACTTCCCCGGGCAGAACGCTGCCGTATTTCTTAAGGGCGGATTCACCTGCCTCCACCACTTCCCACTCGAGCTCGGCCCCGCTGGCCTCCAGGACCCGCCGCGCGGCCGCGGTCACTTCCGGGCCGGTACCATCCCCCGGTATCAACGTTACTACATGCCGCAAATTCTGCCACCTCCGCCTCGGAAACAATTACGCCTCTTATTATACGCAATTTAGTTTCCTTGAGCTAGCCTTCTCTGTGGCAGTTTTGACCTATTTTGAGCAATACACGCTTCCACTACTTCGGGGGTAAGTAACGAGGTATCCCCAATTTTCATTCCAGGCCTGCTTGGCTTCTGCTCGCTCCAAAAACCCTCGCGGGCCAAACTAGCGCTCGGCTCAAGGCTCCGGCAGGCTTCCCGGCAAATTCGACCTCCTCTCTCAGTTGCCGGCCGCAGGTTTCTCATGGCCTCGGGCCTGCCTCCGCCTTTCGCCAAGCTTAAGTTTGGCTACCGCGAAGGCTTGCTCGCTCGCTTGAAGCCTAAGCAGGCCACCCCAGCGAAAACCGGAGATAACTCATGGTAAATAATGATTGCTACCTTTTCCCGCCAGAGTTACAATAAACCAGGAGGCGGTATTTACTCATGCTGATCGGCTTAGACATGGGCGGCACCCATACTGATGCCGTCCTTATCTCTGAAGGCGAGGTTGTGGAGCACGTAAAGGTCCTTACCGATCCCGCCGACTTTTTGGCTTCCATCGAGCAGGCCCTAAACACCCTTCTGAAGCACAGGGACCCTGCAGCCATACGGCGCATAAACTTGAGCACCACCGTGTGCACCAACGCCATTGTGGAAGGGAAAACAGAACCCGTGGGCCTGCTCCTTATACCCGGTCCGGGACTTAACCCCTCTTTTTTGACCTGCGCAAAAGTGACTGTAATCCTCCAGGGCAGCATTGACCACCGGGGCCGGGAGACCAGCCCCCTCAAGCGTGAGGAACTGGAGTCGGCCAGGCGGCAGTTCCAGGACAACGGTATCCGCTGCCTGGCAGCGGTGGGAAAATTCTCCGTCCGCAACCCGGCCCATGAATTGGAGATAGCGCACCTTTTGGAAGGAAGCTATGATTTTATCACCTTGGGCCACCGGTTGTCGGGCCGCTTAGCCTTCCCCCGGCGGGTGTACACTGCGTACCTGAACAGCTCCGTCTGGCGGGTCTACAGCCGATTTGCCGGGGCAGTCCGGTCTTATGTGGAAAGCAAGGGTTTGAAGATAGAACCCTTTATTCTCAAGGCGGACGGGGGTACCTTGACTTTAGCCAGCGCGGTGAATACTCCCGTGGAAACCATCCTTTCCGGACCGGCGGCCAGCATCATGGGTGCTTTGGCGCTGGCACCGGTTGAAGACGATTTCGTCATTCTGGACATCGGCGGCACCACTACGGATATTGCCTTCTGCGCTGGCGGCGTCCCCCTTTTTGAACCCCAGGGCATACGCCTGGGGCCTTATCCCACCCTGGTGCGGTCCTTTTTCGTTCATTCAGTAGGGCTGGGCGGGGATAGCTCCATTAGAATAGTAGACGGGCGTATGGCCATCGGTCCCCAGCGTCAGGGCCCTCCGGCTGCCCTGGGCGGTCCCGCTCCCACCCCTACCGACGCCCTCATCACACTCGGCCTGCTGCAACTGGGGGATCGAGGGCGGGCAGAGAGGGCTATAGAAAGTCTGGGTAAACCGGTGGGCTTATCCATTAGGGAAACGGCTCAAAGTGCCCTCGACGAATTTACCGCAGGTATCGCCCGGACTGTAAACCAGCTTCTTCACTACCTGAACAGCCGACCTGTGTATACGATCCGGGAAGTTCTGACCGAAAGGAAGCTGGAGCCGCGCCGGGTGATTGCCGTAGGGGCCCCCGCTCCCCTCTTAAAGCCCTTCCTGGAAAAAGCCTCCGGCCTGCCGGTAGAAGTGCCTTCCCTCGCAGGGGTAGCCAATGCCGTAGGCGCGGCTTTAAGCCACCCCACGGCGACCCTGGCCCTTTTCGCGGATACGGAGAGGGGTGTCCTGACGGCTCCCGAGATAGGATGGCAGGAAAGAATTGACCGCTCTTTTTCCCTGGAGCAGGCGCGGCGGCGGGCCTTTGCTTTGCTGGAGCAGCGCCTTAGAGAATTGGGGTACACCGGAGGCGTTCCTGAGCTGGAAGTAATAGAGGAACAGGCCTTCAATATGGTGCGCGGGTTTTACACCGTCGGCAGAAATATACGCCTCAAGGTCCAGAACAGGCCGTCTCTCATCGGGCTGAAAGGGGGAACCTACGACCATGCTTAAAGCTGCCCGCCGCGTGGGACTGGTGTTCTTCCCGGCCTACGACTGGGCCATCTCCCCTACCCACCCGGAGCGGGAGGAGCGGCTCCTCTATACCCAGGACCAGGTCTGGGAAGAGGGAGTTTTAGATATCGAAGGCATTACCGAATACCGCCCGCGGCTGGCCGACATTAAGGACGTCGAGCGGGTCCACATCTGCGTGCCCGACGTTAGGAGCCGGGCCGGTGAATCAGATCTCATTGCCGCCGGCGGGGCTCTGGTGGCGGCCGACGCCGTCCTCCAGGGGGAGGTAGACCGGGCCTTTGCCATAGTGCGTCCCCCCGGCCACCATGCCCAGCGCATTGTCTACGGCAACCGCGGCTTCTGCAATATCAACATTGAAGCCATTATGATCGAATACATCCGCCAGAGGTACGGTCCCAAGCGCATCGCCATTGTAGATACCGATTGCCACCACGGCGACGGTACCCAGGACATTTACTGGCACGATAAGGACACCCTCTATATCTCCATTCATCAGGACGGCCGCACCCTCTACCCGGGCACCGGTTTTTTGCCCGAGTTCGGCGGTCCCAATGCCTGCGGGTACACCCTGAATCTCCCCCTACCCCCGCAAACCGGGGAGGAGGGATTCCTCTACGCCCTGGAAAACCTGATCCTCCCTGTGCTCAACGATTTCCGGCCCGACCTGATTATCAACTCGGCGGGGCAAGACAACCACTACACGGATCCCATTACCAATATGCGTTTTTCCGCCCGAGGTTACGCCAGGCTTACCGAACTCTTGCAGCCCCACATCGCGGTTCTGGAAGGGGGCTACTCCATCGAAGGCGCCCTCCCCTATGTCAACCTGGGGATCATCCTGGCCCTGGCGGGGCTGGATTATACTTACGTCCGGGAACCCGATTACACCCCGGCTAAAGTATCCCAGCCCCAGGAAATTACCGACTATATTGCCCACCTGTGCCGGGAAACTTATGCAGCCTGGCAGCAGCGGGAGGAAATACGGGCGCAGACCACACGGGGGAAAAAAGAAATCACCCGCCAGCGCCGCGTCTACTACGACACCGAAGGGCTGCTGGAGATCCAAAAGGAGACCACCTTGGTCTGTGAAGAGTGTGCCGGCCTGACCTGGATAGATTCCCGCTGTTCAGAGCGGGGCGAGCATATTTTGGCCGTCTTTATTCCCCGGGATGCCTGCCCTCGCTGCCGGCAGGAAGGGGAAAAGCTTTTCCGGCAGGCTGACCGGCGGAGCTATACCCGAGTATACCTCCAGGACCGGCCGCGGGATATTCTGGTTAGAGAGTAAGGGGAGGGCGCAAGTCGCCCGTCCTGCTGGAGCTGCATATCCCCATTTTTTGCTGGGGAGGCCTGCCTGGGCTTGCAAGCCAGGTTCTTTCCCTGAGCGATAATCAAACCTGAGCTTCCCTCAAAAGCAAAAGCGGGGTTGAGGATAGCGAAGCCCAAGGCCGGCCCTATCGGCAAGGATGCCGCATGCATCCGGGGACCCCGCTCTTACTGCTTTTAGTGCAGGGCAAGTCCTGCCCGCGAGGGAGACTTGCGTGAGGAAAAGCCAGGCAAGCCCAGGTCCAAGAACTGGGCATAACTCAGCTGCTGGTGAGGCAACCACGCAAAGGAGGGCCAAGTAAGGCTGGTAGCAAAAATAGGGGTGCTCCAGGTGTTGGAAGCCCTGGCTTCTTTCTAAAAGGCGCCCCGCACCAGCTCTATTCTCTCCACCCCTCCCCTTTTATCCAGCCATACGGCTACTACATCAAAGCGGCAGGGAAGGCCGGCCAGGCCCTTCTGTTGCAGATAGTAGGCCGCCAGCCGGCGCAAGCGGTGCTGTTTGCGCCAGTCTACCGATTCCTGGGGAGTTCCCAGTAAGTTCGAGGAGCGGGTCCTGACCTCTACGAAAACTATTTCCCCGCCCTCCTCGGCCACTATATCCAGCTCACCCAGGCCGCAGCGGAAGTTCCTCTCCCGCAGGCGAAAGCCTTTCTCCTGCAGAAAGGCGGCCGCCGCTTCCTCCCCCTGCCGACCTATGCGCTTCCTTTCCAGCGTCATTAAGAACAGCCCCCAACTGTTCCCGGCGTACTTTGCCTGCCGCCCCGGAATGTGCGTCAGGCCTCCGACCCAACGCCTCAGTGCCCGAGAAAAGCCATGGCGGAATTAAAAGCGTAACTGGTAAGGGGTGTTGGATAGAGGCCGAAGAAAAATAGCACGGCCAGGGATAGCACGAGAGCCACCTGCATTCCCAGGGGCACCTGTATAACCGGGCTTCCGGTCGGGGGTTCACCAAAATACATGGCTTTGACTACTTGTAGATAGTAATAGACGGAAACCATGCTCATCAAAACGGCCAGAATGGCCAGCCAGATATATCCCCGGCCGATCACGGCCATAAACAGGTAGAATTTGCTCACAAACCCCGCCAGGGGCGGTATGCCGGCCAGGGAAAGGAGGGAAAAAAGCAGAACGGCTGCCAGCAAGGGCGAACGCCTGGCCAGACCTGCATAATCCCCGATCTCATCGCTTCCCTGGACATTGTAGAAGGCTGTAGCGGCCATGAAGGCTGCCATATTAGCAAAAACATAGAGCATGGAATGGTACAGGATAGCGCCCACCCCCAGTACGGAGAAGGCTACCACGCCCAGGAGCAAGTAGCCTGCCTGAGAAATACTGGAATAAGCCAGCAGCCTTTTGATATTCTTCTGGGGAATGGCCACCAAATTGCCCATGACCATGCTTAAGACAGACAGGGCCACGATTAATTCCGCCCAGAGGCCGTGAGTTTGGGGCAGAGCCCCAAAGAAGATGCGCAAGAAGGCCGCAAAACCTGCAGCTTTAGAGGCTACCGACAAAAAACCGGTAATGGGGGTAGGCGCTCCTTCGTATACATCGGGCGCCCACATATGAAAGGGTACCGCCGCCATCTTAAAGGCAAAGCCCGCCAGGACAAAGATGATACCCACTCCCAACAGAGGTCTTACGCCTTCCCTGGTTATGACTGAGCTTATCTCCCTTATAACCGTACTGCCCGTAGCCCCGTAAATTAGGCTGAGCCCGTAAAGGAGAATGGCCGAAGACATTGCTCCCAGGATGATATACTTAATACCCGCTTCGGCGGATTTCATATCCCCCTTGCGATAAGCGACCAGGATGCAGAGGGAAATGGTCATCAACTCTAGTCCCAGGTACAGGGTAATCAATTCTCCGGCGGAGGCCAGAAGCATCATGCCCAGGGTAGCCAGGACCAGTAAGGCATAGAACTCCCCTTCGCCGCGCGGCAACCGGCCGATATAGTCAAAGGAGGCAATACACGTCAGCACCGCCGCCGCAAGAAAGAGGATTTTAAAGTAGGTTCCCAGGGGATCGATAATGTATCCGTTCAAGACGACTCCCTGGGCCTCCCGCAGAGCCCAGGCCACGGCCGCAATTCCTATTAAGCCGGCTGTAGTCAGGTAAGCCAATCCCCTTTTCTCCTGCCCCGGCACCAAAAGCCCCAGCACCAGCAGCCCTAATCCCAAGGCGGCCGTCAAAAGTTCCACGCTCAAAAGCTGCCAGACACCCACTAGAAAATCCCCCCTACGGCCTTTGCGGCCTCGATCTTGGCTACCAGCGGGGCTACCCCGGTATGAATGAGGTCCACCATAAGGGAGGGAAACAGGCCGAAAAGAACGAGCACCGAGCACAGCACCACAATGGGGACCAGCTCCACTCCCCGGGCATCTTCCAGACAGTCCCACTCGGATTTGCGCGGTCCAAAAAAGGTTTTCTGCACGACCCGCAGGACATAAGTGGCGGTAATGACAATGCCCAGGATGGCTAAAATGGCTAGGACCCGGTAGCTTAAGAGGCCACCCCACAGCGCCTGTTCCCGGGTAAAGGCCCCTAAGAAAATCAAGAACTCGGCCACGAAGTTATTCAGCCCGGGCAATCCCAGGGAAGCCAGGCCGCCGATCAGGAAACCGGCAGCCACCCGCGGCATCTGATGGGCCAGCCCGCCAAAGCGGGCGATCTCCCGGGTATGGGCTTTATGGTAGATATTCCCCACCAGAGCGAAGAAGAGGGCCGTCATGATGCCATGGGCGAACATCTGGGTTACGGCTCCGCTCAAGCTTAAAGTGTTAAGAGCAGCTATCCCCAATAGCACATAACCCATGTGGCTCACGCTGCTGTAGCCGATGACGAACTTTAAATCCTTCTGGACCATGGCTATCATGGCTCCATAGACCACATTCACGATGCAGAGAACGGCGATAAGGGGAGCCCAAAACTTGGCCCCTTCCGGGAAGAAGAAAACTCCCACCCGGATTAAGCCGTAGGCCCCCAATTTCATCAACACCCCGGCGTGGAGCATACTTACGGCCGTAGGCGCTGCCACGTGGCCGTCGGGGGACCACAGGTGCAGGGGCCAGATGGGCACCAGCACCCCGAAGCCGATGAGCATGAGGAAGAAGATAAACTTCTGGAAGCCTACATCATACCGGACGGTAGCCAGCGTCTGGATATCAAAGGTTAGGTAGCCCAACTGGTTGGAGGCGTATAGGAAAAGGGCAATAATGCCTATCAGGGCAAAGGCGCTGCCTACCAGGAGATACAGGGTGAGCTTCATGGCCGCGTACTCTTTTCGGGTGCTTCCCCATATACCGATTAAGAGATACATGGGGATCACCGCTACTTCAAAAAAGAGATAGAAGAAAAAGAGGTCCCTGGTCATGAACACCCCGAAGACACCAGTTACCAGCATCAGGAGGAAAATGAAGAACTCCTTGATGCGGTTGGTCATATCCCAGGAGGCAAAAACGCCGGTAAATATTACTATGGCCGTAAGCAACACCATGGGCAGGCTCATTCCATCCACGCCCACAGAATAATTGATGCCGAAGGCCGGCACCCACGTCCTATCTTCCAGAAACTGTAACCCGCCTGCCCCCTGGTCGTAGGCAATGTATGCATAAACCGACAGCGCCAGGGCGACAAAGGTAGCGACGGCGGCGGTGATCTTTATGAGCAACTGCTCCCTTTCCGGTATTAACAATATGAGGATAAGCCCTATTACCGGCGCCAGAAGAATGGAAGTCAAAAGCGGGAAACTCATCTTATCCCTCCTATCACCGGCGCTGCCGCCCAGATTACCAGGACCACTACCGCTGCAAAAATCACCAGGGCATAAACCGGCAAGCTGCCGCTCTGCAGGTAACGCAATTTACGTCCCGACCAGCGCACCAGGTCTCCCACGCCGTCAAAAATCCGGTCTACCACGTTACGGTCGTGCCAGTTAAAGGCCTCGGCCAATCCCAGTACCACCCGCCGGAAAAACCAGAGGTAAGCCTCATCCACATAGTACTTATTATATACCACCGTATAGATCCCCTTCCACCGCTGGGCCAGGGCCTCATGAGATACGGCCTCCCGTCCGTAGATGAGCCACGCTAGATAGATCCCTAGGAGGGCCACCAGGGTAGAAGTGAACATTATCATATAGTTGGGTTCCACATGGTGGGGTTCCCCGAAGTATACCCACGAGCTGAACCCGTCCTGAACAAAAGGAGCGCCGATAAATCCTCCCACCACGGACAGGGCGGCGAGAACGATGAGGGGAAGGGTCATGGTCCACGGTGACTCGTGGCCGTGGAGACCCGCCCGCCGGCGTCCGAAGAAGGCCACAAAGATGAGGCGGAACATATAAAAGGCCGTCAGGAAAGCCACTACCGTCCCCAGAAGGTAGAGGCCGGTATAGCCGTGGCTGTAGGCGGCCAGCAGAATTTCGTCCTTACTCCAGAAACCCGCTAAGGGTGGAATCCCTGCGAGGGCCAACGCGCCTATAATAAAGGTTCCGGCCGTGATTTTCATATCCTTTGCCAAGCCGCCCATACGGAAAATATCCTGCTCGTTTAGGGCGTGGATGACGCTGCCGGCGCCCAGAAAGAGCAGGGCCTTAAAGAAGGCATGGGTGGTCAAGTGAAACATACCGGCCGTCATGCTGCCCACACCCATGGCCATGACCATGTAGCCCAGCTGGCTGATGGTGGAGTAAGCCAGGATCCGCTTTATATCCCGCTGGACCACCCCGATGGTGGCCGCGAAGAGGGCCGTAAAGCCGCCCACGTAGGCAATGATTAGCATCACTGAGGGCAGGCCGGCAAAGAGGACGAAAGCCCGCGCAAGGAGGTAAACACCGGCCGCCACCATGGTGGCTGCGTGGATCAAGGCACTCACAGGGGTAGGGCCTTCCATGGCGTCCGGCAGCCAGACGTGCAAGGGAAACTGGGCGGACTTACCTATCGGCCCGATAAATACTAGGGTAGCCGCCAGGGCCAGTAACCCTAAGTTGGAGGCCTGGGGGATGCCTTCCGCCAGCTCCCGGAAATTAAAGGTGCCGAACATAAGAAAGAGGAAGAAGAATCCCAGCATAAACCCGAAATCCGCCACGCGGTTGGTTACGAAGGCCTTTAAGCTGGCCCGGGCTGCCTCAGGCTTGTGAAAGTAAAATCCTATGAGTAAGTAGGAGCACAGGCCCACCAGTTCCCAGAAGAAAAACATCATGAAGAAGTTGTTGGCCACTACCAGTCCCAGCATGGAGGCGCTGAAAAGGGAGAGATAGCTGAAGAAAACGCTGAAGCCGGGATCCCCATGCATATATCCCACCGAATAGATCTCTACCAGCAGGGCCACCAGGGTCACCACCACCAGCATGACGGCGGTGAGGGGATCTAGCAAAATCCCAGCCTCAATCTTAAGCAGCCATCCCCGGGGCCCGGGAATAGCCAGCCAGTTGAGGGCCCTTTCCACCGGTTGCTCCATGGTGACCCCCGCCTGGAGTACCTCCACGAGAATCCCTACGGACAACACAAAGGAAGCAGCAATGGCTGCTATTCCCACGAGGGCGCTCAGTAGCTTCAGGCGGCGGGTGAGAAAAACGATGACCGGAAAGGCCAGGGCCGGGAAAAGGGGCACTAACCAGGCGTACTCCATCATGGCTCTTCTATCACCTGCCCTTTGACGAGTTGTTTTACCACTTCAACCAGTCAGCTTCTTCCACATCGGTGGCCAGCCGCCGCCGGTACAGGTTGATGACAATGGCCAGCCCCACGGCCACCTCGGCGGCCGCCACTACAATCACAAAGAGGGCAAAAACCTGGCCCGTCACCTCACCGGGGTTGAGAAACCGGTTAAAGGCCACCAAATTGATGTTCACGGCGTTCAGCATAAGCTCAATGCCCATCAGCACGGCCACCGCATTTCTCTTGGCCAGGGCACCGAAAAGGCCCACGACGAACAAAAGGCCGGCCAGGGCTAAATAATGGCTCAGGGTAATCATTTTTCCCCTTTCTCCTCTCTTGCCAGCAGGATGGCGCCGATTATGCCCACCAACAGCAGTACGGCCGCTACCTCAAAGGGGAGCACATAGGACCCCAGAAAAGCTTCGGCGATGGCTCCCACGGTATTCTCCGGCCAGGTACCGGGGTCCCCATGCCAGGGGCTACGGCCGAGGGCGAGGACCACCAAGATGAACAGAGCTAGGGAAACCACACCCGCGGCCACATGATAACTATTGAAGGGATTGCTCTGGCGTATGTGGCCCCTCCTGGTGAGCATAACACCGAAGATAAGGAGGATGGCCACGGCGCCCGCGTACACCAGTACCTGTACCGCGGCCAGGAATTCGGCTTCCAGCAAAATATAGAGGCCGGCGACGCCTATAAAGGTCAACACCAGATAAAGGGCGCTGTGTACGATATTGGGAAGCAACACCACGGCTACCGCCGAGCCCACCGTCAAGGCTGCCAGCAGCCAGAATACTGCCACGCTCCTCCACTCCCTCCTACCGCCTGCTTATTTCTCATCCACTTCCTGCTTCGAAGCCCCGCCCTTATCTTCAAATAAAACATGAATGGTATCCTCAAAGCGGTAACATGCCAGTTCGAAGTCGGTCTTAAAATGCAGGGCGTCGCTGGGGCAGCTCTCTACGCAAAGGCCGCAAAAGAGGCACTGACCCAACTTCATGGTAAATTTGCTGAGGTGACGTTTCTTATCTTCCCCCCGTCGCGTCTGGACGCTAATTACGTGGTTGGGACAGGCATTGGCACAGACCTCGCATCCCCTACATTTGTCACTTTCCAGCACGAAGGAACCGTGGGAACGCGGTGGTAAATTCGGGCGTCTCTCCGGATATTGTTCGGTAATGGCCTTGCCGAAGGCCAAATGCCAGGTGACCTGCAGACCCTTTATAAGACCTTGTCCGAACACCCTTACCACCTCCCCGGAGACAGCCACTGGTAAACTTTAATACCCACACCGGTCACCAGAATATTGACCAGGGACAGGGGGAGGAGAAATTTCCAATTGAGTTTTAACAAGTGATCGATACGTATGCGGGGGAAGGTCCACCGAACCCACATGAAAAGTAAAATCATGATATACAACTTAATAATGAACCAGAGCCACGACGGCAGCCACGGACCCTGCCATCCTCCGAGGAACAGGGTTACGGCCAGGGCCGAAACACTCACCAGATTAGCGTACTCGGACAAATAAAAGAGGGCATAACGCATGGCCGCATACTCCACATAGGGCCCGGCGATAATTTCCTGTTCCCCTTCTACTAGATCAAAGGGTCCGCGGTTAACCTCCGCGTTGGCCGCAATGAAGTAAATTAAGAAGGCCACCGGCTGCCAAAAGATAAACCACACATCCTTCTGGGCTGCCACAATATCGGAAGTCTTCAGGGAGCCGACGAGCATCACCACGCCCAGAATGGAAAAGACCAGAGGAATCTCATAGCTCACCATCTGGGCTACCGCCCGCATGGCTCCCAGGAGGGCATATTTATTGTTGGCCGCCCAACCCCCCATGAGGATGGCAATGGTGGTGGTAGAGGACACGGCCAGAAAATAAAACACCCCAATGTTCAGATCGGCAGCAATAAGTCCCCGTCCAAAGGGAATCACCGCATAGAGCAGGACGGCCGGGATAAAGATGGCTATGGGGGCCACTATGAATACCCACTTGTCCACATGCCGGGGAATGATATCCTCTTTCCCCAGGAATTTAAGGGCATCGGCCACCGATTGCAGCAACCCACGGGGACCAACCCGATTGGGACCGAGGCGCTGCTGCATATAAGCGCTGATCTTGCGCTCGAGATAAATAAGATAAATCACATTCAGAAAGACAAAGGCCAGGATCCCTACCAGGTAGATAATCCCCGTCAGGAGGCTGTTCAACCACGGAGGGAGACCCCACGTATTTAACCACGCTGCTACGAGATTTCCTCCTCCAGCCATACCTCCACTCCCCTATAGGATAAAACTCATTTTCACTTAGCGATCTACCTCGCCCAGTACGATATCGATGGAAGCAAGGGTAGCCACCGCATCCTGAACGGTGCCCCCGGCAGCCATCAACGGGAAGGCCCCCAGGTTTACAAAGGAAGGGCTGTGGATGTGCAACCTATATGGCTTGGACGACCCGTCGCTCACCACATAGAAACCCAAAATACCCTTAGCCCCCTCGATCTGGTGGTAAACTTCGCCCTCCGGCGGCTTGATTACCCTGGGAACCTTGGCCAAAACAGGCCCTTCCGGCAAGTCTCGTAAGGCCTGGGCAATAATCCTGGCACTCTGTTCTATCTCTAACAGGCGGATTACAAACCGGTCGTAGGCATCGCCGTTGTTCAAGGTGGGAACGTCAAATTCAAAGCGGTCGTAAATCCCGTAGGGCTGGACCTTCCGCAGGTCGAAGGGCAAGCCGCAGGCCCTCAAATTGGGACCGGTAACACCGTAGGCCAGCGCCGTCTCCAAATCTATCTTTCCCACTCCCCGGCACCGCGCCTGAAAGATCTCATTCCCCGTCACCAGCCCGTTAATCTCCTCCAGACCACGGGGAAGCTCCTTCAAAAAGCTCTGTAAAGCCGGGATAAATTCCGGCGGGATGTCGGCGGCTACACCCCCGATACGCATATAGCTTAAAGTCAGGCGGGAGCCGCAGGTCATTTCGAAAAGATCAAGGATCTTCTCCCGGTCCCGGAAAGGGGGAAACCACGCCGTCCAGCCGCTCAAATCCAGGGCCATGGACGCCACCATAACGTAGTGGCTTGCTATCCGGGAGAGCTCGGCCATGATGACCCGCAGGTACTCGGCCCTCTCCGGAACCTGAATTTCCAAGAGTTTTTCCACGGCCTGCACATATCCCAGGTTATTAAGCATAGCGGCCAGATAATCGAGGCGATCCGTATAGGGAATAAACTGGGTATAGGTACGATCTTCGGCCAGCTTTTCCAGGCCGCGATGGAGATAACCCACCACGTTCCGGACTCCTACTACCGTCTCGCCGTCTAGGGTGAGCACGGCCCGGTAAACCCCGTGGGTACTGGGGTGCTGCGGGCCCATATTGAGCGTTATTTCTTCGGTCGTAAGCTGGGCGGAAGCCTTCACTGAGTGCTCACCTCCTCCCGAGTTACCCGGAAATCTTTACGCAGGGGATGTCCCTCAAAATCGTCCGGACAGAGGATGCGCCTTAAATCGGGATGTCCGGTAAAGATAATCCCCAACAGGTCATAAGCTTCGCGCTCTTGTACGTCCGCAGCCGGCCAGACCCCAGCCAGCGATGGGACACGGGGGTTCGCCCGAGGCAGTTCTACCTTTACCCGCAGCATCTTTCCCTGGGGCACGGCCATCAAATGGTATACCAAAACTAACCGCTCTTTAGCGGGCTCATCGACCCCCGTAAGGTCCGACAGGAAGTTGAAACCGTATTCTTTTTTCAGGGCTATCATCACTTCCATTAGCCGTTCCACCGGTACCTTTAACACTGGCATATCGCGCCCCTGCCCCGCCTCTACGCCCGGAAAACGCCTCTCCAGATCCGTCCAGTCCCTCATTTTTCCCTCACCAGCGCTACCTTGGGATTTACCACTTTATCCCTTAGTTTGAGAAGGCCGTTAATCAGGGCTTCCGGCCGCGGAGGACAACCGGGAACGTACACATCTACCGGCACGAGGGTATCGACCCCCGGAACCACATTGTAAGAGTCCACAAAGGGACCCCCGCTGATGGAGCAGCTCCCCATAGCCACCACCCACTTGGGAGCCGGCATTTGATCGTAAAGCCGTCGCAGTAAAGGTGCCATTTTCTTGGTAACAGTGCCGGCCACGATCATCAAATCCGCCTGGCGGGGAGAGGGACGGAATACCTCGTACCCGAAGCGGGCTATATCGTACCGCGCCCCACCGGCGGCCATCATCTCAATGGCGCAGCACGCCAACCCAAAGGTTAGAGGCCAAAAGGAGTGGGCCCGACAATAGTTGAGCAACTTTTCCACAGAAGCCAGCAGCACATTAGGCGGCGTCTCCACCTCAGGGGGTTTTAGCCTTACTACCTCCACTCCAGGGCTCCCTCCTTCCAGGCATACCACAGACCCAGAACTAGAATACCTATAAAAATAATCATCTCCGCGAAGGCAAACCAACCTAGAACTTTGAATTTTACGGCCCAGGGATACAAGAATACCGTCTCCACGTCAAACAAAAGAAAAATGAGGGCGTACAGGAAGTAGCTGATCTTAAACTGGACCCATGTGGGCCCCTGGGTTTCCAGACCGCACTCATAGGTTTCTCCTTTAGCCCCTGTGGCCGGCCTCTTGGGCCTTACCAACCAGTTGGCCGCAATGGCCCCCACGGCCACCCCTATGGCTCCCAACAAAAATACAGCCACAATGACATATTGATATAGTATTTTTGAACACCTCCCCCAAAAAATTAGCAACCCTTCATCCGTACACCTTCCCACGTTCTATTCTATTCGCCAAGGGTAACGCGATTCCTGCCTACCTTACCCCTTTCAGCCTAAAGCTATGGCGATGAATGGGAGTCGGTCCAAGGGCTGCCAGGGCCGCTCGATGCTCACGGGTGGGGTAGCCTTTATGCCGGCCAAACCCGTAGCCGGGAAAAACTCTATCGTAGTCTTCCATAAGTTTATCCCGCGCCACTTTGGCTAGAATGGCCGCGGCAGCTATGGAAGCGCTCAGGTTGTCCCCGGCGATGAGGGGGGTCTGGGGAATATTAATGCCCGGCAGATAAAAGGCGTCCACTAGGATATGCTCCGGAGTAATGGCTAGTCCGGCCACCGCCCGCTGCATGGCCAGACGCGAGGCCACAGCAATGTTCAGGCAGTCGATTTCGAGAACCGAAGCCCAGCCAACGGCCCAGGCCAAACTCTTTTCCATAATTTGCACCGCCAGCCTCTTGCGCCGGCCGGGCGAAAGTTTCTTAGAATCGACCAGCTCAGCCAAGTAAAAACCGGGGGGCAGAATCACAGCACCTGCCGCTACGGGCCCGGCCAGGGGACCCCGCCCCACCTCGTCCACCCCGGCTATATAACGGATACCCCGCGCAGCCAACTGCTCCTCCAAGCGGTAAAGCTCCCGACCCATACCCCCGCCCACCTACTTTAGATTAGCATCTGTTAATCCGTGTTTCAAGGCGTAAACCGCTGCCTGTGTGCGGTCCTGGACGCCTATCTTGCGAAAGATCCGTGTTAAGTGGTTTTTTACGGTTTTCTCGCTGATGAACAAACGGCTGGCGATTTGCCGGTTGGAAGCCCCCCGGCCTACGTAAGCCAGGATCTCCTTTTCACGGGGCGTTAGAGGTACTCTTCCCTCACCTTCCTTCTGTCCGTCGGCCTGAGCTAAGAACCGCAGCACCTTTTTAGTAATACCCGGGTGAATCACCTGGATGCCTTCCGCCACCTGCAACACGGCATTCAAGAGACCCTCGGCGCTTACGTCCTTAAGGATATAACCGGACACGCCCGCCTTTAGCAATTCCACGATATATTCTTCGTGGTCGTGAATGGTAAGGGCGATTACATGCGCCTGCGGCACCTCCCGGCGGATTATCTTGGTAGCCTCGATGCCGTTTAAAACAGGCAAGTTTATGTCCATCAGAACAATCCGTGGGCGCAGGACCCGGGCCAGCTCTACGGCCTTCTGACCGTCCTCCGCTTCCCCTACCACCGCCAGGCGCGGGTCCAGGGACAGAATTTTACGTATCCCCTCCCGCATCAGAGGATGATCGTCGGCAATGAGAACCGTGATCTTGTTCTCCGCGTTCACACCCATGCCCTCCCCCGTAAAAGCCCCTCGACGGCTAACTCCTATCCGCGCTACCCAAGTCCCCCGGGAGCTCCAGGGTAGCCTTGCCCAGGTCACCCCGCCGAAATTCCCGGAGGAAAAAAAGGGCCGCCCTTTCCAGGTCCACTCCTCCTCCGGGCAGCAGGAATCCCCGCTTGCGTCCTACTATCTCCAGTACCGCCTCCACGGGTTCATCTCCCTTGAGGCCGTAAGTTGTGCTGGGAAGAAAGAGATTATTTTCCCTCAAGGCCTTGAGCAACTCCCCCACCGCCTCTTCCGGGCGGACAATATCCGGCGGAAAGCAACCCACGGCCGTAAGAAGGGCAGCGGTTCGGGCCTCCCGGTGCGGCGGGGCGAAAACTCCGGGAGTATCCAGCAGTTCCCATCCATCCCCCTGGCGGACCCACTGGGGACCCCGGGTTATACCGGGACGGTCACCTGTGCGAGTTGCTGCCCTGCCGACCAGGCGGTTGATTAGGGATGATTTACCCACGTTGGGTATTCCCACTATCACAGCCCTTAAGGGCCCCCGCCTGCCCTGTCGGCTCAACCTTTCCTTTTTCTTGCGGGCCATCTCCCCCAACAGGGAACGCAATCTCCCCACGCCCCGACCTTCCCGGGAATTGACGGCTACGGCCGGAATCCCTTGTTCCTTATAGTGTTCCAGCCACTCCTGGGTAGCCGCGGGCAAGGCCAGATCCGCCTTATTTAATACCCGGATAAGTCCCTTGGTGCCCAAAAACTCCTCGATGCCCCGGCACCTGCTAGAGGCGGGCAGGCGGGCTTCTACAACCTCCACCACCACATCGACTAGTTTTAAATAGGGCTGGATGTTTAGGAGTGGGTTCACGGCCTCACCCGCTCACCTGATTAGCCCCAGCCGGCTCAAGGGCCAATAAATGAATGCGGCTTTACCTATCACAAACCTGCGTTCCAGCGGCCCCCAAACGCGGCTGTCTGAGCTGATATTCCGATTATCGCCCATCACGAAATAACTGTCCGCCGGAACTTTAATAGGCCCGAAATCGCTGTGGACCACCCCGGGAGGTAGATAACTCTCGTTCAGAGGCTGGCCATTAACATAAATTTTGTTATCGTGGGCCTCTATCGTGTCTCCGCCCACGGCAATAACCCGCTTCACATAGTCCCGGTTAGGCTCCAAGGGATACCGAAAAACCACCACGTCTCCCCGCTGGGGTTCGCTAAAACGGTAGACCAGGCGGTTAACCAGTATGCGGTCCCCGGGGTAGAGGGTAGGCTCCATGGAGCCGGAAGGGATCCAGAAGGGAGTAATCAAAAAGGCCCTAATTATCATAGCCAGAACCGCCGCTATTACCAGGGCTTGCAACAGCTCGGTAAGAAAAGACCCCTTCTTTTCCTCTTTTTCGATAACATCCATAGCCCGGTTTAGCCTCCCTAAAGTCAAACAAGGGGCTGTTTTCGACCAACCCCTTGTCCTTCGGCTCTACTGCTTCTCACCCCGGATGCGGGCCGCCTTGCCCACACGCTCCCGCAGGTAGTACAGCTTGGCACGCCTCACTTCACCTCTGCGCACCACTTCAATACGCTCGATGCGGGGAGAGTGCAAAAGGAAAATCCTTTCTACGGCAACGCCGTAGGAAACGCGCCGGACGGTAAAAGTTTCCTGAGATCCCTTACCCCTCCGGCTGATAACCACCCCTTCAAAAACCTGGATACGTTCGCGGTTGCCCTCAATGACTTTAAGATGCACCCGGACGGTATCCCCGGGTTTAAAGGAGGGGATGTCCTGTCTCATCTGGTCCTTTTCCAGGGTCTCCATTATGTTCATGGGTTACCCCCCTTTCCTGTTGCAAACCGAGTCATATTATACCATTTTTCCCTTTTCCTTCACACATTCATCCAGCAGGCGCCGATCTTCTTCGGTCAGCGGTGCCTTTTCAAGGAGATCGGGCCTCCTGAGCAGCGTGCGCTCGAGGGCCTTTTTCCGGCGCCAGATCCTTATTTTCTCATGGTCCCCCGATAAGAGAACCTCCGGAACTTCTAGACCGCGAAAAGAGCGGGGCCTGGTATATTGGGGGTATTCCAAGATGCCCCAGGTGAAGGAGTCTTCCCAAGGGCCTTCCTCCGCACCGACCGCCCCTGGCAATAGCCTGGCAACGGCATCGATTATAACCATGGCCGGCAGCTCTCCTCCGGTCAGGATGTAGTCCCCGATGGAAACCTCCCGGGTAACCAAATGGGTGCGTATTCTTTCATCCACACCTTCGTAATGGCCGCAGAGGAGAACCAGCCAGTCTTCCCGTGATAGTTCCACCGCCAGGGCCTGGTTGAAAACCTCTCCCTGGGGGGAAAGGAGAATAATGGGGGGACGCCGGGCGGCCCCTCCCAGCAAGAACTCCACCGCCCGAAAAACCGGCTCGGGCTTTAAAATCATGCCCGGTCCGCCGCCGTACGGATAATCATCCACCCGACGGTGTTTATCTTGAGAGAAATCCCGGATGTCCACCAGGTTCACAGTTAGCAGACCCTTTTCCCGGGCCCTCTTTATAATGCTCGCATCGAGGGGCCCGCTAAACATTTCAGGAAAAAGGGTTAAGACATCTATTCGCACCCCTTCAGGTCCCCCTAATCTAGCAGGCCGGGTATGGGCTTCACTCTGATTATCCCCTGCTCCACATCTATTTCCCGGACTACCTCCTTAACCGCCGGGATAAGGACTTCCCCGGCCTCCGGGGTGACGACGACAAACACATCATTAGCCCCCGTCTGCTGCACGTCCCGCAGTTCTCCCAACAATTCACCTTCCTCCGTATATACCCGGCACCCAACCAGTTGAAAGATGTAGTACCGGCCCGGTGGTAAGGGTTCCACTTCCCAGGGTTCTACCTCCAGGATGGCCCCACGCAATTTTTCGGCCGACGTAAGGTCCTGTATTTCAGCAAACTGGACGATCACGCTTTTCCCGTGCTGCCTGGACCGGGCAACGGTTAGACAAGTATCGCCCTGAGCAAGGAAAAGCCTGGTTCCCGGCCGATAGCGCTCCGGAAAATCCGTCCAGGGCCAGACCTTCACTTCCCCCCGATGACCATGGGTGGAAACCACTTTACCCACCGCTATGCGTTTTTTCTCCATGGGGGCTATATAATCTCCACCACCACGCGCTTGCCCTCACGGGCGGCCGCTGCCTTAACTACGGTGCGAATGGCCCGGGCGATGCGGCCCTGCTTGCCGATCACCTTTCCCATATCAGCCGGCGCTACCCTCAGCTCTAGAATGACCGACTTCTCTCCTTCGATCTGGGTAACTCTAACCTCGTCGGGATGATCTACCAAAGCTCTCGCCAGGGTTTCTACCAGCTCCTTCACAGCTGCCCTACCCCCTTACTAGCTACTTGGCTTCTTTCGCCGCCATGAACTTCTCCCAAACCCCTGCCTTTTTTAGAAGCGCCCGGGCCGTCTCGGAAGGTTGAGCCCCTACCTTCAACCACCGCAAGGCCTTTTCCTCGTCGATGGAAATTTCCTCCGGCTGCCGCACGGGATTATAGTAACCCAGCTCTTCAATAACCCGGCCATCCCTCGGAGAACGGGAATCGGCTACTACCAGGCGGTAAAAGGGAGCCTTCTTAGCGCCCATCCTCTTTAGCCTAATGCGCGTCGCCAATCTTATTTTCACCTCCTTTCCAAGGTTTCGCGGGAATATCTACCCCGGCGGAAACTTTACCTTAACCTTGCCCTTCTTACCTCCGGCCAGGTCGCCCAAATGTTGCATCAACCTCCGGGCTTCGTCGAATTGCCGCAGTAACCGGTTCACCTCCTGGACCGTCGTCCCGCTACCGGCAGCTATACGCCTCCTGCGGCTGGCATTGATGATACCCGGATTTCGGCGCTCCTCCGGCGTCATGGACTGGATGATGGCCTCTATATGCACGATCTCCTTGGGATCCACCTGAAGGCCCTTCAAATGCTTCCAGGGGCCCGTGCCGGGCAAGAGTCCTAATAGCTCATCCAGGGGGCCCACTTTCTGCACCTGTTTGAGCTGCCGCAAGAAATCCTCCAAGGTAAAATCCTGTTGACGCAACTTCCGCTGAAACTCCAGGGCCTCGTCCCGGTCGATGGCAGCCTGGGCCTTCTCTATAATGGTGAGGACATCGCCCATGCCTAAAATTCTGGAAGCTATCCGGTCGGGGTGGAAAGCCTCCAGGGCATCGGGCCTCTCCCCTACCCCGATAAATTTAATCGGGCACCCGGTGACGGCCCGGACGGACAACGCCGCACCGCCCCGGGTGTCCCCATCCAGCTTGGTCAGGATGACCCCCGTCAATCCCAGCTGCCGGTGGAAAGCCTCGGCCACCCGCACCGCATCCTGTCCGGTCATGGCATCCAGCACCAGCAGGATCTCATGGGGCCGAGCGGCTTCCTTCATGGCTCCCAGTTCGGCCATCATCTCTTCATTGATATGCAGGCGACCTGCCGTATCAACAATCACGGGATCGTGACCCAAACGGCTGGCCTCCTCCAGGGCCAGGCGAACTATACGAACCGGACTCTTTTCCTGCTCCGAGCTAAAAACAGGCAGCTTTAACTGCTCCCCCAGCACCTGGAGCTGCCTGATGGCCGCCGGGCGGTAAACGTCCGCCGCCACGAGGAGGGGGCGCCGGCCTTGCTTCTGGCAATAATAAGCCACCTTGGCCGCGGTGGTAGTCTTGCCCGCTCCCTGGAGTCCCACCAGCATTATCACCGTAGGGGGATGACCCGTCCACTTAATTTTAGTTTCCCCGCCGCCCATTAAGGCGGTCAATTCCTCATAAACTATCTTGACCACCTGCTGGCCGGGAGTCAGGCTTTGCTGAACCTCCTGGCCTACGGCTCGCTCTTTCACCCTGGCGAGAAAATCCTTGACGACCTTGAAGTTAACATCTGCCTCCAGCAGGGCCAGTCTTATTTCCCGCAGGGCCTCATTTACATCGGATTCGGTTAGTTTGCCTTTCCCTTTAAGTTTTCTTAACGTGTTCTGTAGTTTCTCCGCCAACGAACTAAACAGCACCCTGGCGACCCCCTTGCCCTCTGCCGTCACCCACAGGCCACTCCAGAAGTTGTTCCAGTTGTTGCAGGGCCTTATCGAACTCCTGCCAGCACCTGCTCTCCTTAAAGGCCGACAATCGGCGGGCTACTTCCTCCAGTTTTTCCCTTTCCTTCGAGTATCGCTCCAAATACCCCAGGCGGGCTTCGTAATCCTCCAGGGCCTTCTCCGCCCGCTGCAGCCCGTCATAAACGGCTTGACGGCTTACCTGGCATAAGGCCGCAATCTCGCCCAGGGAGAGATCATGATGATAATGCAGCTCCAGCCACTGGCGCTGCTTGGGTGTAAGCAGGGGGCCGTAAAAATCATACAAACGGCCGATGCGCGTCATGCGGTCCAAAATGTTGGCCATCGGTTTAAGATTATAACCCCTCGTCACAGGTCTGTCAAGGATTTTACTTTGACAGCCCTTGTAAAGCCCTTATCCGCTGGTTAGTTTCCCTATAAATGCGCTCTTCATCTAAAGTTTTCAACTGGCCCCCGGCCATAAGAATGCGGCCGTTGACGATCACGGTGTCCACATCGCTGCCGCGGGCCGAGTACACGACATGGGCTACGAGGTCGTTGGCCGGCTGCCAGTGGGGCTGCCGGGTATTAAGGAGGATGACATCGGCCTTCTTCCCCGCTTCCAGGGTCCCGATCTCCTTTTCCAGACCCAGCGCCCGGGCTCCGTTAATGGTAGCCAGGGCCAAGGCTTCCTCTGCCCTCAAAACATTAGGATCGCCGGAAATACCCTTGGCCAGAAGGGCTGCCGTGCGGGTTTCTTCCAGCAGGTCGAGGTTGTTGTTGCTCGCCGCGCCGTCGGTACCAATGCCTACCGTGACTCCCGCAGCTAGCATGGCAGCTATCGGAGCCACGCCGCTGGCCAGCTTTAAATTGCTCTCCGGGCAGTGGGCCACCCCCACCTTTTTCTCCGCCAGGATGGCGATCTCTTCTTCCGTCAAGTGCACGCAGTGGGCGGCGAGGGTAGGTAGATCGAACAGGCCCAGGCCGGCCACATGGGCCACCGGCGGCGAACCGTAAGCGGACCGGATTTCCTCGACTTCCTGCCGCGTTTCGGCCAGGTGGATATGTAAACCCACCCCCAACTTTGCCGCCGCCTCGACCACTTTCCGGAGGTAATCCGGCGGACACGTGTAGGGGGCATGGGGACCGAGCATGATGGTTATGCGTCCGTCTCCGGCCCCGTGCCATTCCCGCACCAGGCTTTCGGCCGCCCGGAGCCTCTCTTCTCCCCCGCCACCCAGCCCGATCAGGCCCTGGCTTAAGCAGGCACGTACCCCGGCTTCCTCTGCGGCCCGGGCCACCACATCCATGTGAAAATACATATCGGCAAAGGTAGTAGTCCCCGAACGGATCATTTCGGCCAGGGCCAGTTGGGTACCCCAGTAGATATCCTCCCGGTCGAGCTTGTTCTCCACGGGCCAGATTTTCTCTTCCAACCACTGGCGCAAGGGCAAATCATCGGCGTAACCCCGAAAGAGGGTCATGGCCGCATGGGTATGGATGTTAACCAGTCCGGGCAAGGCCACTTTGCCCTCCGCCCTTATAATTTCCCCCTCCTCCCAGCCGGAAGGCAGCCCTTCCTCCCGCCCCACATAGGCTAACCGGTCACCCGCTATGGCTATGGCCCCCTTATCGATTACGGGACCTTTTACGGGCACAATAGAGCACCCTTTGATGAGGAGTTTTTTCATGCCCTGCTCTCCTTTCTTGCAAGCTTCCCGGCCCCTTCGCCGGCAGGGTCAGGGCTCCACCCGGATTAACCGCCGAACAAGGCCAGGGCAAATTCCCGCGGTCTAAATTCTTCCAGGTCCTCAGGCCCCTCGCCCAGGCCCACCAGCTTGACGGGAATTTTCAACTCGTGGGCAATGGCCAGTACTACTCCGCCTTTGGCCGTCCCGTCCAACTTGGTCAGCACAATACCCGTAACCCCGACTGCCTCATGGAAGAGGCGGGCCTGGGAAAGGGCATTCTGGCCGGTGGTGGCATCCAGTACCAGCAACACTTCGTGGGGCGCTCCCGGGTGCTCCCTCCCGATGACGCGCCGGATTTTCTTCAGCTCTTCCATCAAGTTCGCTTTCGTCTGGAGGCGACCGGCCGTGTCCACCAACACCACATCAGCCTTGCGGCTGCGGGCCGCCTGGAGGGCATCGAAAACTACCGCGCCGGGGTCCGCCCCGGGCTGGTGGCTTATCAGCTCTGTCCCCGTCCGCTGGGCCCAAACGGCCAGCTGATCGGCCGCTGCCGCCCGGAAGGTATCGGCCGCAGCCAAGATAACCCGGCTTCCCTTCTGCCGGAAGCGGTAGGCCAGCTTGCCAATGGTAGTGGTTTTACCTGTCCCGTTAACCCCTACCATGAGTATGACGGTAGGAGGAGAAGGGGCCAGTTGCAAGCCGGCCGCTTCATTTTCCATCAGTCTTACCACGTCTTCCTGCAAAATGGAACCGAGGGCCGACGGATCGCTAATGTTTTCTTTCCTCGCCCGCTGCCGCAATCCCTCCACTAGCTCCAGGGTAGTGGTTACCCCTACGTCGGCCGTAAGCAGAATTTCTTCCAGCTCCTCAAAAAATTCCTCGTCCAGCCCTTTCTTCCCTGTAAAAAGGTTTTCCAGGCGGCCGGCCAGGTTTTCCCTAGTTTTGGCTAAGCTCTGTTTCAACTTTTTTAGCAGGTTCAAGGTGCAGAACTTACCTCCCCTTTAAGCCGAAATCTGCTCCATACGTACGGAGACTAACCGCGACACACCTTCTTCTTCCATGGTTACCCCGTAAAGCACATCGGCAGCCTCCATGGTTCCTTGCCGGTGGGAGACCACTATAAATTGAGTATGGTCGGCAAAGGAGCGCAAGAGCCGGGCAAAGCGCGAAACATTGGCGTCGTCCAGGGCGGTATCAATTTCATCGAAGATGCAAAAGGCCCGCGGCCTCACCTTAAGCAGGGCAAAGATAAAAGCGAGAGCCGTCAACGCCTTTTCGCCTCCGGAGAGCAGACCCAGGTGTTGCAATTTTTTGCCCGGCGGCCTGGCCATTATCTCCACTCCGGCCTGCAGGATATTGTCTTCCCCGGTCAGCACCAGTTCGGCGGAGCCGCCACCGAAAAGCTCACTAAAAACGGAGGCAAAGGCCTCCTGTACGGCCTGAAGGGTAGTCTCCAACTTTTGGGCCATAAAAGCGTCGATTTCCTGCAGGGCTCTCTGAAGGGTGTCCCTCCCGCCCTCCAGGTCGGCCACCTCGGTGCCCAGCTCCCGATATCGGCGGCACACCCTCTCGTATTCATGAATGACCCCGGGATTCACTTCTCCTAATTTCTCTATCTCTGCCTTCAGTCTGGCCTTTGCTTCGCCGGCCCTCTTGATTAAATGGGGCCGGGGCCGGGCCACCCTATCCTGCCAATTCCGCCCGTAGAGGGCAGTCAACTCCCGGTAGCCATGTTCCAGGGCCGCTTCCAGCCGGGCCAGGCTGATCTCTTCCCGCTGTAACTTGCTGGCGAGGGACCTGAGCTGCCGGGAAACCTCTTCCCTGCGGGCCAGCAGCCGGGCCTGTTCCTCCTGCGCCTTACGCACCGCCTCCTCCTGTTCGCGTAGCAACGCTGCCAGCCGGGCGCAAGCCCCGGACAGCTCTCCTACGGTTTTTTCGAGGTCTTGTTGCCGTTCCTCTAAGCTCCGGCCAGCCCTCCGATCTTCCTCCCGCCGGACCTGGAGCTCTTCAGCCCTGCGCGCCAGACTTTCTAGCCGCCTAACTAAAGAGGTGAGATGGGCCTCCAGCTCCCTGGCCGTTACCCTTAATGTTTCCCACCGGCTGCGGGTTCCTGCTAGCTCCTGCTGGTGCTGCCGCAGGGTTTCTTCAACCCTGGCCAACTCCTCCTGCCTGGAATCTAATTCCCCTTGCAGCTCCTTCTGCCTGGCATCGAGGGCCGTAAAGCGGTCCTCCAAAGTTTTTTCCCTCTCAGCGGCTTCTCGGGTCCAGAGGGCCAGCCCGTCCAGTTCCCTCCGCTTGCTCTTTATTTTCTCTTCCAGGCTCCTGCATTCCTCCTCGCCATCACTTAGTTTTTGCATAAGGAGGTGAATTTTGCCGCCCAGCCCGTCGATTTCCCGTTCTACCCGGGCTAGCCGACGCTGGCTTTCTTCCAGGGCAGAGGCCTTTTCCTTCTCCTCTTGCCTTAAGGAGGTTAGCTCTGCCTCCACTTCTTCCAATTCCTGTTCCCAGCGCCTGATTTCCGCCGCCTGCCAGAAAATACCCCTGCGTTTATGGGAGGACCCTCCTGTGATGGGTCCCTGGGGATGGATCAAATCCCCGTCTAAGGTGACCAGCCGCAAGGGATTCTTCAAACGAGGCGCCAGGGTCAGGGCCTTCTTCAGCTCCCTTACCATAATAGTCTGCCCCAAAAGGTACTGGACGGCGGGCTGCAAGTCCGGAGCATACTGGACCAGATCCGAAGCCACTCCCAGCACGCCGTCCTCCTGCAGAATCCACCTGAACATCACGGGCAGAGGGCGTCCCGTCAGCCATTCTAGAGGCAGGAAGGTCGCCCTTCCCCGCCTGGTCTCCTTCAAGAACTTGATGGCTTCTTCGGCGTCCCGTGCCGTGCGGACCAGGATATTCTGGGCAGCCGCTCCGAGGGCAACGTCCAGGGCCCTTTCGAGGCCGGCAGGAACGGCTATTTTCTCGGCCACCACCCCTATGATTCCCGCCTTTAGTCGGCCCTCCTCGGCGGCCGCGAGAACCGCCTTCACACCTTCGCCGAAGGCTCCCCGCTCCCCTTGAGCTTGGCGCAGAACCTCTAGATGGGCAAGGGCCTTATGACGCCGCTCCTCCCCGGCCCTTATACGATGTCTTAATCCCCTGAGTTCCCCTTCGCACCAGGCCACTTCGCCGGCCAGACTATGTTTTTCTGTTTCCAGGGCCTCGAGGCCGGCTTCTAAGGCCTTTAGTTCCTGGCGCCAGGCCGCCCTTTGGGCCTCCAGCCGCTGGTGGCGGCATTCCAGTTCTTTTAACTCGTTTTCCCTGGACCCTACATCGCGCTGTTCCAGACTGCGGCGCTCGTCCAGCCTGGCCCTCTCATCCCTGAGGGCGGCCATGCCCTCTTCTAGTCGGCGCAGTTCCTGGCGGAGCCGCGCGATCCCTTCCACCTCTCTATCCTTCTGAACCTCAAGTTCCCTTATCGTGCCTTCTAGACGGGATATCTCCCCCTGTAAATCCCCTTCCTCCCGGCCGATATCTTCCAGGCGCTGCCTGGTTCTCTCCTGCTCTCCGGACAGGGCCGCGTATTCCTCCTCCAAAGAGGCAATTTCTCGGGTATACTCCTCCAGCCTGCCGACCAGTGTGGTCAGCTTTTCCTGCAGCAACCTCTGTTCTCCCCGGGATTGCTCCAGCCGGGCGGTCATTTCCTGGAGTTCCCGCTCGAGGGAATGCTTCCGCGCCAGGGCTTCATCCACCTCACCGCCCTTACCCTCCAGAGCCGCGGTTATTCTTTCTTCTTCCCGGTAGAGGCCGGCGAGTTTTTGGCTCCAAAGTTCTTTCCGCCGAGAGCTTTCATCCCGCTGAGCTGCCAGATCTCTTAATTCGGCCGCTTGTTGGATAAGTTCCACCAGCTGGAGGGCCTGTAGCAGCTTGAGGTACTTCCTGGCGCGCTTGGCCTCCTCTTCCAGGGGGTCCAACTGCGACCGGAGTTCTTGCAGAATGTCTCTTAAACGCATCAGATTCCCTTCGGTTTCCGCAAGCTTCTTCAACACCTGTTCCTTGCGCCAGCGGTACCGACTGATACCGGCCACTTCTTCTAAGAAGGCGCGCCTTTCTTCTGGGTGGGCCGTGAGGATTTCTTCCAGCTTCCCCTGACCTATAATGGCAAACTTTTCCTTGCCCGCTCCTGTATCCAGGAATAATTCCTGGATATCCCGGAGCCGGCACGGAGTTTTATTGATCTTGTACTCGCTCTCTCCGGAACGTGTAAGGCGTCGTGTAACGGCAACTTCTGGGAAGTCAAGGGGGAGACCGCCGTCGCCGTTATCCAGGGTGAGGGTGACCTCGGCCAGGCCCACCGGCCGGCGCTTTTCGCTGCCGGCAAAAATAACGTCTTCCATATGGGCTCCCCGGAGCACCCTGGCGCTCTGCTCGCCCAGTACCCAAGCGATGGCATCCACGATATTGCTTTTCCCGCTGCCGTTGGGACCCACAATACAAGTAATCCCGGGCCCGAAATCCAATCGGGTCCTGTCTACGAAGGTCTTAAAACCCTGCATCTCTAAGGTCTTAAGAAACAAAGGCACCTTTACCTCCATAAAAGAAACTGCTCCTCTTTAGAGCAGTTCCCTTTCTGCTGCTAGATGCTATTAATTTTACACCTACTTTGGCTACCTCGGTTCCACGATAAATCTTATGGCCGTCCGCGTTTCGCCGTCAATATTGATTTCGGTAAAGGCAGGTATCATCACCAGATCGATCCCGTTGGGGGCGATGAAACCGCGGGCTATGGCAATAGCCTTTACGGCTTGGTTCACCGCACCCGCGCCTACCGCCTGGATCTCGGCTCTACCGTACTGGCGGAAGACGGCTGCCAGGGCACCTGCTACGGCCTTGGGGTTAGATTGAGCCGATACCTTTAGTACCTCCATGGTCCTCCTCCCTTGACTGGCGTTCTGTGTTCTCCATGCGATTAGGTTCTTTTACTCCTGTAAGCATTTCTCTAAAAAGTTATTAAAATATTATTTCGACGTAGGAGTTACAAATCCTTCCTTGGATCATGGTAATCAGCAAGGAGGAGGGATATCTCTTCCCCAGCCTGAAGCCTAGATAAGGCAGCCCGGGCAGCCTCTTGTTCCGCCTCTTTTTTGCTCCGGCCTTCGCCCGTTGCCAGGAGCTTGGTCCGGTAGAACACTCCTGCCCTGAATTGCTTGGCGTGGTCTGGTCCCCACTGGTCCAGGATTTTATAGTTTACGTTCTCCGTTCCTCTCTTTTGAACCCATTCTTGCAGTCTGGTTTTGAAGTCCACAACCCTACGGCCGTCCAGTTCCTTAATCCTTTCCCCGAACAACCGCCGCACCAGCCTTTTAACCTCCGGCAAGCCAACAGAAAGATACAGGCTCCCTATCACCGCTTCCAGGGCGTCGGCCAAGTTGGAAGGCCGGTGGCGGCCGCCGCCTTGTTCTTCCCCGTGGCCCAGCAAGAGAAATTCTCCCAGCCCCAGCACCTCAGCGGTCCGGGCCAGGCTGGCCTCGCAGACCAGAGCGGCCCGTAGACGGGTCAGATCTCCTTCCGGTAAGGAGGGGAACTCCTGGAACAAATATTCCGCCACGGCCAGGCCTAAAACAGCGTCGCCTAAAAATTCCAGGCGCTGGTTATGGGCCGGAAGATTATGTTCAAAGGCATAAGTAGGATGGGTTAGGGCCAAGTCTAGTAATTCCAGATCCCGTACCTGCAGGCCCAGCTTGTGCACAAGAAGCTCCAGTTTGCGGCGTCTGTCGGCGTCCATTTGCGCCACCTCGAAGGTTGGTTTACCCCTCCACTCGTTTCAACAAAACAACAGCGTTGTGGCCGCCGAAGCCAAAGGAGTTCGAGAGGGCGGCCCTCACCTCCCGCTGCCGTGCATGATTAGGCACGTAATCCAGGTCGCAGTCGGGGTCGGGATCCTCGTAATTGATGGTAGGGGGAATAATGCCCTCGTAAATGGTCAAGGCAGTGGCCACCAGTTCTACAGCCCCGGCGGCCCCCAACAGATGACCTACCATGGACTTAATAGAACTCACCGCCAGCCTATAAGCATGGTCGCCGAAAACCTTCTTGATGGCTTGGGTCTCAATACGGTCGTTGAGTTCCGTAGAAGTCCCATGGGCGTTAATGTAATCCACGTCCTCGGGCTGCAAATCCCCATCCGCCAGCGCCAGGGCCATGGCCCTGGCCGCCCCTTCCCCCTCCGGATCGGGGGCCGTTATATGGTAGGCGTCGGCCGTACAACCATATCCCGCCACCTCGGCGTAAATTCTTGCTCCGCGCGCCCGGGCATGTTCCAGGGTTTCCAGTATTAGGACTCCTGCCCCTTCCCCCAGGACGAAACCATCCCTCTGGCGGTCGAAAGGGCGGCTGGCCGCCTGGGGGGCCTCATTGCGGGTAGACAAGGCTTTCATGGCGCTAAAACCCGCCAGGGCCAGAGGAGTTACGCTCGCCTCGCTCCCCCCGGTTATCACTACCTCCGCCTCGCCCCTCTGCAAGACCCGCAGGGCTTCTCCCACGGCATTGGTCCCCGATGCGCATGCGGTATTGACGGTGAAATTAGTTCCCCGGGCGCCCAAGTGAATGGCAATCTGCCCGGCTGCCATATTGGCTATCATCATGGGTACGAAAAAGGGACTGATGCGGCCGGGGCCCTTTTCCAGCAGGATACGGCTCTGATCCTCAAAAGTCTCCATGCCGCCGATGCCCGTGGCGAAAACTACCCCCACCCGCCAGGGGTCGACATGCTTTATATCCAGCCCGGCGTCCTGCCAAGCCATTTTGGCGGCCGCCACCGCGTATTGACTGTAGCGGTCCATGCGTTTAGCCTCTTTGCGGTCCAGGAAGGCGCCGGGGTCAAACCCGCGCACTTCGGCAGCAAAACGGGTGGGCATCTCGTCGGCATTAAAGCGGGTGATGGGACCGATGCCCGACACGCCGGCCTTAAGGGCCTGCCAGAAGCTCTCCTTATCGTTACCGACCGGGGAAATCACACCCAGGCCGGTGATAACTACCCGTTTGCGCAAAGGCTCTCCCTCGACTTTCCCACAGAAGATTTGTTGCTGCAGGGAGATAACTCCGCCCTGCAGCAACTTCAAACGCTACTTGGTATGTTCTTTAATATATTCCACTGCGGCCCTTATGGTAGTAAGCTTTTCGGCATCCTCATCGGGGATCTCGATATCGAACTCCTCTTCCAGGGCCATGATGAGTTCCACAATATCCAGGGAATCCGCATTGAGATCCTCGAAGGAAGTGTCCATGCTGATCTCCTCTTCCTCCACTCCCAATTGCTCGGCCACGATGCTCCTGACTTTGTTAAAAATGTTGTCCACTTACCTCACCTCCTTCCCGGTCCTGTCGAGGCCTTAAGAAATCTATATGGTCAGCCCGCCATCCACCACGATAACCTGCCCGGTGATATAGCGGGCGGCAGGCGAAGCCAAAAAGACTACAACATCCGCCACTTCCTCCGGGGAACCGGGCCGGCCCAGGGGAATACGCTCCAAGAAGGACCGGCGACTTTCCTCCGGCAGCCCATCGGTCATATCGGTGCTAATAAAGCCGGGGGCCACAGCATTGACCAGAATGCCGCGGGATGCGACCTCTTTGGCCAGAGACTTGGTCAGACCTATAATCCCGGCCTTGGCCGCCGCATAATTGGCTTGCCCCACATTGCCCGTCAAACCTACCACCGAAGTAAGGTTGATAATGCGCCCTCCCTTCTGGCGCAGCATGGGTCTTAAGGCCGCCTGGCAGCAGAAGAAGACCCCCGTCAGATTGGTATGTAGGACGGCTTCCCACTCTTCCTCGCTCATGCGCAGGGAGAGATTGTCTCGGGTGATGCCCGCATTATTTACCAGAATATCCACCCGTCCAAAGGCTTCGAGGGCTCCCTCCACCAGGGCCCGGGCCGTTTCCGGCCGGGAAACATCCCCTTGCCATGCCAGGGCTGCACCCCCCTGCCCCTGAATGAGGGCCACCACCTCGCGGGCCTCCCTTTCGCGGTTAAGATAATTGACAACTACCTTGGCCCCGGCTCTGGCCAAGGCCAACGCTGTAGCCCGCCCGATGCCCCGCGAGCCCCCTGTTACGACGGCCACCTGTCCCGCCAACACCATTTTACATGCCCTCCTGCAGGAGTGCCAGGGTCTTGTTCAAGGTGTCAGGATCTTCAACTCGCGTCACCGTTACCTGGGAAGCGATCCGGCGGATCAGGCCGTTCAAGACGCTACCGGGACCTACTTCCACAAAAAACCGATAGCCGTCCTGCACCAACCTCTGTATGGATTCTTCCCAGCGGACGGGTCGAGCTACCTGCTCCACCAGCCCGGCACGTATCTCCCCGGCATCCTTAATATAATCCGCGCTGACATTCGCTACAACGGGGATCTGGGGATCCGCCACGTCCACCTCCGACAACACGTTTCTTAATCCCTCGGCAGCCGGCCGCATGAGGGAAGAATGGAAGGGCCCGCTTACATTGAGGGGAACCACCCTCCTCGCCCCGGCCTCCCTGGCCAATTCTCCCGCCTCCTTCAATCCTTCCTTATCCCCGGCAATGACCACCTGCCCCGGGGCATTGAAATTAGCCGGTTCCACCACCCCCGCCTCTACCCGGCGGCAAATCTCCTCCACCTGGGCGGCACCAAGGCCCAGGATAGCCGCCATGCCGCCCCTGCCGTATTCACAGGCTGCGGCCATCAGCTCTCCCCGCCGAGCCACCACCCGCAAGGCATCGGCAAAGCTAAGGCTGCCGGCCGCCACCAAGGCCGCATATTCCCCCAGGCTGTGCCCGGCAGCGGCCGCAGGCTTTACTCCTTGTTCTAGAAGAACCCGGAGGCACGCTACTTCTACCGCCAGGAGGGCAGGCTGGGTGATCTCGGTGCGGGCCAGATCTTCCTCCGGCCCCTGAAAGCAAAGCCGAGTTATAGGCCGGCCCAAAACTGTATCGGCCTCGGCCAGGGTAGCTGCGGCCACGGCAAATTTTTCCGCCAGTTCCCGCCCCATTCCCACGTATTGGGAACCCTGGCCGGGAAAGACGAATACCGGTCCTTTCCGCACGGTTTCACCCCCTCACAGCCCGGCCAATTTCCCCAGACGGGCCATTACTTCCTCGGCCTCGGCCATTACCTCTTCCAGGATGGCCTTGGCCGGCTTGATCTCTTTTACCAGGGCGGCAATCTGGCCTGCCATAACGGAACCGTACTCCACATCGCCTTCCACTGCCGCCGCCCTAAGTTTACCGGCCCCCAATTTATCCATCTCTTCCCAGCTGCCACCCCGGGCAGCTAGCTCCTCGAACTGGCGGGCCAGCTTATTGCGCAAAATGCGCACGTAATGATCCCGGGCGCCCGTAACTACCGTATCGCGATCCCCTGCTTTAAGGATGGCCTCCTTGTAGTTAGGATGCACCGTACACTCCGAAGCGCAGATAAAGCGGGTGCCCATCTGGACTCCTGCGGCCCCCAGGGCCAGAGCGGCGGCCACACCACGGCCGTCGGCAATGCCACCGGCAGCAATAACCGGGATGTTAACGGCATCTACAATCTGGGGGACCAGGGCCATAGTGGTAATTTCGCCGATATGGCCTCCACACTCCATACCCTCGGCGATAAGGGCATCCACTCCCAAGCGCTCCAGGCGCTTAGCCAGAGCTACCGAGGCCACCACCGGGATTACCTTAATGCCAGCCTCCTTAAGGCGAGGAAGGTGCTTGCCAGGATTCCCGGCTCCCGTGGTTACCACCGGCACCTTTTCTTCCACTACCAGGTCCACCAGTTCTTCTATGTAAGGAGACATGTAATAAAGGTTAATACCAAAGGGGCGGTCGGTGCGTTCCTTTACTTTGTGAATTTCCCGGCGAACCAATTCGGGAGGGGCATTTCCGGCCCCGATGATTCCTAGACCCCCGGCCGCCGAGACCGCGGCGGCCAGTTCGCCTGTAGCCACCCAGGCCATGCCGCCCTGCAAGATGGGGTAAGGGATCTGCAGTAGTTCGCATAAAGGGGTACGCCACATGCTGCTCTTTCCTCTCCCTAGTCCATACTCCATTTGACGACGGCTGCGCCCCACGTTAGGCCTGCGCCGAAGGATACCAGCACCAGGTTATCTCCTTTTTGCAGCCTGCCCTCCCGCCGGGCCTCATCCAGGGCGACCGGAACCGAGGCGCTGGACATATTGCCATACCGGTCTAGATTGACATAAGCTTTTTCCGGGGATAATCCCAGGCGTTTAAGGGCTGCCTCCACAATGCGGATGTTGGCCTGGTGGGGGATTAAAAGGTCCACATCTTCTTTCTGCAGCCCCGCCCTTTCCAGGGCTGCGAGGGCGGCCTCGCCCAGGATCCGAACGGCAAACTTGAAAACTTCACGTCCCTGCATGTGAATGGTGTGGAGCTTCCGGTCCACCGTGTCCCGGGAGGCCGGTAACCGCGACCCGCCGGCCGGCATAACCAGCAGCGGACCCCCACTGCCGTCGGCGCCCAGGTAAAGGGAGAGAATCCCTTCCCCCGGAGGAACGGGAGCCAATACCACCGCACCCGCCCCATCGCCGAAGAGAACGCAGGTGTTACGATCCTCCCAGTTAAGGATCTTGGTGAGCAGGTCGACTCCCACAACCAAGACTTTTTCATAAGTGCCGCTGCATATGAACTGCTGGCCTACCCCCAGGGCATAGAGAAAACCCGTGCACCCTGCTGCAAGGTCGAAGGCCGCCGCCCCTTTGGCCCCCAAACGCTCCTGCACCAGGCAGGCAGTGGAAGGAAAAAGGGTGTCGGGGGTAACCGTAGCCACAATGATGAGGTCGATTTCCTCCGGTGCCACCCCCGAGTTGGCGAGGGCCTCCCGAGCTGCCTCCACGCTAAGGTCGGAAGCGGCTACGTCTTCGCCGGCCACCCGACGTTCGCGAATACCCGTACGTGTGCGGATCCATTCGTCGCTCGTGTCCACCATTCTCTCTAGATCGAAATTGGTCAATACCCTGTCCGGTAAAGCAGAACCCGTTCCTATGATACCGGCATATCTGCTTTGAGCTGGCAATTCTCCACCTTCTTTCTAGAGTTAAGGCCGGGCAGGTGGCCGAGGTTCTCTACCAACTTTTCCTGAATGCAACGTACAGCCACTTTAATGGCGTTTTTGATGGCCCGTTCATCGGAACTACCGTGACAAATGATGCTTATCCCCTGCACCCCTAAAAGAGGAGCGCCACCGTACTCGGCATAATCCACCTCTTGTTTGAGGCGGCGCAGAGCGGGCAGCATGAGGGCCGCTCCTAGGCGGGCCCTAAAATTGCGCCTTACCTCTTCCTGGATTTTGGCGAAAATGGACAGGGCCAGGCCCTCGCCGAATTTCAGGAGGACGTTGCCGGTAAAACCGTCACAGACGTAGACGTCGGCTACTCCTCGGGGCAGATCCCTGCTCTCCACATTGCCTACGAAATTGAGGGAGGAATTCCTCAACAACTCATAAGTTTGGAGGACGAGCTCGTTGCCCTTACCGGCCTCCACACCCACATTGATAAGGCCCACTCGCGGAGAGGGAACTCCCAGGATCTTATGGGCATACAAGCTCCCCATCTGGGCGAACTCATAAAGGTGGTCAGGCCGGCAGTCTACATTGGCCCCGGCATCCAGGAGGAGTTTGGGGCCTTCCAGGGTGGGTAGAAAAGTGGCAATGGCCGGCCGCTGGATGTTGCCGCTGCGGCCCAAGATGAGAAGGGCGGCGGCCATCTGAGCTCCCGTGCTGCCCGCCGACACCACGGCCTGGGCCCGGCCTTCCCTCACCAGACGCGTGGCCAGGACGATGGAAGCTTCCTTCTTCCGGCGCACGGCCAAGGCGGGCTGCTCGTCCATGGTAATAACCTGGTCCGTATGTACGATTTCCACTTTCCCTCCGGGAGGACCGTGCTCCAGCTCCTTCTCGATGGCCCGGGAATCACCTACCAGAATAACCTCCGCCCAACCTTCCCGAGCAGCGGCCACCGCACCGCGGACAACGGCTCCCGGCGCATGGTCCCCGCCCATGGCGTCTACGGCGATCTTCAAGGGTTGCCTCCTCCCTGCTTTTGGTCGTCGACATCAGGAGCTATAATGACGAATTGGCCTTTAAAAACGATCTCCGTACCTACACGGGAATGGACCGAAACCAAATAAGTACAACCCCGCTGGACCTTCACCATGGCCCTGGCGATAACCTTTTCGCCTTCATAAACCGGGCGGCGGTAGCGCACCCGGGCGCTGCTGGTCAGCACCATTTCCCTACCAACGGTGGCCAGGGCCAGGGAGTTGGCCTGGGCAAAGAGGTAATATCCCCGGCAGGCACCACCGGGCCTTAACAACATTTCCGGACGGACCTCCAGAAAAGAAATGCCAAGCTTTCCCGGCTGCAATTCTACCAGCTCACCCACCAGCTCTTCCGCCGTAACCCCCCGCATGTGGGCGCGGGCCTCCTGGGCGAGCATCATAATCCGCTCCCGGACCTCCGGAATCCCCAGGGCCAGTCTATCCAGGCGAATGGTGGGAATGCTAACTTTAAACCGTGCCGCCAATTCCTCGTCGGTGGCGAAGGGCTGCTCTTTAAGGTAGCGCAAGAGAGCCTTTTGGCGCTCCTCTTTTCTGCTATGATTCCGGGCCACCGGAAACACCCCAAGGTTATTTTGGTACCACGTATTATTACCAGACTATAGTATTAGTATAAGCATCTTGGCATTCTTATGCAACCAAAAAATAAACCGGCTCCGGGCCGGTTTTGCTCCTTTCCAAGCTTACCCAGTATGCGCTTAACGAGACAGTCAACGTATCTCCCTATCTCTACTCCCCCAATGTATTGGGCCGGATTTCGGATGATCCCTTTTAGGGCTGTACCTCCTCCAGGGCGCTATGCAGCTCGCACAGGTGGCGCCTTTCCTGGCGTAACAACTCGTCAATCAGGGAAGTTTCGGTCAAGGACACGAGATTCTTTAAGCCGCTGAAAAAGAGTAGGGCTTCCTTTTCCAATTGGATGGCAAAATTCAGGGCTTCTTTATCACTGCCAATCTGCCCCGCCAGAGCCTCGGGTTGTATATCCTTAGGAAAAATATTACTATCCACCAGAGCCTGCATGTAGGCCTCATACTCTCCCGGGTAGGACTCCGGCGGATCGTAAGGAGCTGCCGTGGAGGCCAGCTCATCAAAATCCCGTATATGCCGGGCTTCCTCTAAGGCCAAACGCTCGAAAAGCCTGCGGACCTTGTCGTCCCGGGCGCCGTCGGCCATGGCCTGATAAAAGGCCCGCCCCTTTTCCTCCATAGCCCGGGCAAAGGCAAATACTTCACTGGCGCGGAACATAAGCCACCTCTTTTGCGGTATGATATTGGTCCCCTTACCCAGCCAGGACTACGAGGCTCCACCCCCGCACTCGGGTATATAGCAGTTGGCATCCACGAAACTGCAGGCCGACCGACAGGAAGGACATTTTTCCGGAGGGACTTCGCCTTCAAAGGCATAGCCGCACACAGAACACCGCCACTTGTTCATAATTTATGTACCTCCCTTTAGGCTTCGGGCTCAAACATTTCTTTGTCGGCACTGCAGAGGGGACAGACCCACTCTTCCGGTAAGTCGCTGAAGGGTGTTCCCGCAGGGATGCCGTTTTCCGGGTCTCCTTGACTGGGATTGTAGACGTACCCGCATACCGTGCAGATATATTTTTCCATGCTCTTACTCCTTCCTGAAGCGATTATCGATATTTACTTAATCCCCCTTCCAGAGACCGTGCAGGTTGCAATAGGCTCGGGCCGTGGCGTCCCCGGTAGCTCCATAAAAAACTGCCTCGGGAGGATCGCCGGGCGCCAGTTGCTGCCGCCATACCCGGCCACCGGCCCTGAGCTCGATCCACTCTATGTAATGCTTGTCCTCCATCGGATGGGGGACACTGCCCACGGTAACTTTGAGACCGCCGTCAACCCAGGTAACCACGGGGACATGCTTTTCCTTGCTGGCATCTACGGTGTTCTCGCCCATTAACTCCATGGGCTTACCGCAGCAGACCAGAGTCCCGACACCGGTATGCAGGACCTCGACCATATTGCCGCAAACGCTGCACCTGTAAACCTGGCCTATTGCCGTCATCATTAACGCTCCTTCAGTAAAGATTATTATTGGCAGTAATTATTCGTCGTGGCCGACCTATTTCCTGCCGGCCGAAAAAATTTTTACGGCCAGTGGAGATATTCCCCAGCACCTCTAACTTGTCCCCTGCGCCCTGTTTTTACGTGGATTATCTTAGGTCGTAACCTGAGCTACTTGAGCAGACCGGGAGAGCAAACCGGTCTAAATTACGCAACAGGGCCCGGGCTAAAGAAAGCCCGGGCCTGGCCCTAAGAATCATCGGTCAGACGAAACGAAGCCCCGGATACACCGCGTGTCGTGGACCCGAAGGGCATTGACGCGAGGGGGGAGTTAACCCACCCCGGTTTAGAGGTGGAAACCGCCTTGACTCCCTAACTTTGGTTAAGGTAAAATTGGGTCGCAATATCCGCAATCTCATAGAAGTATACACTAACCTTTCAGGTCTTCAGGGCCCGCGCTCGAAAGTAACCGGCCGTCGAATTTTACAACCTCGACGATCTTCGCCCGGAAGATCGGCGCCGGGTGAAATTACAAAATATCATAACTTCTAAAGGAGACTTGAAGCCATGAACCATCCCCTTGCCATCGCGGAAGGTATTTACTGGGTGGGCGCTATCGATTGGAATATCCGCCATTTCCACGGTCCGGCTTTTTCCACCCACCGGGGCACTACATATAATGCCTATTATATCGTCGATGAAAAAACTGCCCTGGTGGACACGGTCTACGAGCCCTTCCAGGAGGAATTAATTGCCAAACTGAAAAAGATCCAGGACCCCGTCAAAATAGAGTACCTTGTGGTCAATCATACGGAAAACGATCACGCCGGTGCTTTTCCGGCCATCATGAACCTGTGCCCCACAGCCCATGTCCTTTGTACCCAACGCGGGTATGAAAGCCTTAAGGACCGCTATCCCCACCTTGACTTCCAGTATACCATCGTCAAAACCGGAACGAGGATCACCCTGGGCAAACGCTCCCTGCTGTTCATTGAAGCGCCCATGCTCCACTGGCCCGACAGCATGTTTACCTACGTCCCCGAAGAATCCCTTCTCATGCCCAACGACGCCTTCGGCCAGCATATCGCCAGCAGTGCCCGCTTTGACGACCAGGTTGATTTGGGAATAGTTATGGACGAAGCGGCCAAATATTACGCCAACATTCTGATGCCTTTTAGTAGTTTGATTACCAAAAAGCTGGAAGAAATCCAAAAAATGAACCTGGAGATTAAAACTATCGCTCCCAGCCACGGCATTATCTGGCGCCGGGATCCTGGGCGCATTCTTAACGCCTATGCCCGGTGGGCCGAGGGCCAAGGTGCGGCCAAGGCCGTCATCGCTTACGATACCATGTGGTTGAGTACCGAAAGGATGGCCTATGCCCTCCTTGACGGCCTGGTTTCTGGGGGATGCGACGCCCGGCTCTTCAAACTCTCCTTATCAGACCGCAACGATATTATTAAAGAGCTTCTAGATGCCCGGGCCCTTCTGGTGGGCTCGCCGACCATCAACAACGACATCCTACCCGTGGTCTCGCCCCTCCTAGACGATCTGGTGGGTTTGAGGCCGAAAAATAAAATCGGACTGGCCTTTGGGGCTTACGGCTGGGGTGGTGGTGCCCAGAAGATTTTAGAGGAGCGCCTGAAGGCCGCCAAAATCGAGCTTTTTGTCGAGCCGGGGCCCACGGTCAAGTGGGTACCAAAACCCGAGGACCTGCAGCTCTGCTACCAACTTGGGCGAGAACTAGCGGCCAGGATTAAAGATTAACCGGGGAGGGATCATTTTGGATACCAAGGCTCTTCACACCATCTCTTACGGACTGTATATCGTGACGGCCAAGAAGGGGGAACGCTTTAACGGCCAGGTCGCCAATACCGTGTTCCAGATTTCCTCTACACCGCCGACGGTTGCCGTCAGCATCAACAAGCAAAACCTTACCCACGAGTTTATCACCGCCGGGAAGATTTTTGCCGTCTCCGTGCTGGCTAAAGAAGCCCCCCTCTCCCTCATCGGCCGGTTCGGCTTTAAATCCGGCCGCGAGGTAGATAAATTGGCCGGGTTAAATTACAAGCTGACCGGGAAAGGATTGCCGTACATACCGGAGGAAACCCTGGCCTACCTGGAAGCCGAAGTTGTCCAGACGGTGGACGCCGGGACCCACAGCATATTTATCGGTTCCCTGACGGATGCGGCGGTCCTGCGCAGGGGTGAGCCCATGACCTACGCTTACTACCACCAGATCAAACGCGGCACGACACCGAAAACGGCGCCCACCTTTGTGGCCTCCCACGTAGAACCCCTTTCGGGCGCCGGTACGCCAAGGTATCGGTGCACCATCTGCAATTATATCTATGACCCGGCCCAGGGCGATCCGGAGCGCGGTATTGCCCCGGGTACGCCCTATGAAGACCTGCCGGGCAACTGGGTCTGCCCCATATGCGGCGCCGGGAAGGAAGCCTTTGAGAAAGTCTAGCGTCAGCCGCCTTCCGGATGCCCAGGCTTCATGCCGTAGTACCGGGCCTTCTCTGGCGGAAACTCCCGAAATGCCGCCTGCGGACCTGCCGGGAGCAGGAATGCCGGCCCTCCTTCGAAAGGAGGAAAGTCCCCGGGGTAACAAGTTCCCTTATAAAAAGCCGGCCCCCTATCCCTCCTAGGGATAAGGGGTCGGCCGCGCTTCTTTATGTTACTTTCCTTCTACTCTTCGGCTACCTTCAGCACTTCCCGTCCTTTATAGTAGCCGCATTTGGGACAAGCCCGGTGTACCTGCTTAAGCTCATGGCACTGGGGGCATTCCACCAGAGTAGGGGGCACCATTTTAGCCCACGCCGAGCGCCGCTTATTCTTCCGAGCCCTGGAAACCCTTCTTTTCGGTACGCCCAACTTCTAAACCTCCCTTCTCTCCGGCGACAGCAGCTCCGCGAGAACCGCCATCCGCGGGTCGATCTCCTCTACCCGACAATTGCAGTCCCGCTCATTCAAGTTCTGACCGCAAACAGGGCACAAGCCCAGACATTCCTCCCGGCAAAGCCATTTCATGGGAAGAGCGAGGATGAAGGCTTCGCGTACTGCTGGAGCAATATCGATACTGTCCCCTTCATAGACTCGCACCTCATCCCTCGCCTCGTCATCCTCGGGGAGGGACGCAAACACATTTGGAGTGCAGTACTCCTCTTCCACCGAAACCTCTAAAGGCCACGTGTAGGGTTCCAGACAGCGGCAACATCTTAACCGCACGGTGGTGTAAGCCTTTCCTTGAAGATAAAGGAATTTGCCCGTATTGGTAATTTCCCCCACCACCCGTACCGGCTCGGTCAAGGGGATACTCTCCCCACCCGCATCCAATTGGGGCCACGTCTCCCGCCGGTCGAATTCCACCCGGTTGCCCCGCTTGACCTTCAGTTCGCCCACTTCCACTAGCACCCATCTTCACCCCGCTCATTATAGCGAAAGGGATTTTTACCTGTCAACGGGCCTTTTGGCTGAGTTATCCCCACTTTCTGGGGAAGAGGCCTGCCTCGGCTTGAAAGCAAGCGACTAAACCCGAGCGGCTGCCAAACTTCACGAAGCCGAAAGCCGAGGCCGGCTCCTGAGGCATGGAAGCCGAATAAGCCAGGAACCCCGCCTCCAGCTCTGAGGCTGAGTGGTAGTTTGGCCCGCGAGGGTTTCTGGAGCGAGCGAAAGCCAGACAGGCCCAGGCTCAACAGTGGGGATACCTCAGGCCTTTTGGCCCTGTATGAGGGCTTGGGTGTCCCGGGCGATCATCAACTCTTCGTTAGTGGGTATCACAAAAGTCCGCACCCTGGCACCGGCAGCCGTGATCTCCCGTTCTTCTCCCCGCACGTCGTTCTTTCCGGGATCGATGCTCAGGCCCAAGTACTCAAAGCCCCGACAGATGGCCTCCCTGGCGCGGGGAGAGTTTTCGCCCAGGCCGGCGGTAAAGACCAGGATATCGAGGCCGCCCAGGACGGCCGTATAGGCTCCTATATACTTGCGCACCCCATGGACGAAAACGTTCCAGGCGAGGCGTGCCCTAGGATTCCCGTCGTCCATGGCTGCCTCAATATCCCGGAAGTCGCTGCTAACTCCCGAGATGCCCAGAACTCCAGAGCGCCTGTTCAGTACATCTTCCACCTCCTTGGGCCCATACCCTTCCTTCTCCATGAGGAATGTCACTACAGCCGGGTCGATGTCCCCGCACCGGGTGCCCATGGTCAATCCGGCAAGGGGAGTAAAGCCCATACTCGTATCATAAGATTGGCCGTCTTTTATGGCTGCAATACTGGAACCATTTCCCAGGTGGCAGGTAATGATCTTTAACTCCTTAAAGGGACGACCGGCCAGGGTAGCGGCCCTCAAGGCCACGTATTTATGGGAAGTCCCGTGAAAGCCGTAGCGCCGGATCTGGTATTTTGCAGCTAATTCATAGGGGAGGCTGTAAGTATAGGCGTAATCGGGCATACTCTGGTGGAAGGCGGTATCAAAGCATGCCGCCTGGGGTACACCCGGCAGCAGAGTTTCACAGGCGGAGATTCCGCGCAGGGCCGGGCCGTTATGTAAAGGCGCCAGGGCCACCAGCTCGGCAATACGGGCTTTGGTATCGGAATCCAACAAAACCGACCCGGGGAAAGCCCCTCCATGGGCCACCCGGTGGCCCACCCCTTGGATTTCTCCGAAATCCTTTATTACCCCGTATTCCGGATCCGTTAAGGCTTCCAGGCAGTGCCTAATGGCCTTTTCATGGTCAGGCGCTTCTACTTCCTTGACCAGCTTATCCTTCCCTGCCGGCCGGTGGGTGAGAAGGGAGCCCTGGAGACCGATTCTCTCCAGCAGCCCCCTGGCCAGGGATTTCTCCTGGGCCATATCAAAGATCTGGTACTTTACCGAAGAGCTCCCGCAGTTAAGGACCAAAATTTTCATGCCGACCTCTCCCTTCAGTCATAGGTTGATAAGCCCCGGTCTAAAACTCTCCTCGCCTCCGTATATATTATGGGGAAGAGAGCTAGGGCCTTCCGGTGGAGGTGTTTAGACCTGCCGCCTTCCAGGCACGGTTCGACCTTGTCGGCGACCGTCGGGGCCATTCCCGTCCTTTTAGTTTTGTTCCTCATTATTCTGCATCCCCTCCAGGCCTTCCAGGCGGCCCTGGGCGGCCTGGAGGCGTGGTGGGAAATTGTAGTCCCGGCTCTGCTACCCTTTTTCGTCCTTTCCCAACTTCTTATGGGGCTGGGCATAGTGCATTTCTTAGGCGTCTTCCTGGAACCCTTTATGCGGCCCCTCTTCAACGTGCCGGGAAGTGCTGCCTTTGTCGTCCTCATGGGCTACACTTCCGGCGCCCCCTTAAGCGCCCTCCTGACGGCCCAGCTCAGAAGCCAGGGCCTGCTCACGCCCGCAGAAGGAGAAAGATTAATCTGCTTCACCAACAATGCCAGCCCCCTCTTCATGTTGGGGGCGGTGGCGGTAGGCATGTTGCACGACCCCCAGCTGGGTCCCATCATAGCCGCTGCCCACTATGCCGCCAACCTCAGCCTGGGGATCCTTTTCCGCTTCTACCGGCGGCGCGAGGGATCCAGCCCCATGGCAGGCACTCCTCTCCGGCGTCTGCCCCGTCGGGCCTGGCAAGCCCTCCTGGAGGCCCAGCGGAGGGACGGCCGCCCCTTTGGACAACTGTTGAGCGACGCCGTCACCCGCTCCTTTCAGGTACTCCTGGCCATCGGGGGATTTATCGTCCTCTTCGCCGTCGTTATCCGCCTAGCCCAGCTCACCGGGGTTACCCGCTGGCTGGAAAAGGCCCTGGTACCCTTCCTGCGGTTAGTCGGCCTTGATACTCAAAGCACATCTGCCGTGGCGGCGGGGATGCTGGAAATGACCATAGGAACAAAGACGGCCGGCGAACTACCCCTAACCCTTCCCGCCCGACTGGCCGCCATCAGCTTCATCCTCGGCTGGGCCGGCCTGTCGGTCCACGCCCAGGTAGCAGCCATGATCAGCGGTACGGACCTGCGCCTCAGTCCCTTTATCGGGGCCCGCCTCCTTCACGGCGTCCTGGCGTCAAAGCTGGTACTCTTTTTCTACGGCCCGGCACAACCGGTGGTCAATCTGCTAAAGGCGCCCTTCTCTTCTGCCGCCGGGTCGTGGCATGCTCTATGGATTTATTATACCGGTTTCCCTTTACTCGCCCTTATGTTCTTTATTTCCCTCACCGCCCTGGGACTGTTGGTTTACGCCCTCTTACGCCGTCCGAAAAACTACTGGTCTTGAGAAGGAGGACGGTGGTTTTCCAATTCCTGCAATCCCTGCCTGACCCGGGTCAGAACATCGGCCAAATGCCCTTCGAGGCTTCGCAATACCTCGTCGGCATAGGCCACGGCACCCGCCTTAAGCTCGGCCGCCGTACGGCGGGCTTTAGCCGTAATTTCCCCTGCCTGGGCCCGGGCCTGCCTCACGATTTCCGTCTCCTGGGCCAGGAGTTGGGCCCTCTGTTCCGCCTCCGCCACCAGCTGTTCCGCCTGCTTCCTGGCCTCCTCCAGGAGGCGGTCCTTTTCCTGCCGGATCCACTGGGCCTGTCGGAGTTCTTCAGGTAGCAAGGTCCTCAGCCGGTCCAGATAATCCAGGATCAGGTCCCCGTCTACGAAAACACGGTCTGTAAAGGGTATGCGCGGCGCCTTCTCCAATATCCTTTCCAGTTCCTCGATAACCTCCATTACCTTCACTCTAGCTACCCCCATGCTCTTTTTGGTAAAGGTTTAAAAGGGAATCCCCGTACCGCCGGCTCTCCCGCAAAGCAATTCCCCTTACGCTGGGAACAACTTCTTTCCTCCCAATTTCTAAAACCATCCAGCCACCTTCGGCCAATAAAGGGATAAAGAGGGGTAACACCCTTTCCCCTAAGCCCTGGCCGTAAGGCGGGTCCAAAAAAATAAAATCAAACCGTTCCCTCTTCTTCACCAACCGGTCGGCGGCCTGCAGCACGTCCAGGGGTAGTACCTGAGCCCGATTGTCAAAGCCGGTCAGCCGTAAGTTGTCCCTTAAGGCCTTCAAAGCCAGGGGATCCTTTTCAATAAAGGCCGCCCTAAGGGCTCCCCTGCTCAAGGCCTCAATGCCCACGGCTCCGGAGCCCGCGAACACATCCAGGAATGACTTTCCCTCGACCTGTAAAATATTAAAAAGGGCCTCCCGCAGGCGCTCGGAAGTGGGCCGAGTGCTCCTCCCCGGCGGCACCTTGAGTCGCCTGCCGCGCGCCGTACCGGAAATAATGCGTACCATGATTGATTGATCCCTGGGCGTATTATAACACAACTATAGACCTTTTTCCCTTTTTTCTGCCTTGGTTTGCCTTGAAAGAAAAAATTTTTCGCGCCCTATGTATAAATAAGCGCGGACAGCCCCATAATATATACTGGTAAATTCAATTTACCAGAAGAGCTTAGGGTTATTTCTTTAACCCTCCCCCATGAGCTCTTCCTCCGGTTTCTCCTCTCCCAGGCCGCCGGCTACCCACCGGCGGCCCCGACTCGTACCGCCCCAAAAGGGGCGGTCTTTTTTTGCTCTTCTGGCGGTCACCTCTATACCCGGCCCATTTTATGTGATATACTTGTATAGTAACCATAGAGTAATAACAACCCCTTATAGCCGTACGGGTACGGAGAGCGAGAAGAGGGGAGCTTAGCCGAGTAGAGAAACGGCAGAGAGAACAGGCGCCGGGCTCCTGCCCGGCCTTTATTTTTGTGAGGGGAGAAAACGGTCCATGAAAATGTTGCTCATGGGGAATGAAGCCATTGCCCGGGGGGCCATGGAAGCCGGGATCAATGTGGCCACTTCCTACCCCGGCACCCCCGCCTCCGAGGTCTTCGCGACCCTGGCCCGCCATGCTCCCGAGGTGGGCTTCTACGCCGAATGGTCGGTCAATGAAAAGGTAGCCGTAGAGCTGGCAGCCGGTGCGGCCTATGCCGGCGGCCGCGCTATAGTTTCCATGAAACAAATGGGCCTCAACGTGGCGTCCGACGCAGTCATGAGCCTGGCCTATATCGGCGTCAGGGGCGGTCTGGTCCTGGTGGTAGCCGACGACCCGGGCCCCCATAGCTCCCAGACGGAGCAGGATACGCGGCTGTTTGCTCGCTTTGCCGGGCTGCCGGTCCTGGACCCCTCCTCACCGGCCGAAGCCTATGCCATGACCAAGTATGCTTTTACCCTATCGGAAGAACTGGGGCTGCCGGTGATCCTCCGCCCGACCACTCGCTGCTGCCATTCCTGCCAGGATGTGGAAGTGGGAACCATCCTTCCTCCCCGTCCTGTTCCCGGGTTCACCAGAAGCCCCGAGTGGGTTATCCTTCCCTCGTTATCCGCCCGCAAGCACCGCTGGTTAGTTGAGCAGGAGGCCAGGGCCCGGCTTCTTTTTAACGATTCCCCCTTTAATACGGCAACCCTGGAAGGCCGGACGGGGGTGATCACCAGCGGAGTTTCCTACGGCTACGTGGTAGAAGCGATGGAACAGTTAGGTGTCAAGCTGTCTCTGTTAAAAATCGGGACCCCTTACCCTCTACCCCAGGAAAAAGTAGTGGAATTCCTGGCCCACCTGGATCAGGTCCTCATCGTAGAGGAACAGGAACCGGTTGTGGAAGAGCAGGTCATCCACCTGGCGTGGCGCCAGCTCATCCCCTGCCACATCTCGGGGAAGCATGATGATTATCTGCCCCGCACGGGGGAATTTAACGTAGACATCGTGCGCGCGGCCCTGGCGCGTTTTCTGGGGGTGAAATCGACCCCACCGGCCGCCCTAACCCCTCCGGAGTTGCCCCAGAGGGCTCCCACCCTGTGCGCCGGCTGTCCTCACCGGGGATCCTTTTACGCCTTTAAGCGGGCAGCCCGAGGCCAAGAGGTGATTTTTTCGGGGGATATCGGATGTTATACTTTGGGAGCTGCTCCTCCCCTCAGGGCCCTGGACACCTGTCTCTGCATGGGGGCGAGCCTGGGACTCGCCCAAGGTCTCGCCCGGATAGAGCCCCAACGCCGGGTCGTGGCCTTTATCGGTGACTCCACCTTCTTCCATGCCGGTCTACCGGCCCTGGCCAACATAGCCCACCATAAAGCCCCTGTTACAATGGCCGTCCTGGATAATGGCACCACGGCCATGACCGGTCACCAGCCCCATCCCGGTATGTCTTTGGATATCAAGGCCATAGCCCGGGCTTGCGGGATCACCTGTGTCTTGGAAGCCGATCCCTACCACCTGGAAGCGACCATCCAGGCCGCTTCCCAGGCCCTCGCCGAACCGGGGCCTTCCCTCGTTCTGCTCCGCCGGCCCTGCCCTCAGGTAACATCTTCCGAACGGTGCTGTACCGTAGATCCTTCCCTCTGTACCGGTTGCGGGTTCTGCCTGAAGGAACTGGGATGCCCGGCCATGTCCTGGAAGGACGACCATATAAACATCGGCCCTACGTGCAACGGTTGCAGCCTGTGCGCTCAAATCTGCCCTGCAGGAGCCATTCGGGAGGTGCGGAAATGAATATCGTCATTGCCGGCGTGGGAGGGCAAGGGATTATACTGGCTTCCCGGGCCCTGGCCGAAGCCGCCCTTAATGCGGGCCTGTCGGTACGCACAGCCGAAACCATCGGCATGGCCCAGCGGGAAGGAGCGGTGGCCAGCTACGTAAGGATAGGAGTATCCGACTACGGGCCCCTGATACCCCAGGGTACGGCGGACATACTGGTGGCCTGCGAGCCGGCAGAGGGAGCCCGCCATATAGCCTGGCTGCGTAGAGGCGGCCGGGCCGTTATTGCCACCTCGCCCGTTATCCCCGTTTCGGTATCCCTCGGTACTTCTTCCTATGATGTGGGTGCCGTTCTTCGCTTTCTTGAGGAGGCCATTGAGCGCCCCTGTTTCCTGGACGCTGCTGCCCTGGCCCGGGAGGCGGGAAGTATAAAGGCCCTCAATATGGTTATGCTGGGCGCCCTTTCCCGCCTGGATCTGCCCCTCGCGGCCGATGAGCTTCTAAAGGCCGCCCTCAAGCTATTACCTCCCCAAGTGCAGACCATAAACCGGCACGCCTTCGCCTTAGGCCGGCAGGCAATGGAGGGACTGTAGAAATGAGCCGCTATTTTGACTATGAGGCCCTTTACAGGGAACAAGAGCAAAAGCTACCCGCCTTTATACAACACCTCTACCATCATTCTCCCTTTTACCGGGATAAGCTAAAGGCCGCCGGGGTGCAACCCGAAGAGGTGCGGACTCTGGAGGACCTGGCCCGCGTTCCCTTTACCGACAAGCACGAGCTGCGGGATGCCTATCCCCTGGGCCTGGCAGCAGTCGCCGAAGAACAAATCGTCCGCATCCATTCTTCCTCGGGAACCACGGGCAAACCCATAATTATTCCCTATACCGCCGGAGACGTGGCCCTATGGGCAGAAATGGTGGCCCGCTGCTTCCGAACGGCCGGGGTTGAACCCCGGGACAGGGTACAGATTACTCCGGGGTACGGGTTGTGGACGGCGGGCATCGGCTTTCAGGCGGGAGTAGAAAGGCTGGGAGCCATGGCCATTCCCACCGGCGCCGGCAACACCGAAAAGCAACTGGAGATGATGGAGGACTTGAAAACCACGGTGCTGGTGGCCACCGCCTCCTATGCCCTGCTTCTGGCCGAGGAAGTGGCTCGGCGCGGTTTGCAGCCGAAGCTCCACCTGCGCCTGGGTATTTTCGGTTCAGAACGCTGGGGCGAAAAAATGCGGCAGCGCATTGAAGAAATCCTGAAGATTGATACCTTTGATATCTACGGGCTTACCGAAATCTACGGCCCCGGCATCGGTATAGACTGTCCGGCCCATGAAGGTATCCACATGTGGACGGACCACTTATTGCTGGAAATCATCGACCCGGCCACCGGCAAACAGCTGCCCCCGGGGGAACAAGGAGAACTCGTCATCACCACCCTGACGAAGGAGGGAGCGCCCCTCCTCCGCTACCGCACCCACGACCTTACCAGGCTTAAGAGGGAGGCCTGCTCCTGCGGCTCCCCCTTCCCCCTTATGGACCGCATTTTGGGACGGACCGACGATATGGTAAAGGTGAAGGGAGTTAATATTTACCCGGGCCAAGTGGACCACATCTTATACCTCACTCCCGGGGCCAGCAGCGAGTACCAAATCATCCTGCGCCGGAACCAGGGAAAAGACGACATAGAAATCGTCGTGGAGTGCGAGCCCGGCGCCAATGCAGCCGCGGTGGCCGACCGTTGCCGCCATTATATTAAAACGAAAATAGGCGTGACGGCGCGGGTGACTGCCGTGCCCCAGGGGAGCCTGCCGCGCAGTGAGAAAAAGACGCGGCGCGTTTTGGACTACCGGGAGGGATAATAGCCGCCTTTACCGAAGGGGCAGGCCGGGTAGCGGCACTCAGAACATTCAAGGCAGAGACCCCCGGCCGCCATGCCGGCAATATCCCCCCTGGTCAGGCGCTCGCCGGTTAGAATCCGGGCCAACACGAGATCGAAAATCGTGGCGCGGTAATACATGACGCAGCCCGGCAGCCCCACCAGGGGGATATTATCTAGATAGGCCAGCATGAACATGGCGCCGGGTAAGACAGGGGCGCCGTAAGTAATTACCTCCGCCCCGCTCATGCGGATCCCCGCGGGAGTAACATCGTCCGGGTCTACGGACATACCTCCGGTTAAGAGGATTAAATCTAATTTATGCCCGGCCATTTCAAGGATGGAACGGCTGATAATTTCCGCATCATCGGGCACAATCCTTTCCTCCACTACCTGGGATCCGTACTGAGCCACCTTGGCCCGGACTACGGGGCCGAAGGCGTCCTTTATACGGCCTTTATAAACCTCGCTTCCGGTGGTGATAAGCCCCGCCCTCATGGGCCGATAGGCCACCACCTTAAGAATTCCTTCTGCTTCCCGGCAAATCCCCTCAATCCTCTCTATGACATCCCTTTTAGTTACCAGGGGGATGAGGCGGGTTCCGGCTACCACTTGCCCCTCCCGCACCGGATAATTGTTGTGCAGGGTAGCCAAAATTACCTCTCCGACTTGGTTGACCTCCTGAAGAGCGGGGAGATTTACCTTAAGCAAGCCCGCCCGGCGGGCTACCAGGCTCACCTTCCCTTCCTTGGGCTCGGTGAGCTCTATCCCGTGGTTACCCACGGCCAGGGCGGCCCGGGCAAGTCTGAGGGCTGCCTCGTCCTCGTGGATGTCGTCAGGCCCGAGCTCCAGGACATAAAGATGCTCCTTACCCATCTGTAAAAGCTCGGGGACATCCTCCGGTCGGATGATATGCCCCTTTTTAAAGCGACGGCCTTTAAATTGGCCGGGAACTATCTTGGTGAGATCATGGGCCAGAACTTGGCCGATGCTGTCTTCTACCCTGATCTTTTTCATAGGCATTCCCCCTTGTTTAATACGGTATTCGACATTACTCAACTAATGCCTGCTAAATGAAACAGGATTTTAACTCCGTGAACGGTATGAATAGGCTATCCCAGGAGGAATAACCAGCAGGTTCCCCGAAAACAGAGAAAGCCACCCGATTGGGTGGCTTCCCTCCGCCGTTTTTCTCCGCCGACAAATCCTTCTGGCAGTTGCCCGCCGCCCTTTTAGGTCAGATCCAAGGAATAGCATTAACCTGGCAGAAGGAAAGGAACGGCCGCAACCTAGGCAACCCAGTCCCACAAAAACGGCCCCTCTTCTTCCCTAACAATGGCTCCGGCCGGGCAATGGGCCCGGGGAGGGCAGTAGAGAGCAGTAAGCTGCTCCATCACACCGGGCGGCATCGATAAAGGCCTGCCGCCAACGGAACCGGCCTCCTAAAGGAGAGAATCGAGGTTTTCCTTTAACTTATCCTTGGGCATGTAGCCTACCAGGCGGCCTGCTTCCTCCCCATCTTTAAAAACAATCAAGGTGGGAATACTCATAATGCCGTAGCTGGAGGCTATTTCCGGGTTTTCATCCACATTTATCTTTACAAATTTAATCTGGCCGTCGTACTCACCGGCGAGCTGTTCAAGTACAGGGGCCAACATACGGCAAGGCCCACACCAGGCCGCCCAAAAATCAACCACCACCGGCTGGGGCGCCGTCAAAACTTCAGCCTCGAACTCCTTTTGGTCGATGTTAATAACCTGACCGGCCATAAAATATGTGCCTCCTTGTACGTACACTAGTTAAAAGATATGCCGTCCACCACCAGCTGCTTAAAGGGGCCGAAGCCCATGAGGTCAATATTAATTGCCTCAGCAGCGGGCTTAATCCCCTTCTGGACGTACACTTGCAGACCGTCCACTTGCTCTAACTGATAACGGCTGATATCCTGCGGAGCACCTACAAGCACGGCAGGGCGATAGGTGATACCGGCTCAGCCGCCGCTCATTACCATTCTAATAGTAACTACCCCGGTCTTCCCCTTAATGTATTCCTCTGCCTTGGGAGAAATCCGAATGCGCATTTCCTTGCCCCCCCTTTATGTTAGATTATACTATAGGTTGATTTCGCTGTCAATAAACCGCCCTCTACACAATAATTCAACATGAGAATAAAGTTTCCCTGCTCACGTATATTTTTTTTCGTTTTGCATAACCTATTGCAGGAAATTCAAGGGGGAAAAGGTTCTTGGACCGTTACCAGTTTTACCAAATATGTGGCGTTGCGTCCGACTTGGCCATGGAAGCCCATGCCCTTCTGAGGGGTGCTACGCGTCAAGAAGTACCCGGGGTTAAGGAAGAAAAAGAAAGCCATCCCGAGGCCCAGGTTTCCATTATTACTATTTTTAACGAGGCAGGATCCCGGGCTTTAGGCAAACCCCAAGGTACATACATTACCATCGAGGCGCCCTCTTTGCTTGTTGCCGACCCACCGGCACATGAAGCCGTCGCCCGGCTGTTGGCCCAGAAACTTTCATTCCTCCTGACCTCCCTGGAAGTAGGGCCGACGGATCCCGTCCTGGTCGTCGGGCTGGGTAATTGGCAGGCCACTCCCGACTCCCTGGGGCCTAAAGTGGTAGGGGATTTCACAGTAACTCGTCACCTATTTAAGTATGTCCCCCAAAGCCTGCCGCCGGGCAGCCGACCGGTCAGTGCCCTGGCTCCGGGCGTCTTGGGTACCACCGGTATAGAAACAGCGGAGATCATCCGCGGTGTGGTGGATCGGACTCAACCCAAGGCAGTAATAGCCATTGATGCCCTGGCCGCCACGGACCTCCGCCGCATCGGCACCAGTATCCAAATAACCGATACCGGCATAAGTCCCGGCTCTGGGCTCGGCAAACAGCGTACGGCCATCAACAGGCAAACCATGGGGGTTCCGGTGGTGGCCATCGGCATACCCACCGTGGTCCCTGCAGCCATTATAATTTACGAAGCTTTATCCCAAGCGGGATCAACAATTTTCCCGGCCGCTGATGGATCGCAACTTGTCCAAAGGATCTTGCAGCCCTTTGGCGGCAACTTGACCGTTACCCCCAAGGAGATAGATGACCTGATCGGTAATCTAGCATGGGTGGTGGGAGCAGCTTTAAACCAGAGCCTCCATACCACGTTGTTACAGACCAGAACCGCCCTTCCCCTTCACTAACCGTGAAAAAGGGCGGGAATATAACCCGCCCTAGTGCAGAAAACTCCTTAGCCCATAGTCCCCGCGCCGGCTCCCGCCGCCGGGCCGCCGACCAAGCCGGTCGACTGGGCGTTGTACTGCTGGGCATTGATATTCAACTTCTGGCCGCCGGTAGTAAAAGCAGGATTGGGTCCGCTGATGCGGCCGGTAACCTGCTGGGCAGCACCGAGTTCCACATCGCTCCCAAGGCCGCCGCCTGCGGCAGTCCCGGTCAGCGTTTGCTCATAGGCGGCGATCATCTTTTTAACCATCAGCCCTCCGACCGAACCGTTAACCTTGGAGGGGAGATCGCCGAGGTAGCCGTAGTAGTTGGAAATCCCCAGCTCAGTGGCTACTTCCTGCTTAAACCTCTCCATCTGGGCCCGAGCCTGGGGGATCAATAGACGGTTGGTCCTACCTCCGCGCGGCATTTTCTTCACCTCCTTCTCCTTAAGTCTAGTTCTAGTATGCGTCCCGAAGACGGTTTTATGCTCAAATAAAACTAGTATTATTTGGTCAGCGAAACTTCTACTTTTATACTAAAAAAAGAAAAAATAAGCCGGATTGCTACCGGCTATAACTTTCCACCATATTTTTCCACAATCTCTACGGCTTCCCTAACCCTAGCCTCAGGAGTTACAATCGTCACCAAAAATCCTTCGTTGCCAGCCACACCGTAACTGCGCAGGCCCACACCGCTCACCGACGGGTCCGCGCCCAAAAGGGCCCGGGTGTCGGTTTTTACTGAAGGATGGATATCTTCGCTGTAAAGGGTCAAACCGGTAACGGTGTTGGCCTGGTTGGCCAAAGGATTGTTGTAACGATCGTTGAAACGGGTGCCAAAGCGGCCTACCCGGTCCAACTGCACATCTTGGAAGCCCGCCCTCTTCAGGGCATCGATGGCCTCCTGGGCTTTGGTACTGCTGGCAAAAGATACCAACAGTGCCCTTTCTCCCCTATCTAACTGCATGCTTTATACACCTGCCTTGAACAAAATCTGTTGACAAACTCTAGTCTGTCTTAAAGAGGGGACGATCATGCGCTGCGGATATCCTTCTAGCCCACAAGGAGCTAACATTGCCCCGGCGTCGGCCTTCGCTCTCACACCTCCCAGGCGGCGAGCTTTTCCTCGGCTAAAGCCTTCAGCTCGGCGTATTCCGGCCTATCCAGGTATCCCGACAGGATTAAAAAGTGCGCGTCCTTTCGCGCCTGCTCTAACACCGCCAAATCCCGGGGAAACTCGGCCAGCCGGAATTCGGGCCAGCCATGCTGGCGGGTACCGAAGAATTCTCCGGGCCCGCGCAGCCGTAAGTCGGCTTCGGCAATGGCAAAGCCGTCGCTGTTATCCACCAGCACCTTTAAACGCCGGCCGGTCCCCCCTAAGTTGTTTTCGGTAATCAGCAAACAATAAGCCTGGTGGCTGCTGCGGGCTACCCTCCCCCGAAGCTGGTGCAGCTGGGCCAGCCCGTAGCGCTCGGCACCCTCAATTACTATTACCGTGGCATTGGGTACATCCACCCCTACTTCGATAACCGTCGTTCCCACCAGAATTTGAATGTCACCCTGGCGGAAGCGTTCCATAACCTCTTCTTTTTCCGCTGGGCGGAGGCGTCCGTGAATTAGCCCCACTTTGAAGGCGGGAAAGACCCTTTCCTGCAGCTCCCTGGCCCGCGCCGCAGCCGCAGCCGCCTCCTGGGTTTCGCTTTCGTCAATGAGAGGGCAGATAATATAAGCTTGCCGGCCGGCTTGTACCTCCTTGGCCACGAGCCGGTAAGCCTGTCGCCTCTGGCTGCCGGTCAGGACGTAAGTGGCCACCGGCTTTCTTCCGGGGGGAAGCTCGTCGATGAGGGATACATCCAGATCGCCGTATGCCACCAGGGCCAGGGTCCTCGGAATGGGGGTAGCCGTCATGACCAACAGGTCGGGCGTCCTTCCCTTGGCCGGCAACTGGGCCCTCTGGCGCACGCCAAAGCGGTGTTGCTCATCGATTACTGCTAAGCCCAGGGACTTAAATTTTACGCTTTCCTGGATGAGGGCGTGAGTTCCTACCACCACGGATATTTGTCCCGTCTCCAGCCCTGCGATAACCCGATCCTTCTCCCTGCGGTTGGTGCTGCCGGTTAAGAGGGCCACGGATAAGCCCAGGGAACCCAACAGGCGCCTGAAGTTCAGGAAATGCTGCTCGGCCAAAACTTCGGTGGGCGCCATGAGGGCACCCTGCCAGCCCCCGGAGGCCGCTTTTACCAGGGCCGCTGCGGCTACGACGGTCTTACCCGAACCAACATCACCCTGCAGGAGGCGGGCCATGGGGCGAGGGGCTTCCATATCGGTAAAGATCTCCTCTAAGACTCGCTCCTGGGCACGGGTCAAGGAGAAGGGAAGGCCCTTGAGAAATTTATTTACCAGGGTGTTATCCCGGCTGTGGGCAATTCCCCCTTCACTTCCCGCCGTCCTCCGCCGGTGCATGGCGAGGGCCAGTTCCCAAATTAGCAGTTCCTCGTAAATCAGCCTTCTCCGGGCCTGGTGCAGAGCTTTTTCCTCGGAAGGAAAGTGAATATCCCTTAGGGCTTTAGCCAGGGGTACCAGGCGGTACTGCTGTCGCCATTCCAAGGGGAGGGTTTCCTTAATATGGGGCAGGTATTCGGCCAGGGCTTGATAGGTCACCAGCCGGTGCCAACGCTGGGTCAGCCCCGCAGAGGAGGGGTAAAAGGGGACCAGATAACCGGTGTTCAACCCCGTATATTCTCCCTCTAGAAGTTCGTAATCATCCACCTGTATCTCGGGCAAAAGGGAGCGTACGCTAACTTTGCCCGTGAGGAGAACGCGGCTTCCGGGCGGCAGCCGCCTTTTAATATAGGCTTGATTGTACCATACTGCGTATCCCCTCCCGCCTTCACCTTCCACCTCAGCCCTCATGAGGGTCAGGCGGGGCCGTACACTCTTTTCTTCCCACCCCACTATGGTGACCAATACCGTAACCCTGCTGCCCGGAACTAACCCGTCAAGGGTAGAAAGCCGGCGGCGGTCTTCATAGCGCCGGGGGAAGTGATAGATTAAATCCTTAACGGTCCTGATGCCCAGCCTGTCCAGCCTTGCCCTGCGCTGGGGCCCCACGTACTTTAAATCGGCCACCGGCCTATCCATAGCCCTAGTTAAGCTTCCCTGCCTCCTGCCCTAAAATCGGTTTTTAATGGCATCATTTAGATCGGCCAGCAGTTCCTCCAGTTTGATCCCGTGAACGCGGGCTCCGCTTTCAATGGTCTCAGCCATGGCCCCCATGCAGGTGAGGCACCCCATACCATGTCGGGAAAAAACAGGTCGCACCTCGGGATAAGCCTGTAGGACTTCCATAATGGATAGGTCCTTAGTGATCCTCCGGAAAATAATTTTCTTTTGCGGGCTATCAGTCATGCGGCTCACCCCTTAGAATTTTCCCCTACTTCTATTTTCGTCATGTGACCATTATCTCCTGCTAAATTTTGTTCTTTAGCACGTGCCTATAGGAGGGGGTCTTTCCTGCCTTTAGAAGCGTGCTCCTGTTCGCTTAGGAATTAAGCCAAGGGTGAGGCTGAACCCGCCGGAGTGTAAGGATGGGGCCAAGGGCCGGGATCCCACGAGGCCTCTGGCCAGCTCCCGAAGTACGGAAGCCAGGAACCCCGCTTTTTGCAGGGCAGGCCTGCTTAAGCGCTGGGAAGTTTGCTTTAATCTTTTAGGCCTGGCGCCGGTCTGGCCCGCGAGGGTTTCCGGAGCGACTGAAAGTCAAGGAGGCCCAGAAGCGAAACCGGGTATGCGCCAGGTGGCAGTACTGGCGTATCCCCCGTTTGGCTTCTAGGCCTGCTTGGCTTCAGCTCGCTCCGGAAACCCTCGCAGGCCAAACTATCACTCAGCCTCAAGCTCCGGCGGACTTCCCGGCAAATTCGGCATCCTGCCTCAGTTGCCGGCCTCGGGCATCCATGCCCTCGGGTCCGCCTCCGCTTTCGGCTTCGCTAAGTTTGGCTGCCGCTCGGGTTTAGTCGCTCGCTTGAAGCCTAAGCAGGCCTTCCCAGCAAAAACTGGGGATAACTCAGGTGGCAGTACCCTTGCGCGGGGAGAACAACTCTGGTAAAATAACCGGGTGGTACTTTTTAAGAGGGGTGAAAATACATGGCCGTTTGCAGCATTTGTGGCAAGAAAGCCGTTGTTGGCAACCAGATAAGCCACTCCAACATTAAAACCAAGAGGCAGTGGCGGCCCAACCTCCAGCGTGTAAAAGCCATTGTCAACGGCACGCGCCAGCGGATTTATGTTTGTACCCGTTGCTTGCGTTCGGGGAAAGTTCAACGTGCCCTGTAAGGCCATTCTCCGGGGCCCGGGCCGAGAAAAAGGCCCGGGCCCCTTGTCTACGTCAGTTCCTTAAACAAGTTAGCCATTTCCATGGCAGCCATGGCGGCCTCAAAACCCTTGTTCCCTGCCTTGGTACCCGCCCTCTCAATAGCCTGCTCCAGGTTGTCGGCCGTAATAACTCCGTAGATGACCGGACGGTTACTACCCAAGGCCACCTGGGCGATGCCCTTGGTCACTTCGGCGGCCACGTATTCAAAATGCGGGGTAGCGCCGCGGATAACCGCACCCAGACAAATGACGGCATCATAGCCGCGCTGTGCCATTTTCTGGGCCGTGATGGGTATTTCAAAGGCCCCCGGTACCCAAACGACATCAATGGCGTCGGGCCCAGCACCGTGGCGTTCCAGGGCGTCCAGGGCGCCGGATAATAAGCGGCTGGTAATAAACTCGTTGAACCGGCTGACCACAATGCCGAATTTTAACCCTTCGGCAGTTAGTTTCCCTTGTAAAGTACGCACTCCCTTTAACCTCCATTTCGCCAAGATTTAACTTATGTGTAGCAGGTGACCTAGCTTGTCCTTCTTAGTCTGCAAGTAGCGCTGATTAATCCCATTGGGCTGAATTTCCAACGGGACCCGTTCAACTACTTTCAGTCCGTAGCCTTCTAAACCCGCTATCTTGCGGGGATTATTGGTTAGCAATCTTAGTTCCCGGATGCCCAGGTCCACCAGTATCTGGGCCCCGATGCCGTAATCCCGAAGATCGGCCGGGAAGCCCAGAGCTTCGTTGGCTTCAACGGTGTCCTTACCCTCTTCCTGGAGCCTGTAGGCCTTTATTTTGTTTAAAAGGCCAATACCCCTTCCTTCCTGCCGCATATAAAGCAGCACGCCCCGCCCCTCGGCTTCGATCATGGTCATGGCCCGAGCCAGCTGTTCCCCGCAGTCGCAACGATAGGATCCGAAGACGTCACCGGTCAGGCATTCGGAGTGGACCCGCACCAATACCGGCCGCCCGTCATCCACGGCACCCTTTACCAAGGCCAGGTGACCCTGCTTTTCCAGGACATCCTCGTAGGCGATAGCCCGAAAATGACCATAACGGGTCGGCAGATTAGTTTCTGCCACGCGTCGTATTAGTTTCTCTGTGCGGCGGCGGTATTTGATTAAATCGGCGATGGTGATGATTTTTAATCCGTGGCAGCGGCAGAATTCCATTAATTGGGGTACCCGGGCCATGGTCCCGTCATCATTCATGATCTCACAAATGACTCCTGCCGGGTATAGCCCCGCCAAGCGGGCGAGGTCTACTGCCGCCTCGGTATGACCGGCCCGTTTTAACACGCCTCCCTCCCGTGCCCTCAAGGGGAAAATATGGCCCGGCCGCCGCAAGTCCTGCGGCCTGGTTTCGGGATCGATGAGCTTTTTGATGGTTATGGCCCTTTCATAGGCGGATATCCCCGTGGTAACCTCGGCGGCATCCACGGAGACGGTGAAAGCCGTACCCAGGGTGTCCGTATTCTCCTGGACCATAAGCTCCAGCCCCAACTCATCCAGCCGGCGTCCGGTCATGGGAACACAGATCAGGCCCCGGGCATGGGTAGCCATGAAATTGACAATCTCCGGGGTAACTTTTTCGGCCGCCGCCACTACATCCCCCTCGTTCTCGCGGTCTTCGTCGTCCACTACCACTATCATTTGGCCCTTTTTGAGGTCCTCGATAGCTTCCTCAATGGTATTAAACTTGAATATCCCGGACAACCTTTTCCCCCCTTCCCTCTAAACAAACCCGTGTCGGGCAAGAAATTCCATAGTCAACCCGGCAGACCCTTCGGAATTTCTGGCCCGAAGGAGCCCTTCCAGGTAACGGGCCAGCCAGTCCACCTCGATATTAACCTCGTCCCCTACCCGTTTGTAGCCGAGGACAGTTTCCCTCAGGGTATGGGGTATCAACCCTACACTGAAATTATCCCTCCGGCAGGTGATTACCGTGAGGCTGGTACCGTCCAGTGCCACCGAACCTTTGGCTACCACATAGGGACTGAGATGCGGGGGTAGATTCAGTACTATCTCCTCGGCCGCACCTACCTTGCGGCGCTCAAGAATGCGAACCACTCCGTCGACATGGCCGCTTACCAGGTGCCCGCCCAGCCGATCCCCGAGGCGCAGGGCCCGCTCCAAGTTAACGCCTTCCCCCGGCCTCAAGCGGCCGAGATTGGTAACCCGCAGGGTCTCGGCCATCATTTCCACCACCAACCCATCGGCCAGCAGCTCCACAACGGTCAGGCAAACACCGTTCACCGCCACGCTGTCGCCGATCTTAGTTCCGTCCAAAACCTTGCGGGCGCCTAAGACCAGCCGGGCATCCTCTCCCCGAACTTCTAGGTCCCGTACCCTGCCGATTTCTTCCACAATACCTGTAAACATAGTGCGCTATTCTCCCCGCTTCTTCCTCAAAGGGATTTGGCGAGAAATCAGTCCGGTGATCATTATATCCTCTCCTGAAGGCTCTACCTCTACCTCCTCCAGTTCCCAGGCCTCCTCCGGCCGGCATACCCCCAGACCGGCCACTGCTCCGGGGGCTTCCCTTCCGCCAAAAATCTTAGGGGCAATAAAGGCTATCACCCGGTCCACCACTCCGTGGGCCAGGGCGGAACCGTTGACTTCGGCCCCGCCCTCTACCAGGACGCTGGTTATCTGGCGCCGAGCCAAATTTTCCAAGAGGGCAGGCCAGGAAACCCTCCCTTCCTTTGCAGGCAAGACCATTGTCTCTATACCCGCCCGGGCTAACTCTTCCCTCCGTTCCTGGGGAGCCTCCTCGGTAGTGGCCACCAGGGTAGGGGCGCTAGACTTAAGATTGACTACCCGCGCATTCAGGGGAAGGCGCAGCCTGCTGTCCAGGATAACCCTCACTGGGTCGCGGCCGCCCGGCAGCCGCGTGGTCAGTTCCGGATCGTCGGCCAGTACTGTGCCGATGCCCACCAAGACGGCATCGTAGGTATTGCGCAACTCGTGGGCCTTGCGGCGGGAAACCTCGCCGGTTATCCACCGGGAGGCCCCGGTACGGGTGGCTATTTTCCCGTCCAGGGTTAGGGCCACTTTAAGGGTTACCCATGGTAGGCCGGTGGTCATGTACTTTATGAAAGCCTCATTTAAGCGCCGGGCTTCCTTCTCCAACAACCCCACCTCTACCTCTACGCCTGCCTCCCGCAGCCGCCGTAGGCCGCGGCCGGCTACCTTAGGGTTGGGATCTATCATGGCAGCCACCACCTTTTTTACCCCTGCCGCAATAATGGCTTCGGTGCACGGTGGGGTCTTGCCGTAGTGGCAACATGGTTCTAAAGTAACGTAGAGGGTGCTACCCCGGGCCCTATCACCTGCTTCCCTTAAAGCATGTACTTCCGCGTGGGGACTACCGGCCCTCTGATGGTACCCCTCTCCTACAATCTCCCCGCTCCGGACGACGACGGCTCCCACCGCCGGATTAGGGGCGGTCCGGCCCAATCCCCGCCGCGCCAATTCTAAGGCTCGTCGCATAAAAGCTTCACCCATGGGCTCCCCCCTGTCCCCATAAAAAGAAAAACCCCGAACGCTCATCGGGGTTGGCAAGCAAAAACGCTTCCTTTGACGCCTTCTCCCATCCAGACTTTCACTGTCGGCTCCGGAGTTGCACCGGATCAACTGCCACTACAGGCAGCTCGCGGGCTTTCACCGCCGGTAAGGAATTCCACCTAACCCCGAAGACGTCAGGATGATTATAACACTTGTTACAACTCAGCGTCAAGGATGCGCGATCACTCACTTAAAATATAACCGAAGGGGGAACGGCTCACTCACGGCGAAATCTTACCGAGGGGATGTGTATTGAGGATGTCATTAAATAGTCGCCGTGAGTATTTAAACAAACAACATGCACCAGCGTTACTCTCAGGCCGCTTCCCAAACCGAAAAATCCCAGATTATCGACGAGGTAGTCAAGATGCTCGGCTATAACCGTAAGTATGCTATCTATGTCTTAAATAATCCTATTCCTGCCAAAAAGCCAGCTAAAAAGCGTTCTAAACCATTAAAGTATTTGGAGGCACTCCCGGCCATCCAGCTCGTTTGGGAGGCCCTGGATTATCCTTGTGCCGAACGCCTCCATCCAGTACTCCTTTCTACGGCTGAGCTCCTGGCCAGCCACGGAGAGCTCCTCCTCACTCCTCAGATACGGGAACAGCTGGCTCGAATTAGCCGCCCTACTTTGGCTAGAAGAATAGCTAAATGGCGCTCTCCTAAGCCTAAACGTACCCTGCCCCACCCAAAACCCGGCTCCAGGCTTCGTAGCAAGGTGCCAATTGAATGTTATGCTTGGAATGAAAACCGCCCCGGTGCCCTGGAAGTCGACCTGGTGGAGCATCATGGCGGTTCTTCCCTGGGCCATTTCGCCTACACCATCACCGTCGTCGACGTGGTGACGGGTTACAGTCCCGCAGAGCCATCCTTGGCCGCAGCCAGGCCGCCGTCTTTCGCGAGCTGAAGGCTATCCTTAACGAATGGCCGCTTAAACCTTGGGGCATCCATACCGATAACGGTAGTGAGTTCTTAAATGACCAACTCCTCCGTTTTTGCCAGCAAAATGACCTTACATTTACGCGAAGCCAACCCTACCGCAAAAATGATAATGCCCATGTTGAACAGAAAAATCGCCAGTTCGTGCGGCATATCGTCGGCTATGAACGCTATGACACCCCTAACGCCGTTACTTGGCTTAATCAGGTCTACGCCTACTTGGATATCTATGTTAACCTTTTCTTACCAATGCGTAAAGTAGTTGCTAAGAAACGTCAAGGTGCCTATGTGCGCAAAACCTATGATACGGCTCGAACCCCTTTGCAGCGTTTAATAGACGCCGGGATACTAGACCCTCATACTAACGCTAAATTCCAGCGCGAACTGCAAGCTATTAATCCCCTTGTACTTCACCGCCAACTGGAGGAATTGCTCGCTAAAGGTTATACTGAGCCTTCTCAACAAAATCAAGCCGTCCATTAAAACAATGACCCATATACAGCATACCCTCTGAAGCTAAAGGGAGATGATGGAACATAGTACCCCCTTCAACTATCGCTCTTTAGGTTAGGTCTTTATTTGAGTGAGCCTTCTCCCTTCGGTAAGGTTTTTATGTGAGTTGACACGGGATGCGGCCGGCCGCACCAAGATCCAGCCGTCTCCCCGCCGCCGGGCCGGGCAGTGGCCGTCAAGCGCTCCCTCTCCCCTTGACCGGCCGCCTTCTGCAGGGCCTGCAGGGCGGCCTCCCGGTCCAGGGAGCCGAAAACGGCCGACCCCGCCACCAAAACCCGAGCGCCGGCCCGGCAAACGGCGGCGGCATTTTCCGCGTTAATTCCTCCGTCCACTTCAATGAGTATTTCCTTCCCTTTCCTCTGCACCACCTCAGCCAAGTCCCTTATTTTGGCCAGCATGGAGGGGATAAAGGACTGCCCTCCAAAGCCGGGATTAACCGTCATGAGGAGGACCATATCCACGTCTTCCAGGATATAATCCAGGGTCCTTAGGCTGGTGGCCGGGTTTAGGGCTACCGCCGGTCGGCATCCCGCCTCACGGATCTGGTGGATAACGCGATGGAGATGGGTACAGGCCTCGGCGTGCACGGATATCCAGTCCGCCCCTGCCTGGGCAAAGGGAATTATATAATCCTCCGGCCGTTCAAGCATCAAGTGCACGTCAAAGGGAAGCCGCGTGTGGGGCCTCAGGGCCGCGACCACATCGGGTCCTATAGTTAGGTTGGGTACAAAGTGCCCGTCCATAATATCCAAATGGAGCCAATCGGCCCCTGCCGCCTCAACGCTGGCCACTTCTTCCCTAAGCCGTCCAAAGTCCGCCGCCAACAGGGACGGAGCTATGAGAGCCATATATATTTAGTAACTCCTTTCAGTTTCGATTACTTCCTCCAAGAACTTGAGGTAATGGGCATACCGGTGTCGTGTAATGCCGCCTTCCTCCACCGCCTTGCGTACGGCACAGTCGGGTTCCGAACGGTGCAGGCACGAGTGAAAACGGCACTCGCCCTCGTAGGCGAGGATTTCGGGAAAATAAGCGGCCAGATCCTCCCGCTTCATCTCCGGCAGGTTCAACTTGCTGAAGCCCGGCGTGTCAGCCACTATACCGCCGTTCTTTAACAGGAGGAGCTCTACCTGTCGTGTAGTATGGCGCCCGCGGCCCTGCTTACGGCTCACTTCGCCGGTCTTAAGGTTTAGGCCCGGCTCCACCGCATTAAGGAGCGAGGATTTCCCTACTCCCGAGGGCCCCGCAAAGGTGCTTACGTGTCCCTGCAAGACCTCCCGCAACAAATCCACTCCCTGCCCCGTCCGGGCACTGGTAACCAGCACGCGATAGCCGAGGCTTTCGTATAAGGAGGGCAAGGGTAAGAACTCCTCGCTGGCTATATCGGCCTTGTTCCAGCATATGATCGGCTCAGCATTGCTGGCCATACTCAAAACCAATAGCCTGTCCAAAAGCTCCAGATCCGGAGGCGGTTCCCTTAACGAGAACACCACAATAACCTGGTCAATATTGGCTACCGCCGGTCTTTCCAGCTTGGTTACCCGGGGCAGGACGGCTTCAATGGCTCCTTCTTCGAGCCCTGTTTCTTTAAATTGAACCCTGTCGCCGACCAAAATCTCCCCTGCCTTAACCCGCAAGCGACCCCGCAGGCGGCACCGGTAAATTTTCCCCTCGCTTAAAACAAAGTAAAAACCGCCTACCCCTTTAATCAGAATACCTTCCCGCATCTGCCTTCCCACTTTTTTCCCGAGGACCCTTGCCTTAGTCATCCCGGTCCAAGGTGATGTTTTTAGTCGGAACCGGGCCCTCAAAAATCATCTCTTTATCGCGAAATACCTGTAAGGTTCCCTTACCATAATAAGGGACTACCGCAATCAGCTTTTCCCCGGCTTTCTGGACGCCGTTAAATTCCTCGTGGGGACCTTTAGCATCGATAACTACAATACGGATGTGGTGTTCCTTATCGTCGGTGGGCTCGATGAGCACCACTGCTTCCTGGCGTGCCGGCCCGGGCCCTTGGCTGATTACCAGATTGACGGCGCTGCCCTGCAGAATACGCGCATCCGGCCGCGGATCCTGGTCGATTATCACCCCTGAGAAGTACTCCTCACTCCTCTGATAAGTTACGGTTCCCTGCTCGAGTTTATTTTCCCTTAGAGTTTGCTGGGCGTCCATCAAGGTCTTACCAATTAAGTTGGGAGCGGGAATCCATTTGGGTTCCGGACCCTTACTTAAGGTAATTCTTACATCGCTACCTTCAGGCTGCAGGCTCCCCGCCGCAGGTTCCTGGCTAACCACCGAACCAGCTGCGATGGTGGGATGATAGACCTCGTTGGGACTGATAACCACGTTAAACCGGGCATTTTGCAGTTTGGTCCTGGCATCGCGTTCGGAATCCCCGACCACATTAGGAACTTCGCGCATCCGCGGTCCCAAGCTCACGACCAGCATCACGGGACGGGAACGCTTTATCCTTTCCCCCGCCGCGGGGTTCTGGGAAATAACGCAACCCCGCGGTACCTCACCATGGTTTTGGCGCTCGGCTACCTGGCCTTTAAGCCCGGCGGCCGCCAGTCGATTCAGGGCCTCGGCCTCCGTCAACCCCTCCACCGGCGGCACCACGGTTTCCCCTACTACCAGGTAATAGCGAAATCCGGCCCATAGGCCCCCTGCAGCCAGGGCTAAAAAAAACACAACCATGAGGGCCCACGCCCAAATCCGCGGGCGGCGCCTGCCCTTTTTCTCCTCCGGCGGATCGGCCGCCAGGGCCGCCAGTCCCGGCAATTCCTGGGTGGCCGAATTTTCCTCCAGCAGGACATTACGGAGGGCCCGTAAATCCGCCCTCAAGGCGGCGGCGCTGGGATAGCGGCGGGCGGGATCCTTGGCCAGCGCCCTCAAAATAATTCTTTCCAGGGCAAGCGGAAGATCGGGATTAAGCTCCCGGGGCGGGCGTGGCTCTTCCTGCAGGTGTTTTAACGCGACGGACAGAGGCGTGTCTCCGTTAAAAGGTACCTGGCCGGTTAACATTTCATAAAGCACGACTCCGAGGGAATAAATGTCGGCCGTGACTCCCGTGGTTTCCCCACGCGCCTGTTCCGGCGCCAGGTAATGCACCGATCCGATGAGCGTGCCGGTATAGGGCATGGTGGCCTCGCTCACCGCCTGGGCAATTCCGAAGTCGGTAACCTTTACCCGACCCTGTTTGGTAATAAGAATGTTATGGGGCTTGATATCGCGGTGGATAATCCCGTTCTCGTGGGCGTGCTCCAGGGCTTCGCAGATGTGCAGGGCTATGTCTACAGCCTCCTGGGCCGGCAAAGGAGCCCTCCGGTCGATTACTTCTTTTAGGGAATTACCTTCTACATACTCCATAACGAGATAATGCAATCCCTCTTCTTGCCCCACATCATAGATACTGACGACATTGGGATGGGAAAGCCTGGCCACTGCCTGAGCTTCCTGCTGAAACCGGGCCACAAAATTGCGGTCACTGGCGAACTGTTCTCGCAAAATCTTGATGGTAACGCTCCGGTTAAGCAGCTGGTCCTGGCCCCGATACACCAGGGCCATCCCGCCGCCCCCCAAAGCCTCCTTGATTTCGTAACGGCCATCCAGGATTTTACCGATCATAACTTCACCGCCCTAAGACTTTCGCCATAATTTGCCCTCCTATAGGGGCTGCTACTGCTCCACCGGCGCCGGCGTTTTCTACAATCACGGCCACCGCAACTTGAGGGGCTTCGGCCGGGGCAAAGCCCACAAACCATGAATGGGCCCTCCCCTGGGGGTTTTGGGCGGAACCTGTTTTCCCTGCAACTCGTATACCGGGAATCCTGGCACTCTGTCCCGTTCCCTCCTCCACCGTGGCTACCATGGCTTCCTTAATGATTAACGCCACGGCGGGGTCGGCGGCCAGCTTTAACAGCCGGGGGCGGGTCACCTTGAGCACCGCCCCTTTCTCGTCCTCTACCCTTGCCACCATGAACGGCTGCATCAGGCGGCCGTTATTCGCAAGGGCTGCCGCCACAAGGGCCATATGAAGGGGAGTTGCCACGAATTCTCCCTGGCCTATGGCAGCTTCGGCCAGGGCATTGGGATTGCTCCTCACCGTAGCCGGGAACCGCGAGGAAGCCACATTTAAATCGAAATCGAGCTCCTGACCCAGGGCAAAATTCCTAGCTGCCCGTTCGAATGCCTCCGCGCCGGCTTCTAGGGCCAACTGCGCAAAGGTGACGTTGCAGGAAAACATTAAGGCCTCATTAAAATTAATATTACCATGAACCCGGGGACAAGTCAGCTTCCTGCCTTCAATTTCTATATGGCCGGGGCAGTAAAACTCCCGTCGCGAGATCCCGTAGTCCTCCCCAAGGGCCGCCGCTGCGGTAATCAGCTTAAGGGTAGAACCCGGCGGGTATAAGCCCTGGAGGGCTCGATTGAGGAGAGGGCTGCCCTGGCGGGCATCGTTCAACTGATCCCAGGCATTCTCTATCCCATGGGGATCGAAGGAAGGGCTGCTGGCCAGGGCCAGGACCTCTCCCGTCTGAGGGTTGAGGGCCACAACAGCTCCCCGGTAACCCTTCAGCAGCTGGAAGGCTAACTGCTGCAGGGAAGCATCCAGAGTCAAGACTAAGTTATTGCCATGCCGGACTGTATTCTGTAATTCCCGCCATCGGTTGAGCACCCCTTGCCAGCCGGTAAGACCCAAAAGTTCGCCGTTATAGCCAGCTTCCAGGCCGCTCATACCTAGGCGCGGGCTGGCATAGCCCACCACATGGGCCGCGGCAGCCCCCAGGGGATACTCTCTTTGCAGGCGTCCCCCGGTAACGTAGGTGCGGGCCCAGACTTCTCCGTGACGCCCGCTGATCTGGCCCCTCCAGGTCTTTTCCTCGAGGAGCCGGAGGCGGGGATTAAAGGGATTTAAGTACAGTTCTTCTCCCTTTAACACCTGGATGTAAGTGAGATGTAGGATCAGCAGGAGAAACAAGGAGGATAATACCAAGGCCAAAAGCCGGACAGGTTTTTCCATTCCTTACACCCGCCCTGCAGCGCTTACGTTGAGCAACAGGCCCAAAATCAAGTAACTTATGATCAGGGAACTGCCGCCATAGCTCACAAAAGGCAACGTTACGCCCGTCAAAGGCATCAGTTTGCTGACGCCCGCCATAATGATGAAAGCCTGAAAGGTAACCAGAACGGTTAGGCCCGCCGCCAGCATGGTGCCCTGACCTTCGGGTGCCCTCAAGGCCGCGCGAAAACCCCGATAGCCGAATAAAAGATAGAGAATGGCGATACCGGCGCTACCTAACAATCCCATTTCTTCACCCATGGTGGCAAAAATAAAGTCGGTAGCCACATGGGGGATTATCTGGGAATATCCCAGCCCCATTCCGGTCCCGATCAGCCCCCCGCTCCCCAGGGAAAAGAGGGACTGGATTACTTGATAGCCTGCCCCCTGGGGGTCCGACCAGGGATTAAGCCAAACAGCCACCCGCGCCCGCAGGTGGGGGAAAAGACTATAAGCTGCCAATGAGCCCGCCAAAAAGAGAAGGCCTCCCAGGAGCATGTACCGCCGGCGCCCGGTGGCCAGGTAAATCATGGCTAAAAATACGGCCAGGAGAATGAGGGCCGAGCCCAGGTCCGGCTGCAACACCAAAAGCAACACCGATAGGGAAACGGCCGTAATCAAGGGGCCCCAGGTAGAGCGCCAGCGGGATTGTTCCAGCATAAGTTCCCGCTTTTCCTCGAGGAACCCGCTTAAAAAGAGCACAACCAATACCTTTACCGCTTCCACCGGCTGCAGGGTGAAGGAACCTAAAGTCAGCCAGCTCTTGGCTCCCCCCATCCTGGTCCCGGCTATCACCGTTAAAAACAGAAAAAACAGTCCCCCCGTCAAGTACAGGTAGGGGTAGCGGGTCAGCCTTTCGTAATCCCTTCCTCCCATCACCACGGCCACCAATACCAATAAACCCACTACGCTCCATGCCACCTGACGCCTGGCTAAGTCCGGGTCCAGCCTGAAAAGAAACACCAATCCTGAGGCGGTCAGCATGGCGGCCAGGGGCAGCAAATACTGATCCCCCCGGTGCCGGCTGATCTTTAGAATAAAATGCACGGCCCAAAAGGCAGCTATCAGAAGGGTTATTTCGGGACTCCCTAGGCCGGCCGATTCCTTTCGATGTAATAAGCCGTAAAGATACCCATTGAGGAGGATGAGGGAAGGCCACAAAAGGAGGGCAAACTCTTGCCGCCTTTCAGTCATAGGCTGCGAGCACCACCGTTATATTATCCGGTCCTCCCCGGTTTAGAGCAAGGGCCAAGAGGTTCTCCAAAATTTCTCTCAGCGTTCCTCCCTGGCCCACGGTGAAAGCGATCTCTTCATCCCTTACCACTTCCGGCAGGCCATCCGTACAAAGGAGCAGCAAGTCCCCTTCCATCAGAGAAACGACCTTCCCGTCCACCTCCACCTCGTCTTCGGTACCCAGAGCCCGGGTTAAGATATTACGGTGGGGATGCAACCTGGCTTCCTCCTGGGTCAGACCGCCGCTGCGAACCAACTCCCCTACATAAGAATGATCGTGGGTTAACACCTGGAGTTGACCGTCCCGGAAAAGATAAGCACGACTATCGCCCACATGGGCCAATAATACCTTATCGTCTATCACCCATGCCACCGTAAGGGTAGTACCCATTCCACGGTATTCCCGCCGGCTGAGGGCCGAACTGTAAACCACCCGGTTGGCAAAACGTACCGCGGACACCAGGTGCACGAGGGGGTCTCCCCGGTAATGCTCTTTGATTTTTTCGCCTAAAGCCCTTAAGGCCAAGGCGCTGGCCACTTCCCCCGCCTGATGCCCGCCCATGCCGTCGGCCACGGCTAGGAGGCCCAGCCCCAAGTCTACAAGATAGGCATCTTCATTATCGGAACGCATTAAGCCGGGATGAGTTAGTACTTCGGCCCGCATTCTCCCACCTCACTTCGAAAATAACGCCTCCAATACGCACCTCATCGCCCGGTGCTAAGTCTACGGGGCCGGTGATACGCTTGCCATTTACATAAGTGCCGTTGGTGCTGCCCAAATCGCGGATCTGCCAGCGGTTTCCCTGGCGCGTGATGGCCGCGTGGCGTCCCGATACGTGGGTTTCACTGAGGACAATGTCGCTCAGCTGGTCACGACCGATTATGATGTTTTCGCCAAGGGGGTAAATTTCTCCTTTTTTTATATTGCCGCTGAGGGCTTCCCGCACCTGTAGAGTCAACCGCCTGTTGCTTACAGGTTTAGTTTGGGGTGCCCAGGGGTGGGGAATCCTTCGGCTGACCTTGAAAAGGTCGTGATACAACAGGCGCAGGACATGAAACAAGAACAAATAGAGCAGCAACAAGAACCCAAAGCGCACGGCCACCATTAATAGGGCCAGCATTTAAACCACCTGCACTTCCAACACCGTACGACCAACCTGAATGCGGTCCCCCGGAGCCAAGAGGGCCCTCTGAACCGGTTTGCCGTTTACCAAAGTGCCGTTACGGCTACCTAGGTCCGTAAGGATCCCCTGGTTGTCCTCTATCGTGATCTGGCAGTGTTGCCGCGAAACCTGCTCATCGGTGAGGAGGAGCTCGCAGGTTGGATTACGCCCCAAAATTTGTTTTCCGGGGTGGAGTACAAAGCTCCGCCCCTTATCCGGCCCCTCTACCACCACCAACCGGAGTTCCCCCGCTGTATTTTCTCGAAGACCCTTGTCTGTTTGACCTAGATATACCAGGGTATCCTCGGAAGGTTTCTCCGGCCGGCCCTCCTCCAGGCGGGCATGAACGCGCATCTCCCCGGGTGGCAATTCCTCGTCTATTTCCCATTCTACTCTTATCTCACCTACCAGGGTATAACTTCTCGCCTCCACCTGGTCCCGGAGATATTCCGCCAGCTCCTCGGCCAGGGCATTCTTATACATGGACAAGTTTTCATAGTCCCGGGGACTCAAATAAACCAAGTAAATATTGGGCACGTAGACGCGGTTGACGCTTACGGAGCGGTTATCCCGCATGACTTGAACCAGTCTCTTGGCGACCTCCACCGGCTGCAGAGGAGACCCTTCTCCCCGCTGGAATATTCCCTCAAAAACCCGCCGCCAAAAGGTTTCCGCCCTTTCCAACCAGTTCATGTTGTATACCTCCTACACCCCCTCAGCTCTAAGCTGCCCGCAAGCAGCCCCAATGCGGCAGCCCCGGCTTTCCCGAACGGCTACCTCCACGCCCCTTTGCCGCAAACGGCCGGCAAAGGCGCGGACATCTTCCATTGCCGGGGCCTGAAACCTGAGGCCGGGGACAGGGTTGAATACCAATAGGTTGATGTAAGCCAACGTGCCCTGCACCAGCCAGGCCAGGCGATCCGCGTCTGCCGGACTGTCGTTGATCCCCTTAATTAAGACATACTCAAAGGTTATCCGGCGACCGGTAACTTGGGCGTACTCACGGCACGCGGCCAAGAGCTCGCCTAAGGGATAGCGCCGGTTAAGGGGCACTAGTCTGTTGCGTACCGCGTCGGTGGTAGCATGCAGGGAGATGGCCAGTTCGGGAGGAGGTGTTTCCAGGGCTAAACGTTTTATTTGGGGCACTACGCCGCAAGTAGAAATGGTAATCCGCCGGTGGCCTATACCCCATCCCTGCGGGTGCATCAAAATCCGGCGGGCTTTCAGTACGGCCTCGCAGTTCAGCAATGGTTCACCCATGCCCATAAAAACAACATTGCTAATGCGTTCCCCGTTTACCCGGCCCTCCAGGTGATGCTGCAGGGCCACAACCTGCAGGATGATTTCTCCGGCCGTCAGATTGCGCCGAAATCCTCCCTGGCCGGTGGCACAAAAGCTGCACCCGATAGGACAACCTACCTGGCTGGAAAGGCAGGCCGTAAGGCGCTTTGCTGCGCCCCCCCTGCCGTAGATCATAAGCACACATTCCACCTTTTCGCCGTCCGGCAGAGATATCAGGAGCTTGGTGGTCCCATCTTCAGGATCCTCTAAGGTACGCAGAATGCTAAACGACGGCAGGGAAGCGACGGCGGCCAACTGCTGCCGCAGATTCTTGGGGATATTGGTCATGGCCGCCCAGTCGGTAACCCGGTGAAGGTGAAGCCATTGGAACAACTGGTTCGCCCGGTATTCGGCCTCTCCCAGGGTACGGACCAGCTGCTTCAATTCATGTAACTCTAAACCGTGAAGTTCCACTCCGTGAGCCATGGTGCCCCCCTGGTACATATTATACCAGGTCTCCCACTAGTATAGCTAAACCCGTGCCATCATATACCAGGCCCGTCCGATCAAAAAAGAAAAAGGGGAATTACTTTCCCCTTCTTTATACACTGCCCCTGGTTTAAAAAACTGTACTAAAGTAATATGTTGACCAACCGTGCTACTTTCTCAAGCCCTGGGGTACTTCGGGTTGGTAAAATGTAAGTATACTACTGGGAACTACACTCCCCTGAGCTACTACCACGGCCAGAACGGCCATCCAGGAAGCTGCCAGGGCTGCTACCTTCCTCCACATGCTCCTTCACCTCCTTCCTTCCAGGGGCAGTAACTGCCTTAATCCCTGGTCGACCAATGCCATGAGCCGATAACCCACCGGGGTAATGGTGAGAGTCTGGAGCATGACGGCCAAAGCCGAGGCATAGAGCAGGCTAGGTCTTACTCTATTCGCTTCCACCAACATAAACAACAACCAGGCGCCAAGGAAGGCCAAGGCCGAGCTTTTCAAGAGTATCCGCCGGCGCGGGTTGGTGATGGGATTGGCCGGCGTATCCGCCGGCGCCCAGCGCCATACGGCCGGCAGACTAACCAAGAAGGCAAGAAAAACCAGGCTGAAAACTCCAGTGACGGGCAAGGTCTGGGCCAGCTGCCGTCCCCCCCACCCCACCAGAGTGAGAGCCCCTACGGAACTCAACAGGCAGCGGTAATACGCTGTACAGTGGGCGCCCCCCGCTCCGAAACGGTAGAGGACCTGGGTGATGAGGGCTGCAGCCGTTTCCGGCAAAATTCCCAGACATTGGGCCACCCCTATTATGGCTAAGACTTCTACCACCGCCCCCAGGGCTATCTCCAGGCCGTAGGCCACAATTTCTAGGCGCTCGGGGTCCTTGTCTCCCGGGGAGGCGGGCCCTTGCCCGGCAGAATAAGATAGTATACCTTCCGCCATCAACCTGGCTATGCGGTGGATACTGATCATGGAATAGTAATTCTATATAATTCAAGAAAATCCTTCTTCTTTTTCCATATTTATCTTTCTTTTTTCCACCGGGGAAAGGATAGAGTAAACACCGTGCCCTGTTCGCTGCTCTGCACACTAATTTTCCCGTTGTGTCCGGTTACCAGGCTCTTAACGATAAACAGCCCCTGGCCGTGGCCCTCCTTTTCCTTTTTGGTGGTAAAACCACGTTCGAAGATTTTTTCCTGTAGGGTTAGAGGAATGACCGGCCCGGTGTTGCCCACCTCGAAAACGTATTCGCCGTCCTTGTCATAAATGCGAAGCCAGAGGCGCTTTTCCCGGGATGATTCCCGGCAACAGGCTTCAATGGCGTTGTCCAGGAGATTGCCAAAAATGCGGGTTATGACAGGGCCCGGCACAAGGAACTCCCGTAAATCCGAAGTGATTTCGCATTGCCAGGTTACACCTTTGCTTTCAGCCACTCCCATTTTGCTCCTGATGAGAGCCGCCAGGGTCGGTTGGTTGGTGGAAATAATACGGGTAGGCTGGCTTATCTCGGAACATAAAGATTGGACATAATCCCTGGCCTCCTCAGCCATACTCAGCTGCAAGAAGCCGAGGATTACCTGGAGGTGGCTGATGAAGTCGTGACGCTGGGCACGCAAGTTTTCCAAGCTTTCCCGCAGGTTGTCAATATGAATCCGCTGGTTGTTAACTTCTATCTCCTTTTCAGTATACTTGAAAAGCAAATAAGTTAAGGCCAGGGAAGTAATGATTAACAGAGGCGATATGAGCTGTACGGCCGTGCTCGGATTTATGGTAAAGGTAGGAAAAGCTGGCGCGTTAATGAGGTTTAGGTCGAGGAGTAAGACCAGGCATGCCTCGACCAGGATTAAGATCAGGGTGGCTATAATCGCGGGCTTTTTAATCATGGGAGTCCACATCCCTTTTGCCCTCGACCGGAGTGCCAAAGGCAGGTAGGGATATACGGCGACGCCATATAAAATAGGCTAGTATTCCCAAAACGGTTTCATGGGGTAAGGGGAAGAATACTCGCAACCACGTATCGCGGAGCACCTGATCCATGGTGAGCCCCGTCAACTGTAAGAGGACAGGTATAAAGATGCTTTCCGCCAGTCCTAACACGGCTGTACCCAACAGGACGGCAGTTACAGCATGCCACCATTCTATCTTCTTGATGATTATCTTTATCAAAAAAACGAGAAGAACAAGGTGCATTAAAGTATGTAAACCAAAGGGCAGGGGCAACCGCCTGACCAAAAAGAAAGAAAACAGGGAGTTAATAAGTCCAATGCTTACAACATATTTGAAAGGCGGATAATATCCCAGCAGTCCTAGTCCCAAGCCCGTAACAATAATCCCTTCCGGAATGGATTGAAACACCAGCGCTTGCCACGGCATATGATCCATTCATAAATTCCTCCCTTACCCCGGTTTCGTCCCACTTCCCCTAGTTCTTCCGACGTAACCTGGCTATAAAGAACCCGTCCGTGCCGTGGCGGTGCGGCAAGAACTGAACCTGTCCGCCTTTGGCCTGCCCCTTGAGATCTGGAGGGAGATTGGGGATATACCCCGAAAGGTCCTCATACTCCATAAAATCGGCTTCCTGCAGGAAACGCCCCAGTACCTCCTGGTTTTCTTCCGGTGCCGTGGAGCACGTGCTGTACACCAGGACACCGCCGGGCTTCAGGCACCCAATAGAGCCCTTCAAAATTGAAAGCTGTAGTGCCGGCAATTCCTCTATTTCCCGCGGTTGCTTGCGCCAGCGGGCATCGGGACGGCGCCGCAACACCCCTAATCCCGAACATGGAGCATCGACCAAGAGATAGTCGGCCATCCCCGCATACTTTTCTCCCAGCCGGCCGGCATCGGACAGCACCGTTGTTGCACAGGTTACACCCAGCCGGCGGCAGTTTTCTTCAATGAGCTGCAGCCTGCCGGGATGGACATCCACCGCCAGAATGGTTCCTTTATTCCCCATTAACTGGGCCAGATGGGTCGTCTTACCTCCGGGTGCAGCATTGGCGTCGATTACCGTACTGCCCGGGTGGGGAGAAAGGGCATATCCAACGAGCATAGAAGCCTCATCTTGCACATAAAACAGCCCCCTCCCGAAAGCAGGGTTCCTCTCGAGGCCCGCCAGGGCCCGCAGTTCCAGACCGTCCGGGGCATAGCGAGTGCGCTGCGCGCTAATCCCCTCTCTATTCAACAGCTTCACAAGGGACGGCAAATCTACTCTTAAGGTGTTCACCCGGACGGTTAAGGGAGGGGGTGCATTGTTTGCCTCGCAAAGCTCAACGGTTTCTTCCAGACCGAATTGCTCCAGCCATCTGGCCACCAGCCAGGCCGGATGGCAATAACGCAAGGCAATATGTTCAACAGGATTCTCTCTTATATCAGGATAGGGCAGCCGGTCTTTCTGGCTCAACAGGCGCCGCAGGACGGCATTGACTAAAGCTACGGTACCCCTATGTCCGTATCTCTTAGCTAGTTCAACCGTCTCGTAGAGGGCCGCATGGGCGGGTATGCGGGATAGAAAAAGCAATTGGGCCGCCCCCACCCTCAGCGCCGAGCGTATCCATGGGGGGAGATCCCCCAGTCTTTTCTTTTCCAAACACAGACCTAGGGCCCAATCTACGGTGTTCCATGCCTTGATGGCTGTATACGCAATCTCCGTCGCCAGGGCCCTTTCTCGGGGTCCAAGCCGGGCGTCCCCCAGGACTTCATTGGCCGCCAGGTTAGCATAGGCGCCTTCTTCGCACACTCGATATACGATGTGCAGAGCAGCTTCTCTACTCGTCACGGCGCCCCAGGAACCCCGCCAGAAGCATAAAGCGTAGCAGGTTGAGAACGGCAGTCAGGGCTGCTGCTACATAGGTAAGGGCCGCCGCATTTAATACTTCCCTGGCTCCTACCAATTCCTGGCCCGTCAAATACCCGCCGTTTTCCAGCAGAGCAATAGCACGGCGGCTAGCGTTAAACTCCACCGGCAGGGTGATCAGGGTAAACAGCACCACCAGGGTGAAAGCATACACACCGAGACGGGCCAAGGAAGGCAGACCCAAGAGGATACCGATTAACAACAAAGGGATGGCGAGATTGGAACCGAAGGAAACAACCGGTACCAAAGCCGACCGCAGTTGTAAGGGCAGGTAGCCCGTCCGATGCTGCAGGGCATGGCCCGCCTCATGGGCCGCTACTCCCAAGGATGCCAGGGAACTGCTCTGGTATACCGGTGGAGACAGGCGCAGAACCTTCCCCCGAGGATCGTAGTGGTCGGAAAGAAAGCCCTGGACCATCTCAACTCTCACGTTGTGGAGCCCCGCCCGGTCCAGCAAATCTCGGGCCACCTGGGCCCCGGTCAAACCGCGCCGGGAGGCCACCCGGGAATAGCGTTCAAAGGCCGACTGGACCTTAAATTGGGCGTAGAGGGACAGAATAATCGCCGGGATGAGCAGGATGAAGGTGGGATCGATGGGATAAAACATCACCAGCCCTCCTTTACTTTAAGGACCTCCACCAGAAATTATATTATGCCGCCCATACCGTGTAAATACTGGCACCTAAGCCTGGATTTTCTCCCAAGTACCGGACAGGGGGGCAGGTACACTCGCCCCAAGGTCCAGGTAAAAGCGGATGAGCTCTTCCACCTGAGCCAAGTCCACCTGGGTATTGAGGCAGGGACCCTGAGGCCGCCGATTAACCACCCCCAGAACCGGTAGGGGTTGCGTATCCTGGATTCCGCTGGTTAGATCCCTTTCACACGCAATGGCCACTACTGCTCGCGGGCGATAGGACTTGACAAAATGCCGCGCCAAAGTTCCCCCACTGGCCACCGCCAGGCGTACCCCGTACTTTTCGGCCAGGCGGTGAAGGGCATCGATACTGCAGCGTCCACAGCGCCGGCAGTTGAAAACGTCAATGGTAATCTTGTGGGGACAATCGCTCCGCTGCAGGCAATGGGGTGCTAACAGCAGTATTTCCTCCGGTTTGACTCTTACCCCCTGCAGGCGTACCAGCTGATTGTTCACCTCAATAAAGGATGCCTTTATGGTGTCACTATTTATGCCCAACCATCTTCCTAGGCTCAAAGCCAGGGGAAATAGCCAGTTGGCCACGACCAGGCCTAAATGCTGCAAAAAGGGAACGTGATGATGACGCCAGAGGATAAGGACGAGGCCGGCTATTCCCAGGGCCACCGTTAAGGCCACCAAGGCCAGGGTGATAGCACCCAAAGTCAGCAAGAGCTGGTTAAAAATGCTTGTCCGGTGGGTGAGAAGATACCATCCCCCGCAGAAGGCCAGCACCACAAAGGCCAGGCTCAGCACCAGCAATCCCAAAAAAAGCCTCTTTTTTATTCGCATCCCAACTGCTCCCCCACCTTGAGGGGGTATCCCCTCAAGTATTCAACCGCAGTCATAATCCTCTTCCCCGGGGGCTGGACGGCGGTAATTAACACCTGCCCCTGGCCAGCCTGGACCACAAACCCCTCCCGGGGCCGGACAGCCACTACTTCTCCCGGCCGCCCGCCAACCGAACTTTCTCCCTCGTCTTCCAGAACCCGCGCCCCAAAAATCTTAAGGCGCCGGCCCTCCCGCCAGGTAAAGGCGCCGGGAAGGGGGTTCATTCCGCGGATTAAATTGACTATCTTGTCGGCCCTTTCCTGCCATTTAATCTCTTCTTCTTCCGGCTTTAAGGGAGGCGCATAAGTGGCCTGGCCGTCTTCCTGGGGAAAACGCGGCGCCCGACCGGCAGCGATCAAGTCGACGGTACGGACCAGCAGACGAGCACCCACAACCGCCAGCTCATCGTGCAGTTCTCCCGCTGTCATTTCCGGCGGAATGTCTACCCTCTCCTGGAGGATGATATCGCCCGCATCCAATTCCTCCGTCATATAAATAGTGGTAACCCCTGTTACCTTTTCCCCGCCCATGATGGCCCGCTGGATGGGGGCCGCACCTCGATACCGGGGCAACAAAGAGGCATGAAGATTGATACAGCCTCGGGGAGGCAAGTTTAATACAGCACGAGGCAAAAGGCGGCCGAAGGCCACCACCACTGTTAATTCCGGCTCCCAGCTGCCCAGGGCTGCCAGAAATTCTGGATCCTTTAAGTCCCGGGGTTGTAAAAGGGGCAAACCGTACTCCAGGGCTTTCTCCTTGACGGGAGAAAAAGCCATCTTGCGGCCCCTCCCCCTAGGCCGGTCCGGCTGGGTTACTACTCCTACTACGCGGTGACTGCTGTCTAACAAGGCCTGTAGCGAAACCGCCGCAAACTGCGGCGTGCCCATGAATACCAAGCGCAGGATTTATCTCCCCTCTTGATCGTCTTTAAACAAGCGCAGCGCCCTATCAATAAAGAGAATTCCATCCAGGTGATCGATCTCATGCTGCAACGCCCGGGCAAAAAGCCCCCGGGCGTTGTACTCCCTTCCTCGCCCGTAGCGGTCCAATCCCCTTACCACTACCCTGGCCGCTCGCGGTACCTCACCTTGAACTCCCGGTATACTGAGGCACCCTTCTATGCCGACTTCTGTACCTTCCGCGGCTATAATTTCCGGATTAATCAGCTCTACCAAGCCGTCGCCGACATCAACCACGATAACCCTCTTACTTACCCCAATTTGAGGGGCAGCCAACCCCACCCCCGGAGCAAAATACATAGTTTCGGCCATATTATCTATGAGTCTTAACAAGTTAGGAGTTATCTTGGTTACCGGCTGGGCCTTTTCCCGCAACACCGGCTCCCCCAAAGTTACGATTTTATAAACTGCCACCGGCCATTGCCTCCCCTTGGGCTTACCACATGGTAACCGGCCCTATTTCCTTTATTAGCCTAACACCTGCCGGAACCCTATAATGGGCCAAGCCTTTATCTAGCCCGCGCTTTATCTGCTGCCAGGAAGGAGCCTTAAGAGTCAACTGCCACCGATATTCGCCCCTTATCCTGGCGATCGCGGCCGGCGCTGGCCCCAATACTTCTATGCCTGTTGCCGCTTCCTGGAGGACCTTCGCCAAGGCGTGGGCCGCGCTGATGACTTCTCCTTCGTAGGGCCCTATCAATCCAAGGCGGGCCAGCTTTACAAAAGGCGGGTAGCGCAGAAGCCGACGGGCGGCAATTTCGGTACGATAAAAACCTTTGTAATCCTGCTGGGCGGCAAAAATAATAGCCGGGTCTTCAGGATTGAAGGTTTGAATCAATACCTTGCCCTCCCGGGCCCTCCGCCCGGCCCGGCCGGCCACTTGCATGAGAAGCTGAAAGGTCCTCTCTCGGGCCCGAAAATCGGGCAAGAACAGGGATAAATCCGCATTAATAACACCCACTAAAGTTACACCTTCAAAGTCCATACCCTTGGCAATGGTCTGGGTACCGATGAGTATATCGGCCTGCCCGCAGGCAAACTGATGGTAAATTTCGGCCCACCGCCGGGGGGACCCGGTAGTGTCGCTGTCGGCCCGCAGGAGGCGGGCCTGGGGAAAACAAGCCCGTACCTCGGCCTCCACCCTCTGGGTCCCTATCCCCAGGAGCGCTAGGGAACCACCGCAGCGGGGGCAGGTATCCGGCCAGGCCTGTTCCAGTCCGCAATAGTGGCAGCGTAATTTCCCATCTGCGTGGTAGGTCAAACCTACGGCACACTGGTGGCAGGCAGGGACATAGCCGCAATACCGGCAGACCACATGGGGAGCATATCCGCGTCGGTTAAGAAAAAGTAAAACCTGCTCTCCCCGGGCCAGCGTGGACCCTATTTCCCTTTGTAACTCCCTGCTGAAGTGACCGAAGTGGCCGCTGCGGAACTCCTCCCGCATGTCAATGACCTTAATCCGAGGAGGAGTGCTTCCCGCCACCCTCTCCTTTAATTCCAATAATTGTAGCTGGCCGCGGCAAGCCAGGAAATATGCCTCGGTACTAGGCGTGGCCGTCCCGAAGATGACAACCGCCTTTTCCAGCTGGCCTCGTTTCAGAGCTACCTCTCGAGCATCATAGCGAGGAGTGGCTTCGTGTTTGTAAGTAGTGGCATGTTCCTCATCGATGACAATCAGGCCCAATTTCGGAAAGGGGGCAAAAAGGGCCGACCGGGTGCCTACAGCTATCATGGCCTGCCCCTGGCGGATTTTAAACCAGTTAGCCGTCCTCTCACGAGGGGCTAGCTCACCGTGAATGACCACCACCCGGTCCCCAAAAGCACATCGCAGCCGCTCGACCATCTGCGGTATTAAGGCGTGTTCCGGCACTAAGACGATGGCCCCCTTGTTCCGCTCCAGAGCCACCGCAATGCTGCGGATATAAACTTCGGTCTTACCGCTCCCCGTGATACCGTGGAGTAAGAAGTTGCCCCCTTCCCTTTCCAGGGCCGACTGAATCAGCTGCAAGGCTGCCCTTTGAGCCTGGTTCAATACTATTATAGGGCCCCTGGGCCCCTTTTCCCCCTCCTTACCGAAACACGCAGTTCCTTCAGGGAGGCCACATGGCGGCTCCTGCCCCTTTCCGGCAACCGCCCGCAACTTCACGGCCAAACCCCGGTCTTCCAATTCGCGAAGGGCAGTTGCCAATTCGCCGGCCGGCCAGCGCCGGCGGAGTTGGCGCTCACTTACCTCCCCGCGCCTTGCCAAGTAGGTAGCCACTTCCCCAGCAAGGGGAGAAATAAAGGCCAAACCTTCGATTTCCTCTTCCCCGCCGCCCACCCAGCGCCACGAATATCGGCGCCCCTTGAGCAAAGGAGGCAGCACCAAAGGCAAGACTTCCCCCGGAAGGCATAAATAGTATTCGCTGATCCAAAGTAATAATTCAATTAAAGAGGGAGGCAAAAACCCTTTATCGAGTACCTCCCGCACCGATTTGAGATTATCTATACGTACGTGCCCAGGGAAGCCCGTCACTATCCCCTCGACTTCCCGCTTACCCAGGGGAACCACAACCCGCGCCCCGACGGCTATTTCCCTTTGCAGGGACAAAGGTACTTCATAGGTCAGGGGCCTGGTAACCCGCTGCAGGGTCGAGTTGATCAGTACGTTCACCAGCATCTTTACCAACTCGACCCCCTCTGGTTAGCTTATCCATGAAGTCATTATAACAAATTAAGCGACAAAAGTGAACCGACACCTTGATCTCCCCAGCCCAACAGTGGTATAATGCCTTCGGAAAAGTTCTGCTGGTGTAGCTCAGAGGTAGAGCAGCGCACTCGTAATGCGCAGGCCGTGGGTTCGAATCCCACCATCAGCTCCAGAAAAATCAAGGCCTCCGGGGATCATCTCGGAGGCCGCTTTCGTTGGTTGGTGCCCAATTGGTGCCATACCAAAACTTGGAACAAAACAAAAAACCCCCGGCTCATCACCGGGGAGTAACCTGGAAGAGTAAGTATAGCAGTAAGCGTCAAATACTACCCACCTTGGCATTGTGCTCGAGTTTAAGGGATAATCTTCCTCAGAAAACTAACTGAGGAGGATTTCCCCTTATGACCAGAGCCGAATTACAGCAACTGTGGGAAGCTCGTATAGCCGAATACAGGGAAAGCGGGCAAAGCGTTAAAGAATGGTGCGCCTCCCATGAGGGCATTAGCCCCAGGCAGTTATGGTACTGGCTGCGGAAGTTTAAGAACCAGACCACAGCTCCCCCGGAAAGTTCCAACCGGTGGCTGCCAATAGAAATAAGCGAGCAAGGTTCCCCAGAACAGTCCCTACTGGTCAAAATAGGAC